>JASLFR010000070.1 GCA_030150565.1 Cardiobacteriales bacterium | reverse complement strand
TCCGAGTAAGAAAAATTTCTTCCGCGCATGGCTAGCCCTAATCGGTATTCTGATCGTCGCTGTATTTCTGTTTGTCTTAATTGCAGGCACCTACTGATCGAGAGAGATGAGAACATGAGTGATATTGTATTTATTAAGAATGTAAAGCTGGATGTCATTATCGGGATTTATCCTCATGAGCGGGATAATATTCAACCGATCAGTCTCAATCTTGAGATGGAGTGGGATAATCGCCCTTCAGCTGAGAATGATGATATTGCCCTCACCCTCGATTATGAGAAGGTGAGCAATTATATCAAAGCGTTCGCTAAGAACTCCGCATTTCTACTGGTGGAGACCTTTACAGAGCGCTTAGCGAAGGAGTTAATTGAGAGATTCTCCATTCCTGCGCTCACTATTGAGCTAAATAAACTAACAGCAATCGAAGATACCGATGCTGTGGGGGTTCGTATTTATCGCACAGCGGCTGATTATCAATAGTTGATCAGAACACTCACAAAAAAGCCCCTCAATAAGAGGGGCTTTTCTCTTTAGAGAGAGATTTTTAGCGATAACGGAAGATATCTAATCCTTCTGTATCAATTTCAGGCTCCTCACCTGCAATAAGATCGCTTAGATAACGTCCAGAACCTGCCGCCATTGTCCATCCTAATGTTCCATGCCCTGTATTGAGGTAGAGCCCTTCATAGGGGGTTGCTCCAATAATGGGCGTTCCATCGGGTGTTGTGGGGCGCAATCCTGTCCAGAATTCAGCAGCATCGATATCTCCCCCCTCTGGATAGAGATCACGCGTTACAATCTCTAATGTTTCACGACGATTCTTCTTCAAAGAGAGATCAAATCCGCTAATCTCTGCCATTCCTCCAACACGAATGCGATCATCAAATCGGGTAATCGCCACCTTATAAGACTCATCAAGAACCGTTGATTTAGGCGCCATCTCAGGATTGGTGATCGGAATAGTGAGTGAGTACCCCTTCAATGGGTAGACGGGAATCTTAAGACCAATCTCTTTTAAGAGGGGCGTGGAGTAGGAACCAAGCGCAACCACATACTTATCAGCACGCATCAACTCACCATTAACAAAGACCCCTTCAATCTTATCGCCATTCACACTGATCTTTTCAACCGTCGCATTGAAGAGGAATTTCACCCCAAGCTCTTTCGCCTTTTCAGCTAAACGGTTGGTGTAGAGGAAGCAATCCCCCGTCTCATCATTAGGAAGACGTAAGCCCCCTTTCAATTTATCCACCCGCTCTGCAAGCGCAGGCTCAGCTGCGATGATTCCATCACGATCGAGCACTTCAAAGGGGACCCCAAACTCTTCAAGTACCTCAATATCACTCTTCATCGCCTCTAACTGCTTCTCTGTACGAAAGAGCTGCATTGTCCCGAGCGTGCGTTCTTCATAGGTTAAACCAGTCTCTTGACGCAATTCACGCAGACAATCTCGGCTATATTCAGAGACTCGCACCATCCGCGCTTTATTCACTGCATAATCTTTAGCATTACAGTTACGGAACATCTGCCACATCCAGCGATATTGGAAAGGATCGAGTGTGGGACGAATCGCTAAAGGGGCGTGAGATTGCAAAAGCCACTTCATCGCTTTTAATGGAATGCCAGGAGCGGCCCAAGGGGTTGCATACCCAGGAGAGATCTGCCCCGCATTGCCGTAACTTGTCTCCAGCGCAGGCCCCTCTTCACGATCAACAACCGTTACATCAAGCCCCTTCTTCGCTAAATAATACGCTAACGTTGTACCGATAACGCCACTTCCTAAGACTAGAACCTGCATATTTTCTCCTACTATTTTTAATCGTTCACCAATACAATTACGTTATAATTATTGGTTTTCATTTAGACAACGGAGGCATTACGAGAGGTGGATATTGATCAAATGCACAATGTCGTGCATCAATTCGTACTGCTCCTTTTGGTGGAGGATCGCTCCAATCTCACCGATTTTACCCCTAATTGCTAAGCATGACCACAGTTTTCCCACCCCTCGCCCCTCATCACTTTAGGATTTGATATGACTCAAGCATTCATCGATGCCCTCACTCTTGTTCGCGCTTTTCTTTGGGATAATCTTCTTATCTATCTGCTCTGCGGAACGGGAATCTACTACTCTTTTCGCTTGCGCTTTATTCAGATTCGCCGCTTTAAGAGTGCTTTTCGCTCCCTCTTTAAACGGATGACCTTCTCAGGAGAGAAAGCGGATAAATCGGGGATGAGCTCCTTTCAAGCGATTACAACTGCAGTCGCAGGACAGGTAGGGACGGGGAATCTTGCAGGGCCTGCAACTGCTATTATTGCAGGAGGTCCTGGTGCGATCTTCTGGATGTGGGTCTCCTCATTTTTAGGGATGGCGACCATCTATGCTGAAGCGATTTTAGCGCAAAAATTTCGCACTAAAGATCGTCAAGGGCAGAGTGTTGGAGGACCTGCCTACTATATTGAGGAGGGGCTTGGGCTCAAATGGCTCGCCATCACTTTTGCGATCCTTATTATTCTGGCGCTCGGCATCATTGGCAATATGGTGCAATCGAACTCAATAGCAGCCGCCTTTGAGAGCTCTTTAAAGATCCCCACATGGATCTCAGGGCTTGGAGTAGCAACCATTATGGCGATTGTTGTTGTGGGAGGGCTGCGCACTATCGCCACTTTTACCGAAAAGGTAGTCCCCTCTATGGCGCTCTTCTACCTTATCGGCGCTCTGACGATGCTCTTTTACAACTACGCATATATTCTGCCCGCTTTTAAAACGATCTTTATTGCAGCCTTCAATCCAGAAGCAGTATTAGGAGGTGGGGCAGGTATTGCGATTCAGAAAGCGATGAGTTACGGCATTGCACGGGGGCTCTTCTCTAACGAAGCGGGAATGGGATCAACCCCTCACGCTCACGCTGTTGCGAAAGTACGCTCTTCTGAAGAGCAGGGTTTTGTTGCGATGATGGGGGTCTTCATCGTTGGTGTTATCGTCACTTTAACGGGATTGGTGATCATCACCTCTGGATTACGAGGTTTTGCTGAGAGTGGTGCTTCAGGCTCCTTCCTCCAATTTTATGCTGAAAAAGGGACAGGAATTGCCGTCACACAGTACGCCTATGAGCTCGTTTTTGGCCATATTGGGGGGGTCTTTATCTCTATCTCGCTCCTCTTTTTCGCCTTCTCCACCATCATCGGCTGGTACTACTACGCTGAAAACAACGTTCGCTATCTCTTTGCCTCCCCTAAAGCATTGAGAATTTTTCAGCTCATTGCGGTGATCGGCGTCTTTCTCGCCTCAATGGTGAAAGTTCAATTGGTGTGGGATCTGGCCGATCTCTTCAATGCGCTGATGGTGCTCCCCAACTTATTGGCTCTCCTCCTTCTCGCCCCTATCGTGATTAACCATACGAATGAGAAGGTGTATCGAGATTTAAAGAGAAAGGGGTGACGCTCTGTTACCTACCTGTCACAATAAACCACTATTGTTGCAGCAATTTTAGATATTTATAAGGAGTAGACATTGATTAGGCACTCAATCGGATTGGTGGCACATGATGCAAAGAAACAGGAGCTTGTAGAGTGGATCGGCATCTATCGCGATTACTTCAAAGAGCATAAGCTCTACGCAACAGGAACAACGGGGCAGCGAATTTTGGAGGCGTATAGTGAACTCGATCTGACCCGCTTAAAGAGCGGGCCGCTTGGAGGGGATCAACAGCTTGGCGCTATGATTAGTGAGCAGAAGTTGGATCTTCTCTTCTTCTTCACCGATCCCTTAACACCTATGCCCCACGATGTTGATGTTAAAGCACTCATTCGCCTCTCCACACTCTATAACATTCCTGTTGCGTGTAATGAGCGAACAGCTCACCTTATTATGAAGGGACTCTTTGCAGAAGATGGGCTTCTTCATACTTAATTTTTAATTAAATAAAAAAAAGCCCCATCCATCGATGGGGCTTCTCTCTTACTCCTCTAAAAATAGATTCTACTGCAGTGTAGGGGTATTTGCTCTTGTAAAGAGTTCTGTTGCAAAAGAGACTCCTAACTTTTTAAAGAACTCTTGAAGCGGATCTTTCGCAGCTGAGAACTCAACCAAATAGGGGGCACCAATCACCTCTCGCGCCACATAAGAGGAGGAGCCCAATCCATCGATCAGCCCCATCTCAAGCGCCTGCTCCCCATTCCAAATCAGCCCAGAGAAGAGATCGGGATGCTCCGCTACTTTCAGACGCTCCCCTCTCCCCTCTTTAACGACATTGATAAACTGCTCGTGCACTCCTCCTAAAACCTCCTGCCAAAACTGAGTCTCATCCTCCCGCATCGGCTGGAAGGGATCTAAGAAGGCTTTATGCTCACCTGAGGTATAGAGTCTACGCTCTACCCCTAATTTCTCGAGCGTCTCAACAAATCCAAAAGAGGCGCCTGTCACCCCAATTGAGCCGACTAAACTCGCTTTATCTGCATAGATCTCATCGGCAGCTGCAGCGATATAGTAAGCCCCTGATGCCCCAATATCTGCAATCACCGCATACACCTTCTTATCGGGATAGAGGCCTCGAAGGCGCTTAATCTCATCATAAACATAACCACTCTGAACAGGAGAACCGCCACCAGAGTTGATCTGGATAATAATCCCCTTCACCTTCTCATCTTTAAAGGCTTTTGTGAGTGCTCGAATCAATCGGTCGGCGCTTGCATCCTCATCTGCTGCAATCATCCCTTTCAATTGAATCACTGCACTATATTCAGTGTAGGGGCGCCCTAACTCATCTTTAGGGATATTCTGCTTCCCCGCCCGATCCCCAAAGAGGTTGAAGAGCAGAATTCCAAAATAGATCACCATAATGAGGCGAAAGAAGTTACTCCAACGGCGACGACGACGCTGCTCCACCGTCGCTTCTCCTAAAGTCTTCTCCATCAATCGCCACATCCGCTCATTCTCATACGATTGAGGATGCCCCTCATTAGGGGGGACCTGTCGCCCTGTTAACAGATCGATATTGGGGGGGCTTTTTCTATTAAACATCGTTTAAATCTCCTCATATTTCATTGACAAAAAAGCGATGGAGGTGACGTCTCTCCTCAACCCTCCATCGCTCCTGCTTACTTTTAGACTCCATCCATCTGGAGCATTAGAATTTGGGCAACATCCCTTTAAATGAGCGCATCACACCACTCAAACCGCCCGATTTCAATTTCTTCATCATCCGTTGCATCTGGTCAAACTCTTTTAAGAGACGATGCACCTCCTGAATATTGACCCCCGCACCGTTAGCGATTCGAAGACGGCGTGGAGCGCGAATCAATTTGGGATTTTGGCGCTCTTGAATCGTCATAGAGTTGATGATCGCAATTTTACGCTTAAAGATACTGTCATCCGCCTGCCCCTTCACCTTTTCAGAGATATCCCCCATACCAGGGAGCTTATCGAGGAAGGTGTTGATTCCACCCATATTGAGCATCTGCTCCATCTGCGCTTTGAAATCCTCTAAATCGAGCTGTTTCCCCTCTTTAAATTTCTTCGTTAAGCGCTCAGCCTGCTCCTGATCAACTTTCGCTTCAATCTCTTCAACAAGTGAGAGAACATCCCCCATATCTAAAATTCGGGAGGCTAATCGCTCAGGATGGAAAGGCTCTAACGCATCCGATTTCTCACCAACTCCTAAGAATTTAATCGGTTTTTGGGTGATATGACGAATTGAGAGTGCCGCACCACCACGAGCATCCCCATCTACCTTCGTTAAAATAACACCACTTAAAGGGAGCGCATCGTTGAAGGCTTTGGCAGTATTCGCCGCATCTTGCCCCGTCATACTATCCACAACAAAGAGCGTTTCGATGGGATCGAGGACTTTATGAACCCCCTTAATCTCATCCATCAACTCATCATCAATATGTAGACGCCCCGCTGTATCCACAATAAGGACATCAAAGCCGCCACGTTTTGCGACATCTTTAGCCCGTTTTGCGATCTTTTCAGGCTTCTCATCTACTGTAGAGGGGATAAATTCCGCCCCTACCTGCTTAGCAACTCTCTCAAGCTGCTCGATTGCAGCGGGGCGATAGACGTCAGCACTAACCACTGCCACCTTCTTCCCCTCTTTCTCCTGCAAGAATTTAGCCAACTTACCAACGCTTGTGGTTTTACCCGCCCCTTGTAAACCCGCCATAAGGATAATAGCTGGGGGCTGAGCACGTAAATTGAGGGATTCATTCTCCTCCCCCATAATCTTAACGAGCTCTTCATGAACCACTTTAATCAATACTTGACCTGGATTGAGGCTATCTACAACTTCACGCCCAATAGCGCGCGCTTGCACCTCTTTAATAAATTCACGCACTACAGGAAGCGCAACATCCGCCTCTAAAAGTGCCATACGCACTTCACGCAGTGCATCTTTAATATTATCTTCTGTTAATCGTGCCTGTCCGCGAAGGCTCTTCACCGTTTGGCGCAGACGACCACTTAAATTCTCAAACATATTTCTTCCTACTCTTAAGGGAGCGAATTCTCTCAAAAACCGCTCTATAATTAGCGTTATAATGGGATCGATATTGGCGTATAGTTTACTTTAAAAGCGAATCCCTTTAAAGTTTTCTATATCACTCCTTATTTTAAAAACAGATAGATAGGTCTATGCTTTTAATCATTCCCCCCCTTACGCTCTACACCTTTGCTCTTGTAGCGTTATTTACGCTAATTAAGACACGCTCAAAAGCGGCTCACTTAAGCGCACTTGCAGGAATGAGTGGTGGTATCATCTTTCACGGTTTTCTCTTAAGTCACCAGATATTGGGGGAGAGTTATCTCAATATTGGGGCGTTAAAAGCGCTCTCTTTAACAGGCTTTATCATGATGATTATTGTCCTACCTAAAGCAGAACGTCATCTCAATAGCGCCTTTGCGATTACAGCACTCGCTCTGGTGAGTGTGATCGCTTCTGCCTTCCATTCAGATCACGCTATTGAGCCCCAATCAATCCCTCTTGGCGCTCATATTGTCACCTCAATTGTCGCCTACGCAATTCTACTCCTTGCTGGCGTACAAGCGATCTTAATTCTCTTAAGAGATCGTGCGCTAAAACATCCAAAACCCTCATTTTTAACGAAGAATCTCCCCCCTATTTTACGAATGGAGCGCTGGCTCTTTCAGCTTATTCTCATCGGTTGGGTTCTGCTCACCTTAAGCCTTCTATCGAGCGCATTTTTTCTCGATCTATGGTTTACACAGAGCACCATTCATAAGACTGTGTTAACTCTCGCTGCTTGGTTCCTCTATGGAGGATTACTCATCGGCCATTATCGCTACCATATTCGAGGCAGACGGGCGGCGAAATTGGTTCTAATCTCAACACTGGTTCTCCTCCTTGCGATTACGGGAACTCGTCTTATTCAAGAGCTGATTTTTCATCGCTCATAATTGATTAGTGAGTAAAATTTTATGACCGACAGAACGAATGATACCCCTAAAACAGAAGGGGATAAGAAGCCGATGAGCTACCTTGACCACCTTATTGAGCTTCGCCACCATCTGATCCGTGCACTGCAAGGGGTCTTCTTAATTCTTCTGATATTGATCTTCTTTAGAGAATCGATCTATCTCTACGTTGCTGAGCCTTTAGTGGCTCGTCTACCAGAAGGGGCGAATCTGATCTCGATCCGAATTCAGGATAACTTCCTAACCCCGATCCGCTTGGTGGTTTGGCTCTCCTTTTACATCACAATTCCGTGGACTTTTTATCAGATCTGGAAATTTATCACCCCAGGGCTCTATCATCATGAGAAAGAGATCGCCGTCCCACTCCTTGTGGCGAGTGTATTTCTCTTCTATATCGGGGTGCTCTTCGCCTACTTTGTGGTGATGCCGCTCGCTTTTGGCTTCTTTACAACGCAACAGATCTCAGGCTCACTCTTACAACAAGATATTAATGAGCTAATCTCCCTTATTCTGCTCCTCTTCTTCGCTTTTGGAATTGCGTTTGAAGTTCCGATTGTAGTGATTCTACTCACTGTGATGAAGGTGATCTCCCCTGAAAAGATCGCCCGCTCTCGTCCCTACGTGATTATCGGCGCTTTTGTTATTGGAGCGATTATCACCCCTCCTGATGCGATCTCTCAGGTACTCTTCGCCTCTATTGTGCTTCTGCTCTTTGAGGTGGGGTTATGGTTCTCAAAACGGTTGGAGGCGAAAAGAGGGCTCGATCGCCAAGAGCCACTGGTCCGCTTAACAACCTTAATGATCGGCTTTGCCCTCCTCTTTATGGTGGCAAACCTTATCGCCCCCACACTCTACCGCTCCATTACACAGTGGCTGACAGGATTCAATTACCCTTTCGCCTATGAAGAGCGCCCTATCATATTTATCTTTACCCTCTCACTCTTAGCAGCCCTGCCATGGATTCATCTACAGCTCTGGCAGATGCGCCCTTTTGGTGTAAAAAGAGGCTCCTTCGCCCCTAAAAGAGAGAGCCGCCCCCTCTTTCTGATACTAGCGACGATCACCCCCCTCCTCTTTCTTCTTCTTTGGTGGATTGAACTCCCCCCCTTTATTGAGAGTAAAATTTGGGGGGCTGCGAGCATTGATCAAGGTATTGCGCTTGAGCGAGCGATTTCAGAGCGCTCCCGCGATCTCTTAACCATTCTCTTCATCAGTAATCTTCCATTGCTCCTGCTTCAACTCTACGCTCTAAAAGCGCTACCGATCCGTTACTCCATGTGGGGACGGATTCCTATATACGCCTTAACGCTCCTCTTTATCTTTCTCTCCTACAGAGGGGTGAGCGAACTTTCGATCACCATTCTCCTCCTCCCTCCTCTTACTTATGAAGCGATGCTCTATCTTCAACAGAGAGAAGCTAATCGAAAAAGAGTAGAGGCGTTAAAAGCGCATCATGAGGCTTAGATAATTGAAGCGACACGCCTTAAATCCTCTATAATGAGTAGAAGATAAATTGCTACAAAGGAGCATAAAAGATGGAATTTTTTGATAATCTCTCAATCAGCTCAGGGCTTCTGAAATTAATCATTACGGGTGTCGTACTCTTCATTCTCATCTCCTTCATCATTAAGGTACGAAATCGCCTCGTTGTGCTTAAAAATCAGTATAAAACCTCATTTGCACAGATAGAGACAGAGCTAGAGCGCCGATACGATCTCATCCCCAATTTAGTTGCGGTTGCAAAACAGTATATGACGCATGAGCAGGAGACCCTCACTAATGTGATTCAAGCCAGAAATCAAGCGCAAGGGGCTCTCAATCAAGCAAAACAACATCTCGATGATGGAGATATGGTGAACGCTTTTACCCAAGCAGAGGCGGGATTAGGCTCAGCTCTTGGGCGTTTAATGGCTGTGGTTGAAGCTTACCCTGAGTTAAAAGCGAATGAGCAGATGGAGAATCTCTCAAATGAGCTCTCAACTACCGAAGATCGCATCGCTAACCATCGTAAACATTACAATGGGACGATTGAAGAGTATAATAACTACCGTGAAGCGTTCCCCAATAATCTCGTTTCAGGGCTCTTTAAGTATCCACAAATGCCGTGGCTTAAAGCAGATGAAGCGAAACGGGAAGCGCCTAAAGTGCAATTCTAATCGCACCCTACATCTCTATTGAGTGATGTAAATCGGCACGTTCTGATTTACATCTTTTTTATTTTAACTCACAGGATTTTATATCAATGATAAAGACACGTTTTGCGCCCTCTCCCACTGGATTTCTCCATATTGGTGGAGCTAGAACTGCTCTCTTCTCACATCTTTTCGCACGCCACCATGGGGGAAAGACTGTACTCAGAATTGAGGATACTGACCTTGAGCGCTCAACCCCTGAGGCGGTTGAAGCGATTATGGAGAGCCTTGAGTGGCTCGGATTCGATTACGATGAGGGCCCTTTTTATCAAACAAAACGCTTCGATCGCTATGCAGAGATGATTGAAAAACTCCTCGAAAGTGGCGACGCCTACTACTGCTACTGCTCTACTGAAGAGCTCGATCAGATGCGCGCAGAGGCAGAAGCGAAGAAAGAAAAACCTCGCTATAACGGAAAATGGCGCCCTGAAGCGGGTAAAACCTTACCCGAGATCCCTGAAGGGGTAAAACCTGTTGTACGCTTTAAAAACCCTTTAGTGGGGCGTACCTCCTTCACCGATATGATTCACGGCACCTTAAGCGTTGATAATAGCGAACTCGATGATCTTATTATCGCTCGCCCTGATGGCTCACCCACCTACAATTTCTGTGTTGTGGTTGATGATATCGATATGGAGATTACCCACATTATTCGTGGTGATGACCATATCAACAACACCTATCGTCAGGTCAATATCTTCAAAGCGCTCGGTGCTGAACTGCCACAATTTGGACACCTCTCCATGATCCTAGGGGATGATGGGCAGAAGCTCTCAAAACGGCATGGAGCCGTTGGAGTAATGGAGTATTATGAGCAAGGATATCTCCCTGAAGCGGTCATTAACTACCTTGTGCGTCTTGGATGGGCTCATGGAGATCAAGAGATCTTCACCATCGATGAGATGATTAAGCTCTTCGATATTACAAAAGTGAGCAAATCTGCAAGCGCTTTCAACACTTCAAAACTTCGCTGGCTCAATCAACACTATATGATTGAGAGTGAGCCTGAAGCATTAGCAGAGTTACTCCTCCCCTTCCTCAAAAAACTTGGTATTGAGACAGAGGCGAACGAGTATCTTACCGATGTGGTAAAAGCACACGTTCAGAGAGCTCACACACTTGTAGAGCTTGCAGAGCAGGTAAAATATCTCTTTATCGATGAGCTCGAGTATGATGAAAAAGCGGTTGCAAAACAGCTTACAGAAGCCTCAAAACCGGTACTAGAGGAGCTCGTAAAACTTCTAACCGAGGCTGATTGGAATCACGAAGCGCTCGATGGGGTCGTAAAACAGGTTACCAAAAATCTCGATGTAGGGATGGGGAAAGTTGGCATGCCCCTTCGCACCGCAATTGTTGGGCGGACAAGCTCACCCAACTTAGATGAAACCCTCTATTTAGTGGGCAAAGAGAAGACCCTTCAACGTCTCAACAGAGCACTTGAGATGATTGGGTAAATAGAACGCTTAAATCCCATTCAAAAAAATCCCCCTACTTATTCTTTCATAAGAGGGGGATTTTTTATTACTAAGCTATTTTATACTCTCTTATGACCGCTTTACAGCATCATCCAACTGCTTTAAAAAAGCGAGTTTCTCTTCGATTCTCCCTTCAAGTCCCCGCCCTGTTGGGTGATAACATTTTGGAACCTCAACTCCTTCTGGAAAGT
>JASLFR010000065.1 GCA_030150565.1 Cardiobacteriales bacterium | reverse complement strand
ATCTTATCACACACTTTTATCGCGAAAAGGGAGCATTTACCGCTGATTAATTGCATAATGGGGGAGATTGAAGAAATTTTTTAAAGAGTCGTGAAGGAGTTTGGAAAAGATGGGGAATCGAAGAGGAGGGGAGAGAGGTGTTGCTTCACTTCTACTCCTGCTTACCACTCTTTTCGGGAGTGTGAACGCAGAGGGGGTTATTCTTGACGAAACATTTGAATCGACACGACAGCAGGGGCGCCTTAGTAAGTGTGTCGATAGTAAGGGGAGGGTAACCTATACCGATCGTTGGTGTCCTCAAGGGAGTAAATTGATGGATGATAGCTGGATTGATGAGACCAATATCACCCATAAAGAGCGAGTCTATAGAGATGAGGATAGAGAAGCGAAAGAAGAAGAGAGAGAGGGGAAAGGCTTTCTCAATATAATCAAAAAGATATTTAATTAGATGAGTCTAAATGTTTAATCTGAAAAGAGGAGTTATTTTTAATGAAACGATACTCATTAGTGGCGATTTTAGCCGTATTGCTCGGTAACTTTGCAGTAGCAGAGGAGGGAGAGCGAAAAAGTGCAACCGTAGAGCGGGAGTCTCACGGAATTGGTGTTCTCAATAAGTGTATTACTGATGGGGGGAAGGTAATCTATACCGATAAGCTCTGCCCTGAAGGCTCAAAGATCGATCAAACCAACTGGCGTAGTAAAACAAACTTAACTCAACGGTTAGAGCTTGGGGAGGGGAATACCTCAGGCAGTGCTTCTCATTGGGATGAGATCACAGCAGAGGCGGAGCGTAATCTAAATACTCAACAGAGGAGCTCCTCTATCTCTGAGGTAGAAGAGACTGAATTGCAGTAATTTTTAAGAGAGATTACTTCTTTGGAAGTCAAATAGAAAGGTATCGAATCGGTGCCTTTTTTTTCGCTCAGAAAGCGCTGAAAATGCCCATTTATGGTATAATAACCGTTTGCTTTATCACTAGAAAATTGAAGGTTTATCGATGAATGAATTTGCTAAAGAAGTCGTTCCAATCAGTTTAGAAGAGGAGATGCGAAGCTCCTATCTCGATTATGCGATGAGTGTGATTATTGGGCGAGCCTTGCCCGATGTCCGCGATGGGCTAAAACCGGTGCATCGCCGTATTCTTCATTCGATGAATCAGGTGAGCAATAGCTGGAATCGCCCTTATAAAAAATCAGCCCGTATCGTGGGGGATGTGATGGGTAAATATCACCCTCACGGTGATCTCGCTATTTATGATTCAGTTGTGCGGATGGCTCAACCCTTCTCTTTGCGTTACATGTTGGTAGATGGTCAGGGTAACTTTGGATCGGTGGATGGGGACTCGCCCGCTGCGATGCGCTATACCGAAGTTCGAATGAGTCGCATCGCTCATACGCTTTTGGAAGATATTGAGAAGGAGACGGTCGATTTCACCCCTAACTATGATGGTTCTGAAGAGGAGCCTTCTGTCCTTCCCACCCGTATTCCTAACCTATTAGTGAATGGATCGGCAGGGATTGCGGTGGGAATGGCAACCAATATCCCCCCCCACAACCTAAATGAGACGATCGATGCATCGCTTGCGCTGCTCCATGATGGTAACTTAACGATTGATGAATTGATGGAGCATCTCCCAGCCCCCGATTTTCCAACAGCGGGGATCATTAATGGGGTCTCAGGGATTCGTGAGGCGTACCATACAGGGCGCGGTCGGGTGGTGATTCGTGCTCGATGTGAAGTTGAGTATGATGAGGCGCGAGGGCGAGATGTGATTATCATCACAGAGCTCCCCTATCAGGTGAATAAAGCGCGTCTCATTGAGCGCATTGTTGAGCTTCACCGCAATAAGATTGTTGAGGGGATTGCCCCCGATGGTCTGCGTGATGAGTCGGATAAAGATGGGATGCGCATTGTGATCGAACTCAAGAGAGGGGAGCGGGGTGAGGTGATCCTCAATCAACTCTATAAGCATACTGCGCTGCAATCGAGCTTTGGGATCAACATGGTTGCGATCGATCGTGGGCAACCTAAACTGCTCAACCTTAAAGAGGTGCTTGAAGCGTTCTTAATGCATCGCCGTGAGGTGATTACCCGTCGCACCATCTTCGATCTTCGTAAAGCGAGAGAGCGTGCTCATCTTTTAGAGGGATTGACCGTTGCTCTTGCTAATATTGATGAGATGATCGAATTGATTCGAACCTCTCCAAATGGAGCGGAGGCGAAAGAGCGGATGCTTGCACAGACATGGGCTGCGGGAAGTGTTGTTGCAATGCTTGAGCGTACCGATCTTTTTGAAGAGGAGAGTGATGGCTTAGGGCTCATTAAAGATGAGCGTTATCGCCTCTCTGATGCACAAGCGCAAGCAATTTTAGATATGCGTCTTCAGCGCTTAACGGGGCTTGAGCAGGATAAGATTCTTGAAGAGTATAAGGAGCTATTGACCTTAATTGCATCGCTCATTGAGATTTTAACCGATCCCGATCGCCTTAAATCGGTGATTGAAGAGGAGCTTATTGCGGTAAAAGAGCAGTTTGGTGATGAGCGCCGTACTGAGATTCGTGCTGCAGCTGAAGATATCAATATTGAAGATTTAATTGCAGAGGAGGATGTTGTTGTCACACTCTCCCGTCGCGGTTATGCGAAGTATCAGAAACTGAATGAGTATCAAGCGCAGCGGCGCGGTGGTAGAGGGAAATCAGCGGCACGTGTTGTGGATGAGGATGATGTTGAGCATCTCCTGATTGTGAGTACACATGCGCAGTTGATGTGCTTCTCCTCCTTTGGAAAAGTCTACTGGATTCGTGCTTTTGAGTTGCCAGAAGCGGGGCGCGGCTCGAGTGGTCGCCCCATTGTGAATCTTCTGCCGCTTGAAGAGAATGAGCGGATCACCTCTATTCTCCCTGTTGAGGAGTATCGTGATGATCACTATATCGTGATGGCTACCCGAGAAGGGGTGATTAAGAAGACGCAATTGAGCCTCTTTGCAAGTGAGCGCTCGAGCGGCTTAATCGCGGTTAATCTTGACGAGGGGGATGAGCTGATCGGCACGATGATTACCGATGGGAGCAAAGATATTATGCTCTTTACCAATACTGGTCGGGTAAATCGTTTCTCTGAAGAGGAGCTGCGTCCTCTTGGCCGTACTGCACGTGGTGTTAAGGGAATTACTCTCGATGAGGGGCAATATGTGATGAGCATGATGCTCCCAGATGAGGAGGATATTGTCCTTCTTGCTACAGAAGAGGGGTATGGAAAACGGACGAAGATCTCTGAATTTACAACCCATCGTAGAGGTGGAAAAGGGGTGATCGGAATCCGTACAAGTGAGCGTAATGGCGCGCTTGTTGCTGCTACTCTTGTAGAGGAGGAGGATGAGATTATGCTCATCTCTCGCAATGGAGTTTTAGTACGTACTTCAGTCTCTGAAATCTCAATTTTAGGGCGTAATACTCAAGGGGTGCGCCTTATTCGTCTCGATGAAGGGGATGCGCTTGTTGGGCTCTCCCGTGTTGATGAGTCGGATCAATTAGAGGAGGAGAGACCACTAGAGACAGATGAGGTGTAAAATTCTCCTTTGTATGAAAGAGGCGCTCGCTTTTTAAGTGAGCGCTTTTTTATTCTAATTTAAGGGGTGAGCGGAGTGGGGTCTTGAAAGAGCGTTTTGATTGTAGGTTGATATTCACGATACGCCTCTTTTCCCAGTTCAAAAAGCTCCTCTAAAAGAGCCATATCGCCTGACGTAAAAGCGAGTTGTGGTGCCTGATACCGTTTATTGATGCGAAGAGCTCGAAGATTTGGATAATGAGTCTTTAAGAGGTGGGCCGTTGTCTGACTATTTGCTTCCACCATATCCTCAAATGTCTCCGCCATTAAGGAGTAACCTAAAAGATCGGGAAGAATGTTTCGATGATTGGTAAAACTTTTCGGATAGGGGAAATCACCCGTCCCAAGAGAGAGTAGAGCAATCTTCTTCTCTGGAATCCCCCGATTTAGTGCATCACTTAATGCAAAAAGAGAGGGGTTATTTGCACAAAAGCCCCCATCAATTAAGGCGTGGGTAACTCCATCATGATCGGTAATACTCTTTTTCTGGAAGAGGGGATAGGCAGATGAGGAGGCGATAATTACATCTTTAAGTAGCGGATCAAAATCAGCGATTAAATTCTTAAAATGTAGAGAGTGATTCTGAGTGGTTGTGAAGATATAGGGGGATTTATGTGCATGATACGTTGTGATAACGCCAAGATCCTCCGTTAGATCACTCATTTTGATCTCTTTAAAAAAATTTGTAGCGAGTTTTTCTAACGCCTCAGATTTATGTTTCGGCAGTAGAGGATCCATAATCGTTGGTAGATGAGTGCGATAAAGATCGGTAATCTCGGCTACGCTATAGTTGAGGGAGAGGAGTGCTCCTACAATCGAACCTGTACTCGCTCCATAGATGAGATCGAAGTAGTGGCGTAGGGGAGTGGGCGCAAGATCCTGCTCAAGCTCAGATAGAATGCCAAGGAGATAGAATCCTTTAGATCCGCCACCATCAAGGCTGAGAATTTTATAATTATGGTGATGCATCACGCCCCCTTTTTTAATATTTATTATTCTGTGGAGCATTCATCTTATCAGTGAGCGTAGAGAAAACCTCCCCCTTAGATGATAAAAAAGCTCTATTGAAAAGATTCAATAGAGCTTCTTCTTAAATAGCGTGGAATACACCAATTAGAATGGGATGTCATCGTCAAAGTCATCAAACCCAAAGTTATCACTCTTCTGACTTGCACCCTGATTTTGTGCAGGTTGCGGGCTCTGGAAGGGGCGATTATTTTGTGGGGTTGCTTGTGGCTCTGAAGGTTGTTGCGCTGGAGCATTACTATAACCACCTCCAGTAGAGGGAGGATTACTATTTTGCCACGGCTGATTCTGTTGGGGATTTTGCCCCATATTATTGGCTGCAAAATTTTGGTTTGATTGTTGAGCATAACCGCCACTCTGCCCACCAAAGTTGCCCTCTGGCTGAGGGGAGAATCCTCCTGCGCCGTCGCTAGGTTTACCTAACATCTGCATCTCAGAGACGATAATCTCAGTGCGGAAACGCTCAATATTGTTGCGATCCGTGTAGCGGTTCGTGCGTAGACTCCCCTCAATATAGATTTGAGAGCCTTTACGTAGATATTGCGCTGCTACTTCAGCAAGGCGATTGAAGAAGACAAGATTGTGCCATTCAGTACGATTTTGGGTCTCACCACTGCTACGATCTTTCCACGACTCAGAAGTTGCAAGAGAGCAGCTTGTTACAGCAGTACCACTCGGTGTGTAACGAGCTTCAGGATCTTGCCCAAGTCGGCCAAGAAGAATAACTTTATTAACTCCACGAGACATATAATTCACCTATCTTGATATTTTTAGTAATGAGTATTTTAGCGCAGATAGTGCAATTTGTGAAAGGATTAGCGCACTTCAAAGAAGTCGAAACGCTTCCCTTTAAGATCTGACTTTACACTCTCTAATTCATTGATTGAGAAGGGGCCAACGTGAACACGAAAGAGTGGGCGCCCATCCTTCTCTGCGCGGATAATTTGAGGATTATAGCCGTGAGCTTCAAGCTGTTTCCGCTGTGCATTCGCTTCTGCTAATGCAAGAAAACTGCCTGTCTGTAAGGTTTTAAAATTGCGAGGTGAGGGCCCTTTGGGAGGGGCTTTACTCACCTTTTCTGCCACTACATCAAATCCTGATGAACCCTGCTCCTCTAAAGGATCATTATGGGAGAGAAGCTGTAGTGGAGGGAGTGAAAAATCACCATCATCGCTACTGTTAAAACCACTCTCTTCAGAGGCGCTGATGAGGGTAAATTGTGGAATTGGAATCGATTCGCGATACTCCGTTCCCCCTCTTTGATCCTCTCCACTAAAGACAAATGTCCGTTTCTCTAATTGATCATAGAAAGAGTAGGGATTTTCAGGGATTGTGATCTCCTGTTTGAGTGTTGGTAAAGCTCGAACGGCAATTTTTCGATTATTCATCACAATCGTCTCTTTTTCAGAGAGCTCACGTTCAGATAATCCCGATTTACGCCCCATAAACCAGACAAGCCCCATAACGAAGAGCGTTCCGATCACAAGAGCGATTCGGCTTGCTCGTTTTGAGTAGGGCTGTTTGCGGGAGCGATTGTAGATCCCTTCGCTCCAACGTTGACTCTGATTCTGGACGGACATTTCACTCTTCCCCTTATTCTTTTATTACATACGCTCAGGCGCAGAGAGTCCTAAGAGATAGAGCCCATTGGCAACCACTTGCTTTGCTGCTTTGAGGAGGTAGAGTCTCGCTTCTTGACGCTCAAACTGCTCTGGAGTCTGCATTAAGATACGAAGAGGCTCACCATTTTCATCTTTGGCGTTGTAGTAACTATGGATTGCTGCCGCTAAATCACGCAGATAAGTTGCAATAAGGTGGGGCGCATTATTTGCCCCTGCAGTAACAACCATCTCTCCAAAAGAGGTGAGCGTACGCATAAGCGCATACTCTTGAGGCTCAACTAGAAGAGAGAGAGAGGTTTTGGCAACCGCTTCATCATATGGTTTCTCCTGCTTAGCACGCTCATTAAGAATAGAGCAGATACGTGCATGTGCGTATTGAATATAGTAGACAGGATTATCATTTGTCTGAGAGCGTGCAAGATCAATATCAAACTGAAGTTGTGAATCGGGATTACGTGCCGCTAAGAAGTAGCGAGTCGCATCCTTTCCAACCTCATCGATCAGGTCTCTTAAAGTGACGTAAGAGCCTGCACGTTTAGAGAGTTTTACCTCCTCCCCATTTCTCATCACCATCACCATCTGGTGAAGGACATAATCGGGCCACCCTTCAGGAATACCGATATCGAGCGCCTGAAGCCCCGCTCTTACACGAGCGATGGTGCCGTGATGATCTGCCCCTTGCTCATTAATCACACGGGTAAACCCACGTTCCCACTTATTTTTATGGTAAGCAACATCGGGGACAAAATAGGTGTAGCCCCCCTCTTTTTTGCGCATTACCCGATCTTTATCATCCCCATAATCGGTAGTTTTGAGCCATAAAGCCCCTTCCGATTCGTAGGTTTTACCACTCTTATTGAGCGCTTCAACCGTCTCCTCAACAAGACCATCGGTATAGAGTGAGGATTCTAAAAAGTAGTGATTAAAGTGAATATCGAAAGCCTTGAGATCTAAATCTTGCTCACGACGCAGATAAGCCACCGCAAATTGACGAATATCATCGATATTTTCAGGATCTCCTGACGCTGTAATCTCACGATCATCCGCAGAGACCGTCGCTCGATTGAGATAATCATTAGCGATATCGATAATATACTCCCCTTGATAACCATCTTGGGGCCAATTCTCATCTCCTGGCTTTATCTTATCGATCCGTGCTTTTACAGAAGCAGCTAAGTTATCGATCTGTGCGCCTGCATCGTTGTAGTAGAACTCGCGAGTCACATCGTAACCATTCGCTTCTAAAAGGCGGGCTAATGAGTCTCCAACAGCTGCTCCTCTACCATGCCCAACGTGAAGGGGACCTGTAGGATTGGCTGAGACAAATTCAACCTGAACCTTCTCATTTTTCCCTAAATTGTTATGCCCATACTTCTCCCCCTCTTTAAGGACTCTGTCGAGTTCATCGTGATAGACCGATTGTGCGAGGGTAAAGTTTAAAAAGCCTGGACCTGCGATCTCAATCTTTTCGATGCGAGAATCTTCCCCAATCTGCTCTACAATCATCTGAGCGAGCGCACGAGGATTCTGTTTTAGGGGACGAGCAAGCATCATCGCAAGATTGCTTGCAAAATCACCGTGAGAGAGTTCACGTGTACGCTCAACACTTCGCTCTGCAAGTGATTCATCAATCGGCTGATCGAGTTTAGTTGAGAGTGTCGAGAGTGCTTTTTTCAGTAGGGAGATTGGGATCGCTTTCATATATTCAATTTACTGGTTAAATTTATTCATTAAAGATTGCATCTTCTCTTCTAGCGTACGCTCATCTTTCTTAGGCGCAGCAGATTTGGATGATTGAGGAGTCGCTCCACCCTTACGGCGAGGGCGTTTTGCCTCCCCTCTTTTTGCACGCTCTTTAGCCCGTTTAGCACGATTTGCTTCACGGCGCTCCAATGTTTCAGGGCGATGCTCAGCAAGCCACGCTTCGATCCGCTCGATCTCGCTTTTAGCAACCGCTTTATGCTCCTCTTCAATCGCTTCCGCTTCACTTCCATCAAGGTTGTAACGGTGCGTTTCATTGAGCATCGCATAGTGGTAGCGAAGCTGTTTTGTGTACCACGCTAATGCTGAACGGAGCGTTGCTGCACTATACCCCCACTCTTGCACGATGGGCGTTAACGCTTTATGCATACCGATCGCTAATGCTTTAGGGCGCCCCTTCCCTTGTTGCGGGAAGATTTCGGGATACTCTTGAGAGAGCTTTGCAAGAAGCTCGCGTGATTCTTCGATACGTTTGATGCGCGCAGCTCTCTTTGCTTCATCATTTGCACGATTGAGCGCTTCCTCTTTTGAGGGTGCTTGATTATTTTCTTCTGTCATTTCCAATTAAAAATCTGTTCCGATATGCTGAAAAGGGTATAATTCTATTCTATTTAGCCTAGAATTGCATTAAGCTTATAAGCTCATTACTATAGCAAATTTATATAGTTTCCTTATTAATATTTCATATTTGAAACAGAGAAGAGAAAAAAGCCCTATGAAGCGCCGAATCCTCCCTTTATTCACCGTCATCGCCACTTTTTTAGGCGTGCATACAGCGGTATTAGCAGCCGATGGGATTGCTCTTGTCGTCAATAATGAAGTGATCACCACAAATGAGTGGCGTTCAACGTTAAGGCAAGCAGAAGCGGAGACGCGGTATCTTCCCGCACATCTTCGCCCTAACCGTGAAGATCTCATCGATAACGTTGTTAATTATCTCGCTTTGAGCCGCATTCAGGAGAAGATTGCTGAGCAGATGGGGATTCGTGTAAATGATCAGATGGTGGATGCTGCTATCTCCGATATCGCTAAGCGAAATGGGGTAACAGTGGCTCAACTTCGTGGATATTTAGGCTCACAAGGGTACCCCTTTGATCGTTATCGGGAAGATATTCGTTCACAGATGTTAGTCGGTCAGCTACAGGGGGAGGTCTACCGCAGCGTAACAATTACAGAGCGAGAGGTGGATCTCTACATGCGTTCTGCAGAATTTAAAGAGATTCAGCAGGAGATTGAGCGGAGTAAATCCCCCCAAGTGAATGTGAGCCATATTCTGATTAAGATCGACCCTGCTACGAGCGATCAGCAGGCGAAAGCGGTGGCAGAGCGCCTCTATGAGCGCCTAATGCGTGGAGAGAATTTTGAAGAGATCGCTCAAGCGCAATCGCAAGATGCTGTCTCTGCTGCTCGTCAAGGAAATTTAGGCTGGGTTGCAAAAGGGCAGATGGTGCCTGAGTTTGAAAAAGCGATGTTGACTCAGAAAGAGGGGGAGATTGGGCGCCCAATTCGCTCTCCGTTTGGTTACCATATTGTGCGTGTTAATGAGCGGAAAACGGGGATTCCTGATGAGGAGTCGCTCCGCAATTTAGCGAAAAATCACTATTTCAATAAAAAGGCTTCCCAAAACTACTCCATCTGGCAGGAGAAGATGCTCTCCGATGTCTATATCGAGCGCCGCTTCTAATATGAATAGAATAGTTAAAGAACCGCTCCTTTGAGCGGTTTTTTCTTTCCCACCCAATTTTAACCATCCATTAAAATCGTTAGAGCACTATTTGATGCTTTATAAGAATTGAGAAGAGATTATGACAAAACCACACCGCGCCCGAAAACGTTTTGGGCAGAACTTTCTAGTCGATCCCAACATTATCTTCGATATTGTCCAGAGCATCGCTCCCAATCGAGGAGATGCTATGGTGGAGATCGGTCCTGGGCTTGGGGCGATGACAAAGCCTGTTTTAGCTCAGACTAAAGCGTTAACCGTGATTGAGCTCGATCGTGACCTTATCGATCATCTCTCTAGCATCGATGGCTTAACCATTATTCATAGCGATGTATTGAAGGTGGATTTTTCCGCCTTGAGTGAGCAGTTTGGGGAGAAGTTGAGAGTTATCGGAAACCTACCTTATAACATCTCAACGCCTATTATCTTCCATCTTCTCAATCAACTTGAATCGATTGAAGATATGCACTTTATGTTGCAAAAAGAGGTGATTGAGCGGATGGGCGCAGAGCCCAATAATCGTGAATATGGGCGTCTTTCGGTGATGGTTCAGCGCTATTGTGAAGTGATTCCGCTTCTTGAGATCCCCCCTGAAGCATTCGATCCCGCTCCTAAAGTGACGAGCCAATTTGTGCGCCTTATCCCTTTTAAGGAGTCCCCCTATAGAGTGGTGGATGAATCCCTCTTCGAGCAGGTGGTACAGGCAGCGTTTGCGATGAAGCGGAAGATGATCCGAAATAATCTAAAGGAGTATCTCACTGAAGAGGAGCTTGAAGCGTGTGGAATTAAGCCGACGCTCCGCCCTGAAAATCTCACTGTTGCCGATTATGTCACGCTGGCAAATTTTATTGCAGAGCGAAGAGGGGAGTAGATGGATGAAACCACTCTTTGCGGTAGTCGATTTAGGGACAAATAGCTTTCATCTGATGATTATGCAGCAAAATGGCGATCAGATTGAGGTGGTGGATCGTTATTATGAGCAGGTGCAGATGGGGTATGGGATCGATGATTCTGGGCGACTTGATGAGGTGACCAAAAAGCGTGTACTTAACGCTTTAGAAGAGATTCGATCGGTGATGGATCGTTACGAGTTAGCAGGGGGGAGAGCGTTGGGAACGATGGTGTTCCGCTCCCTTAATGAACCACTCTTTATGGAGGAGGCAGAGTCTCTTTTAGGGCTTCAGATTGAGCTTATCTCAGGGCAAGAGGAGGCGGAGCTTGTCCATCGTGGTGTTACCTTTGGTGAGCAGCTCTCAACCCTTGAAAATGAGGTGATTTTCGATATTGGTGGCGGAAGCTCTGAGCTCATTTTAGGTGAGAGAGGGGTGATTCGAGCAGCGATTAGCCTCGATCTTGGGTGTGTCAATATGGGGCGCCGTTTCTTTAAGAGTGGCGATTTTAGCGAAGCTCAATGGAGCGAGGCGCGTAGCTATTTATCTGCGCTCTTAAGTGATTCCCCTTTGACACACTTTAAATTATCGGTAGCGCAATCAGAGAGCCTCTGTGGCCCCCCTAAACTCTTTGGAACATCGGGAACGATTCATCTATTACACTCTTTAACCCGATTAGAGAGGAGGAGAAGGGGGGAGGAAGAGGAGCAGCTGCTCACCTATCGATCCCTAAAACTTTTAGAGCAAGCATTGATTGAGTATGGAGTGGGAGAGCGGGTGATTGAGGCGTATGCTCCCGATTTAGAGCTCGATGAGCGGGCGCTCTCTATTATTGGGGGAGGATTGCTCCTCCTACTCCACTATATGGAGACGTTAGAGATTGGTGCACTAAAAACCACCCACTTCTCATTACGAGAAGGGGTGTTTCTTCAGCTTCAAGAGGGGCATTAATCGGTCGATTGCGTAATGATGAAATCGGGAGTGATGCCAGATTCTTCAATATAGGGCTTGGGGTTTCGCTTACGTAAAAAGCCCCAATCTGCTTTGAGCGCACTCTTCATTCCCGCCATATTTCCCCCTAAAATATCGGTGTGGAGGGTGTCTCCCACCATCAAAATTTGAGAAGGATCTACCTTACCCAGAACCGCTTCAATCTTCTTAAGGCTCGCCTCATAAGCATTAGAAAAGGGTTTGCCAAAAAACTCTACTGAGAGAGCGGGAATCTCATTCTTTAATTTAATTGCGTAAAATCCAGGCTCAATGGAGAACCCATCTTCAAAAGGGGCGCTCACATCGGGGTTTCCTATTAAGAGAGGGCGCAGGCGCTCTTTAAGAGCATCTCGTAGGCGGTTTTGCCACTCTTCCCCCCACCATGCGGTGCCAAGAAAGATAAACCCATCCACCTTATCGATATTCTCCTCTGTTAAGAGTTCACAATGGGCTGGAAGCGCCTCAATTTGTGAGCCATCGGGGGTGACAATGACGCCCCATCTTCCCCCCTCTTTTGTGAGGAGATGCTCCGCTAAACCTGCTTCTAATGCATCTCTTGAAGAGATGATGTGGCTTGCGGGGATGTTATACCCCAATTTTGGGTACCCCTTCGCCCGTTCACTCGATGGGTAGGAGGCGCCATTCGTTAAGACAAAGATCTCTTTCCCCATCTCTTTTAATGTTTCAAGCTGCTCTGGCATATGGGGAACAGCGCTGTTTCCTACATTGAGGACGCCAAATCCATCGAGTAGAAGAATCTCATACTCATCAGCAATCTCAAGGAGTGAAGAGACAATTTTTGGGGACTTTTTGGGAGCTGTCCGCTCTTTATAGATTCGTTCTGGGTGGTAATGTTTGTGGTAGAGATTCCACACTTTCTCAAAATTTAACATCGATCTTCTCCATAATGAAAAACCGCCCAGAAGGACGGTTTTATAAGACGTTACGATTGGGAGTGCTTATGCGTTAGCGACCCCTTTATCACGGATATCGCCAAGCTCTTTGTCGATATAGTAGTGGGCGTTCTTCTCCCCTTTGAGGATTTCGAAGCGGTCGAGAATATCACGGAAGAGATCCTCCTCTTCACGCTGCTCAACGATGAACCACTGAATAAATTCAAAGGTGGAGTAATCTTGAGTGGTGATCGCTTCATGGGCGATCTTATTCACTTGAGAGGTGATCTTCTGCTCCTGTGCATACGCCACTTTAAAGATCTCATCGAGGCTCTTGAAATCGGTATCAACATTTTTGATATCCCCAAGTTCCGCCATCTGATCCATCAGCAACATATAATCGAAGATCTTCTGCATATGTTGACGCTCTTCAAACGCCTGCTCAAGCAGAAACGCCGCTGCACCAGGATAGCCGTTGTGGCTCGCCCATGCTGCCATCTGCTGATAGATGTGGGATGAGTAGAGCTCATTATTGATCTGCTCATTGAGTAGGTTCGCCATCGCTTGGGATAACATAATTTTCTCCTTTAGATGCTTGAAAATTGGGGTAATCAGAGGGTCAGAATAGCACAATTTTCTCGGCGATAGATAGGCTTTAGGCTAGAATAAATGCATCATTCACCATTTAATTTATCAATCAGCGCAAGGCTAAAGAGGGGTTTTGTGAATCGCAAAAAATTGATCGGACTATTTTTCCGTTATGTCCTCCCAACAATGCTCGCTATGTTTATCAGTGGCGCTTATCAGCTGATTGATGGGATCTTTATCGGCAATTTTGTAGGGAGAGATGCTTTAGCCGCCGTCAATATTGGGTGGTCTTATATCACTATTCTGCTCGGATTTGGGTTGATGGTGGGGATTGGAATTGGGAGCCAATATTCGCTTGCGATGGGGCGAGAGGAGGAGTCTCTTGCCCTTGAGTATCTTGGTCAGGCGCCCGCTATTTTGCTCACCTTTGGATTGCTCTTTGCTCTACTCTTAATCGGGAGTGTCGATTGGCTTGTCTCACTCCCAAAAGCAAATGGCATTGCAACTGAGAATGCGCGCCGATTTGTGATTATCTTCGCACTCTTCTCCCCCTTTGTGATGGGGAGTTTAGCGATGCCCTTTATTGTGAGAAATGTAGCAACTCCACTTCTTGCCACCCTCTATATGACGATCGGGGTGAGCGTCAATATTGGGCTCTCCTATCTTTTAATTGTGCTTCTAAAAAAGGGGGTAGTGGGTGCCGCCTTTGCCAGTGTGATTGGGGAGAGTGTCGCCATGGTATTGGGGGGGTACTATCTCATAAGGCGTGGACGTAGAGCGGGGGATTTTGCTCGTAATATTCCTCCTCTTAAGTGGCATCACCTTACGCCACAATGGCGATTGATAGGGCGTATCTTCCTCAATGGTAGCTCCGCCTTCTTTCTCTATATCTATGTGGGGGTGATGATTCTGCTCTACCATATTCAGCTTGAAATTTATGGGGGCACGCTTGCGATCTCAACCTATACCATTATTGGATATTTAATCACGGTCTACTACTTTGCTGTTGAAGGGGTAGCGAATGGGGTTCAACCGTTGATGAGCACACTCTATGGAGCGAAGCGAACTCACATCCTCCGCTTTATGGTGCGCCTAACCTTAATAACAGGGATTGGGCTTGGGGTCTTCATCACTTTGATGTTGCAACTCTTCCCCGCTTACTTCTCCTCCCTCTTTATTGATGATGATCCAGAGCTTTTAGCCGCTTCAATTCATGCGATCCGTTTTGCTCTGCCGCTCCTCTTTTTGGAGGGCTTCTTTGTGATCGCCACCCTCTTTTTTCAGTCGATTGGGGAGGGGCAAAAAGCGCTTCTCATCTCTATTGGGAATCTCCTTTTTCAGGTGCCGATTCTCTTTTTGCTACCAAAATGGATCGGGTTAGATGGCGTCTGGCTCACGATTCCTATCGCAGCGGTTCTGTTAATTATTCCTGTTTTTTACCTCTTTATTCGACGTTATCGAAAAATTTGTTTTTAATTTAAGTGGTTGAATTTCATCTATTTTTATCTTTTTTTGAGAATGATTGAATAAAAAAGTTTGCTTTTCCAGAAAAGATCAGCCTATATTAGAAACACGCCTCGAAAGAGGCCCTTATCAAGAGTGGTGGAGGGACAGGCCCTGTGAAACCCGGCAACCTGAAGGTGAGACTTCAAGGTGCTAATTCCTTCAGAATCATGCGCAAAGATTCTGGAAGATAAGAGATTGATTGGATCCAAGCCAACACTTCTTGATACCTCAAAAGTGCTGGCTATTTTTTTGCCAGTAAGAATGACAAAAAAATTGGAGAAGATTAAACATGGCAAAATCTCATATTCTTGGATTTCCCCGCATCGGCGCTCAGCGAGAGCTAAAATTTGCGCTTGAATCTTATTGGCAAGGGAAGACGGATGCTGATGCGCTTCATCACGTTGCTTCAGAGGTGAAGCAGCACAATTGGAAGGCGCAAGCGAAGCTCGATTATCTTACGGTTGGGGATTTCTCTCTCTACGATCATATTCTCGACACCTCCGCGCTTCTTGGGGCAATTCCTCCCCGTTTTAAGCATCCAGCAGGGGAGGAGGTGACACTCGATACCTATTTTCGTGTTGCTCGAGGACAAGCACCAACGGGAGAAGAGACCTTCGCAAGTGAGATGACTAAGTGGTTCGACACCAACTACCATTACATTGTTCCTGAACTGCATCGTGATCAACAATTCACCCTCTCAAGTGAGAAGCTCTTCAAGGAGATTGATGAGGCAAAGAGCGTGAGTGATCAGCCGATTAAAGCGGTTCTCGTTGGGCCTGTAACATGGCTCTATCTTGGAAAGGTGAAGGGGGAAGATTTCGATCGTTTAACCCTCCTTCCACAACTTCTTGAGCTCTACGGAGTAATCTTAAATCGCCTCGATGAGCAGAATGTCGCACTCATTCAGATTGATGAGCCAATTTTAGCGCTCGATCTTGAGCCTAAGTGGAGAGAAGCGATTCAAAGAGCATATAATCAGCTTGGCGCTCTAAATAGTAAACTCCTTTTAACCACCTATTTTGAAGGGCTCTATGAGAATATCGATCTTCTGACCGATCTCCCTGTTGCTGGGCTCCATATCGATGCACAATTGGG
>JASLFR010000053.1 GCA_030150565.1 Cardiobacteriales bacterium | reverse complement strand
CCCAAGAAGAGAGCAGGTGATTAGTGATATTCCTGTCTCTGCTGTGATTGAGGCTTTACCAAAGGTGGAGCGATGGATCGAGTAGGTACGCTTCTCCTTCTTCCAGGTGCTTTAACTGTGACGCCTGAGATTGTTAGAGTTATCGAAAAGGTTGATAGAGTGATTGCGGTGGATGGGGGGATCATTCAGGCAGAGCGATTATCGATAACGCCCGATCTTTGGGTGGGTGATTTTGATTCCACTTCTGAAAAACTCCTGCACTCTTATGCTGATATTCCAAAACTTCAATATCCCCGAGATAAATCGCTCTTAGATACAGAGATTGCGCTCGAAGAGGCTAAGAAAGCAGGGAGTAGTAGAGTGATCCTTTGTGGCGGAATGGGGGGTAGGCTCGATCATCAGATGGCGCTATTAATGCTTCCGCTCCATTATCGCGAATTTGATTTCATCTATACTGATAGTGAACATTGGCTCTTTACAGCAGAGCGAGAGCTGCGCCACTATCGAGCAGAGAGGGGGCAGACCGCTTCACTCATTCCGTTAGAAGAGATGAGAGGAGTTACATTTCAAGGGGTAAAATGGCCCCTTGATAAGGCTAATTTAGCCGCTGGAATGGGGCTTACGATTAGTAATGAAGTGATATCAGCCTGTTCATTAAGAGCTGAATCTGGGCGTGGGTGGTTATCTCTTACGCCTTTTAAGAGAGAAGAGAAGGAGAGTAATATGTGGATCTTATTTCATAATGATAATTGTTCTAAATCACGAGCAGCACACCAATATTTAACCGATTTAGGTGTTGAGTTTGAGGTAATCAATTACCTCGAAACACCCCCAACCGTTGCAGAACTTGAGAATATTTTGCAGAAATTATCGCTCAAAATTGATGATATTATTCGCCGAAACGAAGCTCCTTTTGAGTTGGTAGAGGGGCATTGGGAGACTCTAGATGAGGGGCAGAAAATTGCCTACGTTGCGACTCACCCAATTTTGATTCAGCGCCCAATTATTGTAAATGGAGATCGAGCTGTGATTGGACGCCCCCTAGAGGCGATTGATCAATTACGGGATTAAATCATTATTTGTGAATAAAGAGCAGAGAAGGGATTTTATTATGGAACGCTTCACTTTAAGCAGTGGCGTGATTTTAGCTGCATTAGCAGTGATGTTGGGCGCATTTGGCGCTCACGCGCTCGCTCCTTTATTGGCTGAGCGGGTAGAGATTTGGAATACGGGGATTGAGTACCACTTTTACCACAGCTTAGCGCTTTTAGTGGTGGGTATTTTGATGGTGAATAAGCGAAGTAGATCGAAGGCCCTACCCATCGCTACATTCGCCTTTCTATTAGGTGTGCTCTTTTTTTCGGGCAGTCTCTACTTTATCGCCCTTACTCAAGCAACTAATCTTGGGCTTTTTGGATTAATTACCCCACTTGGGGGTATCTGTTTTCTTGTGGGATGGTTTTCACTGCTCTATGCGGTGTTAACGATCAATTTTTCTGTTCAATAATTAAAGGATAATTATGAGTATTCATTCAACCCTTGCGATCTCTCCTTTAGATGGGCGTTATGTTAATCGTGTTCGTCCTCTTTCCCTCATTGTGAGTGAATTTGGTCTGATTAAATATCGTGTTTTAGTGGAGGTTAAGTGGTTAATTCGTCTCTCTGAAGATCGTTCATTTGCAGAGATTCCAACCTTCAGTGCTGAAGCGAAAGCAAAATTGTTAAAGATTGCAGAGAACTTCTCCGCCGAGAATGCGCTTCAAGTAAAAGAGATTGAGCGCACCACCAATCATGACGTTAAAGCGGTGGAGTATTGGATTAAAGAGCAGATTAAAGATGATGAAGAGTTAGCAAAATGCTCTGAATTTATCCATTTTGCCTGTACTTCTGAAGATATTAATAATCTCTCTTACGGCTTGATGTTTAAAGAGGCGATTAATGAGATTATGATTCCGCAGCTTGAGAATATTGTGGCGGATCTTCGTAAGATGGCGCATGAGAATGCAGCAGTTCCTATGCTCTCTCGCACACATGGGCAACCTGCAACCCCTTCAACACTCGGTAAAGAGATTGCTAACGTGATCTTCCGTTTAGAGCGTCAAATCAAGCAGCTTAAAGCGCAAGAGTACTTAGGGAAGATCAACGGTGCGGTTGGGAACTACAATGCGCACTTAGTCTCTTATCCCGATGTTGATTGGCCACAATTTGCTCGTGGTTTTGTTGAGGATGATTTAGGGCTCACTTTCGCGCCTTACTCAACACAAATTGAGTGTCACGATTATGTGGCTGAGTTTGCACACCTCTTCAATCGTATCAATACCATTCTTCTCGATTGGGCGCGTGACGTCTGGACCTATATCAGCTTCGACTACTTTACACAGAAGACGGTAGCAAATGAGGTAGGTTCTTCAACGATGCCCCATAAAGTCAACCCGATCGACTTTGAGAATGCTGAAGGGAATTTAGGGGTAGCTAATGCGCTCTTTACCCATTTTGCAGAGAAGTTGCCTGTATCCCGTATGCAGCGAGATTTAACCGACTCTACAGTACTTCGTAGCGTTGGTTCAGCTTTTGGTTACTCACTAATTGCGTATAGCAGTCTCAATAAAGGGCACGGTAAGCTTGAAGTGAATGAGCAGAAGCTTCTTGATGCGCTTCATAGCAATGTTGAGGTGTTAGGGGAGGCGATTCAGACCGTAATGCGCCGTGATGGTTTAGAGAGCCCTTATGAGCGTCTCAAAGCGTTTACCCGTGGTAAGCGTGTGAGCAAAGAGGATCTCGATAAATTTGTCGATACCCTCGAGCTCTCTGATGAGACGAAAGAGGCGCTTAAAAAGCTCCAGCCAGAGACCTATATTGGATTAGCTGTGGAGCTTGCAAAAGCGATCTAAGCGCTATTACTGCCGCTCCCAGATCTGAAAAGTGAAGGAGTGGGCATGTTTTTCATCCGCTGGATGAAACTCTTCAAAGAGAAGTGCCGCCGTTGAGAGATCAATAGGCGGCATTTTTATATCCCCCTCAACCTCTGCATGAACACGGGTAATGTAGAGCCTTTTTGCTTGGGGAAGAAGAGATTGGTAAATTTGGGCGCCCCCCATAATCATCACCTCTTCACTCTCTTGGCATAGTTTTAAAGCCTCTTCAATAGAGCTTACCCAGTGGGTATTTTCGATGGAGCGCCGCTCTCTTGAGAGAATAATATTTTTCCGTTTCGGGAGCGCTCTGCCGATCGTATCAAAAGTCTTTCGCCCCATGATGATCGGTTTATTGAGGGTGTTTTTTTGAAAAAATTTAAGATCGTCAGGCAGATGCCACGGTAGCTCATTTTTGTAACGGCCACTGCTATCGCCAATGACTCCATTTTCCGAAATGGCGAAGATCATCGAGATAATTGGGGAATAATGATTCATGAGTCATCCTCTCTATTAA
>JASLFR010000051.1 GCA_030150565.1 Cardiobacteriales bacterium | reverse complement strand
GACCCAATTTCGGAATCACGAAAAGATGGGGGATCTTCTTGAGCTCGCCCAGCGTTATAGCGATGAAGGGGCCGATGAGCTTGTGGTCTACGATATTGCTGCTTCAACACGGGGAGAGGTGGTGGATAAATCGTGGGTCTCTAAGATCGCTTCTGTCATCAATATTCCTCTTGCGGTGGCGGGAGGGATTCGCTCTCTAAATGATGCTCGCGCGGTATTAGAGCATGGTGCAGATAAGATCTCCATTAACTCCCCCGCGCTTGAAAACCCTGACTTTATCAACCAATTGGTGGAGGAGTTTGGTGCTGAGCGTATTGTGATCGGCATCGATTCCTACTTTGATGAAGAGAAGGGGGATTATTTCGTCTATACCTTAACGGGGGATGAGGCGACCAGCAATCAGACCCGTTGGCGCACTCTAGATTGGGTTAAAGAGGTTCAATCACGAGGCGCAGGGGAGATCGTGCTTAATATGATGAATCAGGATGGTGTCCGTAAAGGGTATGACCTTGAGCAGTTAAAAAAGGTGAGGGAAGTGTGTGATATCTCCCTAATTGCATCAGGAGGTGCTGGTGCGATGAGCCACTTTAAAGAGGCGTATCTTGAAGCGAAGGTGGATGGCACACTGGGCGCCTCTGCGTTCCATAAAGGGATAATCAATATCTCCGATTTGAAGGATTACCTCTCTCAATCGGGCATTAAGCTGATGGATGATGAGCTTTTTGAGGAGATTGAGGCGTATAAAACCACAATCGATTGGGAGAAAGTAGATGGCCTGCTCCCTGTGATTATTCAGAATTTCTACTCCTCAGAGGTATTGATGATGGGGTATATGAATCCTGAAGCGCTTGAGGAGACGATGCTCTCTGGTCGGGTCACCTTCTACTCACGTACGAAAGAGCGGCTCTGGACGAAAGGAGAATCATCGGGCAATTTCCTCAATGTCATTGAGATGAGTCTAGATTGTGATAATGATGCACTCCTCATTCTTGTTGATCCTGTGGGGGAGACGTGCCATTTAGGTGAGGTGAGCTGCTTTGAAGAGAGCTCTAAAGAGCCTGATTGGGTCTTTTTTAGCCGTTTAGAGGAGTTCTTAGAGGCGCGTAAAGGGGCAGATCCTAATACCTCTTACACCGCTTCTCTCTACGCTGCAGGAACGAAGCGAATGGCACAAAAGGTAGGGGAAGAGGGGGTAGAGGTGGCGCTTGCGGCAACGGTGAATGATCGCACTGAGTTAGTTGCAGAGATGGCAGATCTTCTCTATCACGCCACCCTTCTTCTTCACGATCAATCTTTAACGTGGAGCGATGTGTTAGAGAAATTGAGAAGACGGCACGGATCGTAACATTATTTAAATTGAAGATTAACAAGCCCCTTTTAGGGGCTTTTTTGTACCGCTCTTAAAAGAAGGTTAATCATTCAATGGTGATGATTTAAAGAAAAAACTTTCTCTTGAAGTGGGAAGGCGTAGTATGGAGATTAGTAATAAATAGAAAGCATTAGCGAATCGAAGGGGGAAGCGTATGGAACTCAATATTGGTGTAATTGGCGCGACAGGTCGAGCTGGAGGTTTAATTGTTAAAGAGGCGATCGGTAGAGGATTATCCGTTACAGCAATTGTGCGGAGCGCCTCTAAAGTAGAGGAGGGGATCCCGACTTTAGAGTCCGATCTCTTCGACTTAAGTGCTGAGGATTTAAGTATATTTGATATTGTTGTCGATGCTTTTCGGGCAGATGAGGGGAGAGAGGAGGAGCATTTAACTTCCCTAATTCACCTCATAGAGCTATTAGAGGGGAGCGAGACCCGCCTAATGGTGGTGGGAGGTGCAGGCTCTCTCTATGTTGATCCAGAAGAGAGGACTCAACTCTACCAAACGCCCGATTTTCCACCCCAATTTTTACCTACAGCTCGAGCGATGGCGGAGGGATTAAAGAGACTTCAGGAGAGCAACTCCCTCCACTGGAATTACCTCAGTCCTGCTGCTAATTTCATCCCTGATGGGGAGAGAACGGGGTACTATCGGCTCGGTGCTGAGCATCTCATCTTCAATCATAGTGGCAGAAGCGAGATCAGCTATGCCGATTACGCCATCGCTTTTGTGGATGAGATGATCCATAATCGACATCCTAATCAGCGGATCTCAGTCGTTTGGGCTTAATTTATCGATCCCAGAGTATGGGGAAGGAGTAGAGAGTGAAAAATATTATTCTATATGGCATTTCTAACTGCGATACGGTGCGAAAAGCGCGTAAATGGCTAGAGGAGCATGGTATCGCTTACGATTTTCATGATTACCGTAAAGATGGAATTGATGCTGATCTTCTGCACGAACTATTGCTGTTAGTCGATCTTCGATCTTTAATTAATAGCCGCAGTGCAACATGGCGGCAGATGGATGAAGCGACTCGTGAGATACTTGTTGAAGAGCAGCTTGAGAAGGCGATTCCAATCATTATTGAAGCGCCAACTGTTCTGCGTCGCCCCCTTCTAGTTGGGGATCATGGCGCCTTGATCGGTTTTAAAGAGGATCAGTATCGAAAATATTTCGATCAAGAGTAGTTGCAACGATCTACTCTAAATGTAAAAAAGCCCTGACTCATCAGGGCTTCTCTATTTTTGGGAAGAGGTGCTACTAGGAGTGGCTCGATTTTAATTCCCTATTAAAGGGGTGATTCTCTACCTTTTTAATCTTTCTTTTCTTTACTCGTCGATCTGTTGGGTGCTCTTCCAAATAGTTGTTAATCGCCTCTTCTGTACGCTCTTTCACCTCTTTACGCCCCACCACTCTTTGGTAGAGGTTATTAGCGATAATCATCGCACAGACAATCGCTACCCCAATCAATTCAAGGGGCTGAATCGTATACCCTTGAATCATTCGGATAATGATGGTTGTAACAGGAGCGAAATTGATAAAGAGAATCGCATTAATCGGCGTTAAAATCTGCACCCCTTTATTCCACCCTAAAAGGGCGAAGAGGCCGGGGAAGAGGATCATAAAGAGCATGTGGTAACGAATGTTATAGATCTCGGTGAGCGTTGGGGCCTCAATCATGCCAAGAAGAGTCCCTATCATGACGAAAACCGTTGTTGTCGCCATTCCATAAAGAATAGTGAGCGTTGAGTAGCGTAAGACAGACCAGCTAGGGAAGCGGGAGCCACCAATAGTGTAGAGCGCCCACCCAAGCGCTGCCAAGAAGAGATAGAAGAGGGGAAGGAGTCGATCTCCCTCTAAAAGAAGTGAAAAATCACCATTAGTGACTACTAACAGAACACCAAAAAAGGCCGCGATAATGGTGAGCAGAGTGAAGAGTGCAGGTCGCTTCTTAAAGATCGCCCACATCACAACAATTGAGATAATCGGCGCGGCAGCTTCCATCACAGAAGCTAACAGAATGCCCGATGCTCCCAATTGATCTTGCCCAATAAAGATGAGCAGATTGTAGACGGTAAACGCCATCACTCCAAAGAACCAGAGTGAAACGTGCGCCCCTTTAACTGAAAAGGCGGAGCGCCCCTCTTTGAGATAGAGCATTACCGTTAAAATGAGCGCAACAGGCAGATAGCGCAACAGGGTGAAGTAGAAGGGGCTAACAGTCTCAAAAATTGCTGCCGCTACTGGAAACATCGCACCCCAAGAGGCGCTCGCTATAGTGAGCAGTAGGGCACCGTATAGAATATTATTTCCTCGCATAATCGATCGCTCCTTGCAAAAAGGGTGGGCTGATAAGAACTCTACTCTAATTTATCTTTAACTATCGTGTAAAACGATTTATATTGAGACTAGGTATCACTATTTGTGAATCATTAATCGATGAGTGGAGATGAGATGAATATCCGAGATTTGAAAATTTTTGATCAGGTAGCCGCTTTAGGCACAATTAGTGAGGCTGCAAAAAAGCTCAATTATGTGCAATCCAATATTAGCTCCCGCATTCAGAAATTGGAGGAGCGATTAGAGACGCAGCTCTTTTTTCGTAGCCGTGAGGGGATGGTATTGACCCCAGAGGGGAAGATTCTTCGCGATTATGCTCAGCGCATTATTGGGCTAACGGAGGAGATGATTGCGATGGCGCACCAACGATCGGGCGTGATGGGGCAGCTTGAGATTGCATCGGTGGAGACGGTGATTAAACTCCCCCTGATTCTCTCTAAATTTAATAAAAATTATCAGGCGGTGGATCTAAGACTCTCAACAGGGGTGACGGCAGAGTTGCGGGATAAGGTGCTCAATTATCAGCTTGATGGCGCTTTTGTGACGAAGAGCCGCCTTTCAAGTCACCCCGACCTTGCCGAGATGTCTGTTTTTGAGGAGCGTTTAGTTCTCATTGCTGATGAGCCTGTTGATGAGATTGAGTCGCTCCTCGATCGTCCTCTTTTAAGCTTCTCTGATGGGTGTGGATATCGCGCAAAACTTCGGGAGTGGCTCACCTCAATTGGGCGCAGACCGACGAAAAATATGGAGTTAGGTACTTTAGAGACCACATTAGGGAGCGTTATCTCAGGGCTTGGGATCGCTTATGTTCCCTATTCTGCTGTGCAACATTATGAGCAGAGCGGATTAATCTATTGTCATACACTCCCTGAGGAGTTTAGCGCTATTACAACGGTCTTTATCTATCGGGAAGCGGACTCTCTTCCCCCAGCACTTCAAGCCTTTATCGAGACGATAGAGCTTGCTCGGCATGATGCAATCTCCCCCTTCTATCGCCTCAATTGAGTCGCAATCAATCATTAAATGAGAATATTTCTTAAATTGAGAGATAAAAGCTCGCAAATGATGGCTCAATATCGATATAATAATATGTTATCGAGCAATAACTCTCTGCTAAAAGAGCTAAGCAGGGAGTTTTTAGTAACTATTTCGAGCATCTATTCTTCGCTGAAATGAGCAGCGATAGATTGAGTTTTTATTGATCAATGAAGGAGCATCTAGATGATGAAAACCCATAAAGGGTGGCTAACGGCAGCATTGATGGTTGTCGGTTTTGTCACCACTCCCATTTTTGCGCAAGAGAAGCGTGATACCCACTTAATCCGCACCTTTGCACAGTGCAATCACCAATTTTTTGAGCAGCTGTATGATGAAGAGCATCGCCATCCTGATTTAAAGCGGATCAATAGCCGTAAGATCGCCCATTTTTTAGTAGAGGATCGGGAGAATTCAGATAAGAGTCGGAACGACTTTCGTGAAAAATTTGCGCTTTTTCCTTACGGAATCTTAGGATATTACGATTCTGTTACCGATTTGAGTGAATTTGATATGGGGCGCTACTACTTTTGGGGAATCGTCCTTGAAGCAACCCCTGAACAGGTGAGCAACTACCTCAACAACTTCGATTGGAAGCGGGAAGGGCGGATGTATTACACCGGTAATGAGATCTACAATCCAGTTACCTCAACATGGGAGAAGAAAGCGGATGATGATGACCGCGTCTTCCCTGAAGTAGGGACAGAGAAGATGCTCTACATTCAGAAATTGGGTCGTAAGCAGAGTATGATTGTCTGCTCTGTTCAAGGGGAGGTTCCTGAGGAGCTCCTAAAAAGAGTGCGCCCTGATCTATAAAAGAGAGAAACTCAGAAGCTCGATCAATCTCACATCTCTCCTTACGGAGTGAAGAGGCCCAAAGTTATGATTAGCAATGATCATAATTTTGGGCTTTTTCTCTCTTAATCGGTTGTGAGATTAAAGGATTTGAGCGCTTCGATTACCGACTCTACCGATGGGCACTCATTTTTTCCACCAAGATTGATCACTCGTCTCTCTTCAGCTGTAGGAATAGGGCCTGCATAACTGGTAGGGCCATTGAGAAAGAGGGTAACCATTGGGCGATTTTGAGTATTGGCAAGGTGAGCGAGCCCAGTATCAACAGCGACAACAGCGGATGCTTGCGCAATAATCTCGCCTGTCTCCTGTAGGCTCATTTTTGGCATCACCTTTGCATTGGGGATCGCGGAGGCGATAAATTCTGCACG
>JASLFR010000050.1 GCA_030150565.1 Cardiobacteriales bacterium | reverse complement strand
GCAGTAGATGATGAGGGTAAGCCAACCCCCGTTCCCCCACTTGTGTTGGAGAATGTACTGCAAGAGCGCCGTTTTAATGAAGCGAAAATGCGCCGTGAGAGCTCCTTCAATCTCCCATAAATAAAGAGGTTTAAGCCTCTTCAAATGGGAATGGAATCGCCTCGCCAATATTGGTGAGGCCTTTTTTTGCCATAAAGAGACGATCAACCCCTAACGCTACGCCACTACAAAAGGGTAGATCATCTAAAACAGCGAGTAACGCTTCATCAATAGGAACCGCTTCATATCCCTCTCTAATACGCTGATGATTCTCATACTCAAAGCGGCGGCGCTGCTCCCCACTCTCGGTTAGCTCTTCATACCCATTTGCCATCTCAAGCCCCCCATAATAGAGCTCAAAACGTTTACCTACAGAGAAACCATCTCGCTCCACAACCTTTGCTAATGAAGCTTGTGAGGCGGGATAGTAAGCAAGAATCGTAATTTTATCAGGCGCAAACGCGGGCTCAATAAGGTGTGAAACGATGAGATCAAGCGCCTCATCACGATCGCTTACTGTAAAGGTGAGATTAATTCCCCCCTCTTCAATCACCTTAATTAACTCCTCAAGAGAAGCGGTAAATGGATTGAGTCCTAAAATTGTCTCAAACGCCTCCCGATAGCTGTAATAAATTACCCCTAAAGAGCGCCCTATTAGAGTCTCAACGAGCGTTATCGTCTCCTTAATTAACGCCTCTAAATCGTAATTGAGGCGATACCACTCAACCATTGTAAATTCAGGATTGTGGCGGGCGCTAAGCTCCCCATCACGAAAGACTTTTCCAAGGTAGTAACAGGAATCAAATCCATCCGCCAAAAGCCGTTTCATATGATATTCGGGTGAAGTAATCGCATACAGAGGGGCCTGATAGAGCTTACCTGGCCCATTAAACTGCGTCACAAAATTGAGTAGCGCAGGATCTGGATTTCCATATTGGCTCAAAATCGGTGTATCCACTTCAATCACCGACTCTTTAAAAAAATACTCCCGAATCGCTCGTAGAAAGCGTGCGCGCGCTCTCAATATCTGATGCTTATCCATTTTTTCTCCTCAAAAAATAGAGATGCTTAATCTAAGACTAAGCATCTCTTTAAAGTAGTGATCTATTTTAGAATGATTAAAGCTTTTTCATCATCTCTTCTGCTTGCGCTTTAAGAGTCTCATCTCCCGCTGCAATCACCTCTTCAAGAAGTGGCTTAGCTAAGGAGGGATCAAATCCTAAATACGCTTCCGCTAACTCAAGCTTTACCCGCTCACTCTTATAAGGATCATCCCCTTCTACAACAGGTTGAGGGCTCTCCTCTGTAGCAGCTGGCTCTTGAGGGATCTCAATCACCTCTTCAATCTCCTCTACCACCTCAGGCTCAATCGTGATCTCTTCAAGCGCAGGGGCCTCTAAAATAGTATCAATTTCAGGCTCTTCAATAATCTCTAGAGGCTCGATCTCTTCGATCTCAATCTCAGGAACCTCTACTTGAGGCACTTCTTCAATCTCTACCGCTTCACTCTCCTCAACCTCTAACGAAGGAGCGTTTAGATCTCCAAGAAGAAGGTTTAGATCAGCTGAATTATTAGCCGTCTCTTCCGCAATCTCAATACTTTGCGGCTCTGTCGGCTCAGGAGTATTCACAAATGCATCACCAAAGAGCTCAGGTGAGAGAGGGAGAGGTTCATCATCTTCCTCCTCTTCAACGGTATCGAATTGAAAATCGAGCACTTCAGCCGAATCTTCCTCCTCTTTTTCAACACCGAAATCGACTTCAGGAGCAATCTCCTCAAGATTATCGAGCGATTCTACTTCAAGTGCAGGCGCTTCAAAATTGAGCGTGGGGGCAACGGCTTCACCACTCTCTTCACTGCTCTGCGTTTCACTCTCAACAGGCGGCTGAAGCACTTCATCTGTTGCTAAAGTGAAATCGAGTCCACCAAAATCTAACTCAGCTTCAGACTCCTCAGCTTTAGGCTCTTCCACCTCTGTGGCGAGCTGTGGAGTAAATCCTGATAGATCAAAATCTAATCCTGAAACCTCCTCCTCTTCAGCAGATTGCTTCTCCTCTTTTATGGGAGCAGCAGTTTTTAGCGGTTTTTGAGCCTCTTCAACACTCTTATCAGCGACTTTTAACTCTTCAGGAATCTCAAGATCTAAGCTATTGAGAGGATCTTCAGGGTCTTCAAGCTTCGCTCTCTCTTCTGCAAGCTTTGCTTCCTCTTCCGCCTGCTGTTTTGCGACTAAAGCAGCAATTCTCGCCTCTTCCGCTTCGATCTTTTTCGCTCTCTCCGCTTCAAGATCGAAATCGATCTCCTCTTTAGGTTGCCCCTTCTTAAACTTCTCAACCTCTTCATCAATAGAGCGCCCATCTTTACGACGTTTAAAGAGTAAAAGGGCAATTAATAGGAGAACAATTGTCGCACCTGCACCGATGAGGTAGAACATATTCTCTTTTAAGAAGCCCTCACCACTTGTATCAACAAGACTTGCGTTTAACGCCTCCTCTTCTTGACGGATACGCGCTTCTCGCCCTTCAACAACGGGGTCTTTACGCTCAGATGCTGGCGGCTGAATCATGACAGGCTCAGGCTCAACAGATTCTTGCTGCTCTGCTACACCCTCACTCTTTTTAGGCTCAAGCGTTAAAGGTTTAGGAGCACTCTCTTCCACCGGCTTAATAGAGAGTGGTTTTGGCCCTGAAGAGGGGGAGAGCGTCAAAGGTTTCACCTCTTTTGGCGCTTCAATCACCTCAATCTGAAGAGGCTCAACATTAATAGGACGACCGATGCTCATCTCGGTTACTTCATCATCAGACCCTTCTGGCTGACGGGGACGATTAAAATCTGGAATTTTCAATGTACTATTCTCTAAAAGTTCACCCCTACGGCTAAAGCTCTGGGGATTATGTTGCTTAATTGCATCGATCATGCGCTGCGTTGAAACGTTTGCTGGTTTCACAGCATTTGCGATGCTCCACATCGTTTCACCTGCTTTCACAGGTCCATAGGTACGGCTCGTCTCATAGTACTGAGTCGATCGACGTTCTTGGCTCTTTTGCGGTTGAGATTCTTGAGGCTTTTCAACCTTTTTAGGAGGCGCCTCAACCTTTGGAGCTTCTACCTTTTTCTCTTCTGTAGTAACTGCCTTTTCACTCTTCTTCTCTACAGATTGAGTCGATTTCTCCTCTTTTTGAGGCGTTTTTGCGACTTGAGAAGTCTCATTTTGACTCTCTTCATCTTCTTTAGGAGCCTCCTCTTTACGCTCCTCAACAACTGTTTTTTCTACCTGCTCTTGTGGTCGAAAATCTAAGATAATTGGCAACTCTAATAACCCAACTGCCCCACTTTCTGATTTAGTTCGTAAAAGAAGAGTGAAAGAGGGCTCATCAATCGGGTGCTTTGTGGTGATGTAGAGCTTCTCAACACCTCCACTTGCTACCGTCTCAATCGATAGATCATACTTTAGAGGCTCATAATTGTATTGAAGATAATCAGCAGGGGTCGCGAGTGATACCGTGCCATCTCCCACAATATCTGCCTCAATATAGAGGGGCTCACTATTGTACGATTTAATAATGGCATTCGATAATCCTACTGCATAGAGTACAGAGGAGAAACACATTAAAAACGCTGTTAATAAAAGCCGTTTTATCTTCGTAAAGTTCATCTCAAATTCTCGTTTTAGATTTAAATTTGCTAGCTATGATAAAGGATATTTTAAATAAGAGAGCGTTATCTTACTGAATTTTCTCTAATAACGCCTCTCATTTAATCATATTCTTCCGTTATTTTATGAATTGCGAATAATCCTTAAGATACGGCGTAGAGGCTCAGCCGCTCCCCATAAAAGTTGATCCCCTACAGTAAATGCATTGAGGTACTCCGCACCTAAATTCATCTTTCTCAAGCGACCCACAGGAATTGTTAACGTTCCTGAGACTGCAGCAGGAGTCAGTTCTTGCATCGTAATCTCTCGATCATTTGGCACAACTTTCACCCAATCATTCCCTTCGGCTAAAAGCTGCTCAATATCAGCAAGGTCTATCTCTTTTTTCAGTTTTAAAGTTAACGCTTGTGAATGACAACGCATCGCACCAATTCGGACACAAGTACCATCGATCGGTACTGGAGTCTTATTCTCGAGTAGCTTATTGGTCTCAGCCATCGCCTTCCACTCTTCGCGGCTCTGCCCATTCTCTAATTGTGTATCGATCCATGGAATCAAGCTTCCCGCAAGCGGTGCTCCAAATCGCTCCGTTGGATAGAGAGGGTTCTCAAAGCCCGCTGTAATCTTGCGATCAAGCTCCAGTACAGAGCTTGCAGGATCTTTCAACTCATCAGCAACTAAATGGTGAACAGCCCCCATCTGCGCAATAAGCTCTTTCATATTTTGAGCCCCTGCGCCTGATGCTGATTGATAAGTCATCGAAGTCGCCCACTCAACTAAATTCTCTTTAAAGAGAGGGCCAAGCGCCATAAGCATGAGGCTGACGGTACAGTTCCCCCCAATAAAATCTTTTACGCCACTCTCTAACCCACGATCAATAACATGACGGTTGACGGGATCAAGCACAATAATTGAGCGCTCCTCCATGCGAAGGGTAGAAGCGGCATCGATCCAGTAACCATCCCATCCTGTCGCACGTAATTTCTCATAGATAGCAGAGGTATAATCCCCCCCCTGACAGCTTACAATCGCATCTTGCGCTGTTAATGCTTCTAAATCGTAACCATCTGCTAATGTTGCCTCAAAACTTCCAGAGACTTTAGGCGCATCCCCCCCTGCATTTGAGGTGGAGAAAAATGTAGAGTGAATCCCTTCAAAATCCCCCTCCTCCTGCATTCGCTCCATCAAGACAGAGCCCACCATTCCGCGCCAACCGACAAAACCGACCTTCATCATTCTTTTAACTCTCCTTTCAACCCTTATGCTGAGAGTGCTTTGAGCACTGCCTCACCCATCGCTACGCAACCGATTACCTCTTCACCCTCTTGAGCGATATCACCTGTACGTAATCCTGCTGCTAAGACTGATTTCACAGCGTTTTCAATCTCTTCTGCGATATCATTTCGATTAAAGGTGTAACGGAACATCATCGCTACAGAAAGAATCGTCGCTAATGGGTTAGCTTTGTCTTGCCCCGCAATATCGGGAGCCGAGCCATGAATAGGCTCATAAAGCCCTTTATTATTCTCATCTAACGAAGCAGAGGGCAACATACCGATGGAGCCTGTTAACATCGAAGCCTCATCCGATAAGATATCCCCAAAGATATTCCCCGTTAACATCACATCAAACTGTTTAGGCGCGCGCACAAGCTGCATAGCGGCGTTATCCACTAAAAGATGGGAGAGCTCCACATCGGGGTACTCTTTAGAGACTTCAGTCACCACATCTCGCCAGAGC
>JASLFR010000010.1 GCA_030150565.1 Cardiobacteriales bacterium | reverse complement strand
AGCGTATCGCCGTCTTGCGATGAAGCATCACCCTGACCGCAACATCGATAATAAAGAGGAAGCTGAGGAGAAATTTAAAGAGATCCAAAAAGCGTATGAAGTGCTCTCAGATGATGAAAAGCGTCAAATGTATGACCGTTTTGGGCATGATGGCGTCAACGGACAAGCGGGCGCAGGGGGCGGATTTGGTGGCTTCTCTGGTGGCGATTTTGGAGATATGTTTGGGGACATCTTCGGCGATATCTTCGGAAGTCGACGGGGTGGTGGACAGCCTCGCGCCTACAAAGGGGATGATATTAACTATCAAATCTCCATCACATTAGAAGAGGCAGCTTTTGGAACCAATACACGTATTAATGTTCCCACTTCTGTCCACTGCCATTATTGCGATGGGAGTGGTGCTGAAGCAGGCTCTGAAGCGATCACCTGCCCTACCTGTCATGGAATGGGGCAAGTGCGTATGTCTCAAGGCTTCTTCGCTATGCAGCAGACCTGCCCTACCTGTAACGGATCTGGTAAGAAGATTACAAATCCTTGCCATAAGTGTCACGGCTCAGGCAGAGAAACTGTTAACAAATCTCACGAAATTAAAGTTCCTGCTGGTGTTGATACTGGGGATCGTATTCGTAAAGTAGAAGGTGGTCACGAAGGTGAAAATGGAGGACCTAATGGAGACCTCTACGTTCAATTCCAAATAAAGCCCCATAAAATCTTTGAGCGTAATGGAGCTAATCTCGAATGCACTATGCCGATCAGCTTTATCACTGCAACTTTAGGAGGAGAGCTTGAAGTACCAACCCTTGATGGTCGGGTAAGCCTCAAAATTCCTGCTGAAACACAATCTGGCCGAATCTTCCGCCTAAGAGGAAAAGGGATTAAACCAGTTCGTGGCGGTGCTCAAGGAGATCTTCTCTGTACTGTTATGGTAGAGACACCTGTTAAACTCAACAATGAGCAGAAAGAGCTCCTCCGTAAATTTGGAGAGAGTTTAGGTGAAAAACATGCTCCTCAAGAGAAGAGCTGGATCGACAAAGCGAAAGATTTCTTTGAAGATCTCGGGAAGCGTTAATCCCCTCCCTTTTAAAAAAGAAGCCCCAAATCGATGGGGCTTTTTTTATTCCTCATTTTTTGACTCCCCTTATTAGAGCTCCTCTCCCCCTATCTGCTGAAACGGTTTACCAAGAAGTAGATAAGCGATAATCGCTAAAATTCCACACCCCCCCATCACCCAATGCATCTGCCCAAATTTTGTCACTAATAGACTTGCAAGCGCCCCAATCGCAAATTGGGAAGCGGAGTTTAGAGCCATTGCTGCCCCTGCTTTATGATAATTGAGCTCAATAATTCTCGATGCAAGATTGTTCCCCACAAAACCAGAAACACACATCAATAGAAAGCTTGAAGTTGCCATAAGTAGAAGCGATTTCCCACCAAAAAGAATGGTGAAGAGCCCCGCAAGCGCCATCCAGCTCAATCCAAAGAGAATCAATCCATTAATTGAGTAACGGCGCAACAACTGAATATTGAGCAGAGCACTAATAATCACCCCAATAATGTTGAGCCCAAAGAGGAGCGCAAAGGTAAATTCGCTAACTCCGTAATGCTGCTGATAGAGATGGGGCGAGCCAGTGATATAAGCAAAAACAAAGCCTGAAGGGAGCGCACAAGCTAAGATTGATCCGAGTGATCGGGGATCACGAAGAATCCTAAAATAGTTGAGGAAGGTATCGGCAAGGCTGATCGGCTGACGATCCTCCTTTCGGTAAGTCTCAGGCAGGTAGAGAAGCGTTGCTAAAAATACAAGTAATCCAAAAAAGGAGAGAAGGATAAAGAGCGCGCGCCAGCTCTGAAAAAAGTAGAGAAGCAGCACCCCCAAAAGAGGAGCGAGCAGCGGCGCAATCATCAATATCACCTGCACGACAGACATCATCATCGCAACTCGCTTACCTGTGAAGACATCACGAATAATCGCACGCCCCACCACCATACACGCCCCAGCACCAATCGCTTGGAAGAAGCGCATATAGAAGAGATACTCAACCGTAGGTGCAAAGGCAGCGATAAGACTCGTTACCGTGTAGATGATAGAGCCCACCAAGATGAGTATTTTGCGCCCATACTTATCAGAGAGTGAACCGTAAAACATCATGCCAACACAGAGCCCTAAGAGAAACGCAGTCAATGTACGCTGAATCTCCGCCTTTGTTGTATTTAATCCCGTCTCAATCTGGGGAAAAGCGGGCAAATAGAGATCGATCGAAAGGGGGCCAAACGCCGCCATCAAAGTTAAAAGTGCAATCAGAAATTGAGTAGAAGGGAGCGTAAGCGGTTTCTTCATTAAGCGATGATCTCCAATGAATTAAGATTTAAATGAAGGGGGCATAAATCAGCTCAAAAGAGCACTCCATCTAGTATATCAGCTTTAACGCAAATGCTTCTCATTTACCCTCTTCTCCCCCTTATTCTGCTGAATAAATCCCCCTAATACGGTAAAATAGCGCTCTATTTTTAGATATTTTTCATCACTTTTAGCGGTAGGAGATCATCAACCATGCTCACCATCTATAACAGCTTAACGCGCCAAAAAGAGCGTTTTACTCCGATTAATGAAGGTAAAATCAATATGTACGTCTGTGGAATGACGGTTTATGACTACTGCCATATCGGGCATGCTCGCTCTCTTGTTGCGTTTGATATGGTGAATCGCTACCTACGCGCCCTCGATTATGAGGTCAATTTTGTCCGTAATATTACCGATATTGATGACAAAATTATCGCGCGCGCCAATGAGCGGGGCATTACAATCAACGAGCTTACGGATGAATTTATCACCAAAATGAATGAAGATTGTGAGGCGCTCAATATACTTCGTCCCGACCGTGAACCCCGTGCAACAGAGCATATTGATGAGATGCTCAAGATGATCGAGACATTAATGGAGAAAGGGCTCGCCTACCAAGCAGAGAATGGTGATGTCTACTACCGAGTACGCAAATTTGAGGAGTATGGGAAACTCTCCAACCAATCGATTGATGATCTTCGTTCAGGCGAGCGCATTGCTGTTGACCAATATAAAGAGGATCCGCTCGATTTTGTACTCTGGAAACGTGCAAAAGAGGATGAACCTTACTGGGACTCCCCTTTCGGTAAGGGGCGACCTGGTTGGCATATTGAGTGTTCTGCGATGAGCCGTAAAGAGCTTGGCACCCATTTCGACATTCATGGTGGAGGCATGGATCTTAAATTCCCACATCACGAGTGTGAAATTGCACAATCAGAGGGGTGTCATGATGAGATCATGGCGAATGTATGGATGCATAACGGCTTCATCAATATCGATAATGAGAAGATGAGTAAATCGCTTGGAAACTTCTTCACTATTCGGGAGATTTTAGAGAAATACCCTGCTGAAGTGCTCCGCTTCTTCATTCTCAGCGCCCACTATCGCACCCATATCAACTACTCCGATGAGACGCTCAATCAAGCGACCAATGGATTACGCCGCCTCTATACAGCCCTCAATAATGCTCCTAAAGAGAGCGTTGAGTTTGATGAGAACCACCCCCTTGTACTCCGCTTTCATGAAGCGATGCAAGATGATTTCAACACTCCCCTTGCGATCTCAATTCTTTATGAGGCTGCCGCTGAATATAATCGTACTTCAGAGCCGATCTACTACACTCTTCTAAAAGAGTTAGGGGGTATTCTAGGGCTTCTTCAAGAGGATCCTAAACGGTTACTACAAGGGGATGATACCCTTGATTTCGATATCGATGCCCTCATTATGAAGAGGAATGAAGCGCGCGCGAATCGTGATTGGGCGGAATCAGATCGCATTCGTGATGAGCTTGCAGCTAAAGGTATTGTCCTCGAAGATAAAGAGGGCGTCACAACATGGAGAAAAATGTAAATGATCAATCCAGAAACTGGCGAAGCGTTAATCGACTTTCCAACCCACTTCACCTACAAAGTGACAGGGAAGAATGAGGAGGATTTTGAAGAGCGCATCATCGAATTGATGAAAGAGGTGGATCCAAAACTCGATCACGATCGCATTAAGCGTAAATTGAGCAGCTCTGGGAAATACCTCTCCTTAACGATCGATGTCTACGTTACAGAGCAGGCACATGTCGATAAGGTCTACTCACTGCTACAAGATGAGAAACGTGTCCTTTGGGCGCTCTAATTGGTAGAGTGAAGTTCTACCACCCATCTGTTGAGGAGCTAATCGAAAGATTAGCTCTTTTTTTGTGCATCTAGCCTACACCGCTTCCCGCTAAAATGAGTACAATAACGGAAGAAAAGTGATCAAACGCTTCATTAATCAGCAAGGAGTCAATATGTCGGGGAATAGCATTGGGAAATTATTTTGTGTATCAACTGCAGGAGAGAGTCACGGAAAAGCGCTCGTCGCCATTGTTGATGGGTGTCCTGCAGGAATTGAGATTAGTGAAGCGGAGCTTCAAGTCGATTTAGATCGGCGTCGCCCAGGGCAATCTCGCCACACAACCCAGCGCCGTGAACCTGACCGTGTCTCGATTCTCTCAGGTGTTTTTGAAGGAAAAACAACAGGAACTTCCATCGCTCTTCTAATTGAGAATGAGGATCAGCGCTCTAAAGATTATAGCGATATCAAAGATCTCTTCCGTCCTGGCCACGCTGATTACACCTATCACCATAAATATGGCTTACGTGACTATCGTGGCGGGGGGCGCTCAAGTGCTCGGGAGACAGCGATTCGGGTTGCTGCAGGTGGAATCGCTAAAAAAGTCTTAAAGAGACTCTACGGCACTGAAATTTATGGATATCTCTCTCAACTTGGTCCTATTAAGCCAAACGGTTTTGAGAAAGAGGCGATTAATGCTGAAGAGAACCCCTTCTTCTGGCCCGATCTTTCACAGATAGATGAGCTTGCAGAGTTTATGGATAAGCTCCGTAAATCGGGTGATTCTATCGGAGCTAAAGTAACAGTTATTGCAGAGAATCCCCCCATTGGATTGGGTGAACCTGTCTTCGATCGCTTAGATGCTGAGATTGCCCACTCCTTAATGGGGATCAACGCTGTTAAAGGGGTGGAGATTGGGGATGGTTTTGAGTGTATCGAAGCGCTCGGCACCCAATTTAGAGATGAAATTCGACCCGATGGATTCCTCTCAAATCATGCAGGGGGAATTTTAGGGGGGATCTCAACAGGGCAACCGATCATCGCACATATGGCGCTAAAACCTACCTCTAGCCTCCGCCTTGAAGGGCAGACTGTCGATATCCACAACGAGCCTGCAACTGTGATTACAAAGGGGAGGCACGATCCCTGTGTCGGCATTCGAGCAACTCCCATTGCAGAAGCGATGCTCGCCATCACCCTCCTCGATCACGCCTTACGCCATCGAGGTCAGATGGGAGGAAAGTAAAATCACTCCCCTCTACTACTCTTAGAGAGATCAAACCGCTCCACTCTCAAAAGTGGGGCGCTTTTTTTCTCCTTTAAACCGATTTTATGGATCCACTATGAAGATTTCTCTCCGTCTCCTCATACTGCTGCTAACGCTACTTCTCCCCCCACTTTTTGCGCAAGAGCTAAGTACTCAGCCACTCAAAGAGTCCCCTCTCCCCACAACAGAGCTTGCATCTCCTCAACAGCAACCCTCTATTCAAGCGCAAATTATGGAGATTGAGGAGAATATCGCTGATCTTGAGAAGCGTAAAAAGGCGGTACAGACACAGATCCGCCGTGAGACCGACCCGCAAATGACCAAAACATACCAAGATCGATTAGCGGTGCTTCAAGCTCAGCAGAAAGATTTTGAATCCCTCTTTGAAAAGCTCAGTTTAGGGGGATTAGATACTAGCCGCCTTGAGGTGATGGCTGAAGAGGATCTACGAGATTACGATTGGAAGAATGAATTAATCCAGATCATTCAACCTGTCTTTAAAGAGATGCAGCGGATGACGGAGAAACCGCGCCAACTTGAACGGCTACGAACAGAGGAGCAGAGCAATCAGCGCCGTATCGATCTTATCAATAGTGGTTTAAAGCATCTCGATGAGATCTCAGAGCAGGAGCTCCCGAAGAAGAGTCTTGAGCGAATCGCCCAACTAAGGGAGCATTGGAGTACCTTTCGTAACGATATTCAGATTCGGCAAGAGATCATTCGGGGGGAGATATTAGCGCTCGAAGATGATACCCACTTTTTTGGCAAATTGGGGCAGAGCCTCTTAGAGTTTATTAAAGGGCGGGGCGCAACATTGGTAACTGCCATCTTAACGGCAACGCTCATCATCTCTCTTCTCTCAAGCATTCTAAATTATTTTGCAAAACGGAGAGAGCGACTAGGGCGCACCCGCCGTGTGAATGTGAAGTGGCGTCTGCTAGTACTCTGTTACCGCCTCATCACCTTTCTCATCGCTACGATCGCCTTTCTTGTTGTGCTCCACACAATGGGGGATATGGTGCTCTTTGGACTTGCCTTCCTCATTCTTTTTGTTGCTCTATTAAGTTTTAGAACATATGTGCCCCGCTATATTAGTGAGCTGCGCATCTATCTCAACCTTGGGCAGGTTCGGCAAGGGGAGCGAACAATCTATAATGGAATTCCGTGGAAGGTGGATCGCATCAATCTCTACTCAAGTTATCTTGTGAATCCCTCTCTAAATAATGGACGCATTCGATTGACGATGAATCTGATGCGAAATTTAGTCTCCCGTAAAATTGAGATGGATGAGCTCTGGTTCCCCTGCCAAGTTGGGGACTCCCTCCTGCTCAATGATGGAACTTATGTCGAAGTGTTAAGGCAGACTCCAGAGGCAGTCTATCTTGATGCATTTCATAGCCAGATTATCTACCCAACCCCCGATTTTATTGCGATGAGGCCTAAAAATATCTCCAAAGGCTTCTACTCCATCGTCAATTTTGGGCTCAGTTATGAGCATTTCAATCTCCCAACAGAGCTCGTCTTTGCCAAAATTAAAGCGAAAGTAGAGGAGATGCTTGCGCGCCCTGAATCGGAAGTTGGTGATGCGATTCAGAAGGTGAAAGTTGAATTTCGTCAAGTAAATGAGGGGGTCTCCCTCCTCTACACCGTTATTATTGAGGTGCATGGCTCCGCAGCCCCCTCCTACTACCGAATTCCGAGAATTGTGCAGGAGGCGTGCCTCAAAACAGCTCAGGAAGAGGGGTGGTCGATGCCTTCAACGGAAGTTTCGCTCCAAGCGGCCCCCCTCAAGCAGTAAATTTTATGAAGAAGGGGGGATTTATTTAAATTCTTTAATCCCTCCATCTTCCTTAGGGTCTCATCGCTTCGTTTGTTAAAATCGATTGCGATTAATAACGATTATAGAAGAAGGATATTGAATCTATGCAGAGCATTATTCATCAGAGTACTCACCCCTTTAAGCGCCTCTTTATGATGGTGCTGATCGGGATTATGGTGACTCTCCCCCTCCCCTCTCTTGCTATCTCCCCTGAAGAGGTGGAGGAGCTTAATACCATTGAAAAACGGATTATTGAGCTTCGATCTGAACGGGATGCGTTAGAAAAAGAGTTAAAACAGGAGAGTGATGAAGCGAAAAAAGAGGAGCTTCAGAAATCGCTCGATACCCGTATTCAGCAGAAAAGAGAGTATGAGAGCCGTTTTGAGAAGATCTCTCTTGGAGGGCTTGATACCGCCCGCTTTCAATCCCCCACCAATTTAATGGTGGATACAGAAGCGTACGATTGGCAAAAAGAGCTAATTCTCATCATGCAGCCTGTCTTTAGTGAGATGCAGCGCCTCACGGAAGGACCAAGAAAGCGGGAACTTCTCCGTAATGAGCTCAAAGAGATTCAAGAGCGAATCAGTAGCCTTAAAAAAGCGCTCAACTATCTCGATAATGTTGATGAAGCATCCCTTACTAAAGAGGCGAAACAGAAGCTAAATGATCTGCAAAAAGAGTGGAGAGATACCCTCAACACCATTGAGCGCCAGCAGGAGTTAGTGGCAGGAAATCTAGATGATATGACAGATGATAACTCTGTCACCACTCGAATCATCAATAGCGCCCTCAACTTTATTCAGGGGCGTGGATTGATTCTGCTCATCTCCTTCTCTGCGTTTTTTGGATTACTCTATCTCACATCACAAGGGGCAAAGCTCCTCTCTCGTCGCCGTGAGCGTCAAGGAAAAACGCGCCCAATCTCCACTCGTGCCCGTGTTTTCCTCCTTCTCTATCAACTTCTTTCAATGGGGATTGCACTCTTTGCCCTTTTAACCCTCCTCCACTCATCGGGAGATATGGTGCTCTTTGGATTGGCGATTCTGATCCTCTTTATTCTTGTGATCAGTTTCCGAAGCTCAATTCCCGCTTATATGCGTAAATTGCGCCTCTTCCTCAATCTTGGGCAAGCACGTGAAAGGGAACGGGTGATCTATAACGGTCTTCCATGGAAGATTGAGTATATTAATCTCTACTCTGTCTACCTTGTTAACCCCGCCTTAGATAATGGGCGCATTCGCCTTACCATCGATATTTTGGCCAATCTCATCTCACGCCCTTTAAAGGCTGATGAGTTCTGGTTCCCCTCTAAAGTTGGAGATAATTACATTCTCCCTAATGGGCAACATGTCGTTGTACAGCGTCAGACCCCTGAATCGATCTACCTTAGCCACTTTGGGGGGCAGATTGTCTATCCAACGGTAGATTTTCTCAATGCAAAGCCAAATAACATCTCCAAAGGGTATAGCTCAACCATCAATTTTGGGCTCAATTATAGAGAGACTCGTGTTCCCGTTGAAGAGGTGATTAAAAAAGTAGAAGCGAATGTTCTACGTGTCTTAGAAGAGCGGGAGATTCTCCCCTTAACCAAGAGTGTGACGGTCGATTTTCGTCAGGTGAATGCGGCTGAATCGCTCCTCTACACGGTGAGCATCAGCATGGGGCCAAATGGGGTCGATTACTACTACTCGCTTCCTCGCTTAATGCAGCGAACCTGTTTAGAGACTGCTCTACAAGAGGGGTGGGGCATTCCAAAAACGGAAGTCTCCCTCTCAAATCCAAACAGTAGTGAAAAAGAGGAGAGTAATCCTCCACTTCTTACCTTTAATGAAGGAGATGAGCGTGCGAAATAATCTTCTCATTACGCTCCTCATTCTAATTAGTTCCCTCACCTCCCCCCTCTTTGCTGCGGATGAGGTGAGTAACTTAAAGCTTGAGGAGCGCACATCACAACTGAATGATATTCGGGATAATCTCGACACCATCAACGCAAAGCGCAAAGAGCTACAAAAAACGATTGAAAAAATCACCGATCCTGATGAGAAACTTGAAGAGCAGCAACATCTCGATCAGCTCAATGCTCAGCGTAAAGATTTTCAAGCTCTCTTTGAGCAGATCGCTCTTGGTGGGTTAGATACCTCCCGCTTTGCTCTCCCTACAAAAACGGCTGAGACAGAGAGCGTTCAAAATTATAATTGGCAGCAGGAGTTGGTTAAAATTCTACAACCTGTCTTCAATGAGATGCAGAGGATGACAGCTAATGCTCGAAAGAAGGATGATCTTCTTGAGGAGCAGCAGAATCTCTCCGACCTCATTATGTTGGCAGAGCAAGGGTTGCGCCATCTAAATGATCTTCCCGCTGAACAGCTCAATCCAGAGGCGCTTACCAATTTAAAGACGTTACAACAGAACTGGAATGAGCGGCTCAATACCCTCAATAATCAGAAAGAGCTTGTCGATTCAAAGCTTCACGTCTTAACGGGAGATACCCCCTTTCTTACAAAGCTGAAGAATAATCTAATCGGCTTTATGAAAGGGCGTGGTTTAACGCTCTTTACCGCTATTATGGTGTCGCTCATTCTCTACTACACCCTTTCAGCGGTGGCGACGTTGCTAATTAATCGATACGAAGAGCGACGCAAACGGGTCATTAGCTTTAAATGGCGCCTTGTTCTCCTCACCTATCAGTTAGTGATCGGTATTTTGAGTTTAATCGCCTTTATGGTGATCCTCCACTCCTTTGGGGATATGGTGCTCTTTGGCGTTGCGGTACTGATTCTCCTTGCGCTCCTCATTAGTTTAAGGAAGGTGATTCCTAACTATCTAATGAAGTTGAGAATCTTCCTCAACCTCGGTAAAGCTCGAGAGAGTGAGCGGGTGATCTATAACGGGATTCCGTGGGAGATTGAACATATTCATCTCTATTCTGTCTTTCTCAATAATCCAGCGCTCGATAATGGGCAGATTCGAATCAGCATCGATATGCTTGAGGGGTTAGTTTCACGCCCCTTAAAGACTGATGAACTCTGGTTCCCCACTCGTCCAAACGATACTATCATTCTCCCAGATAAGCGGATGGCAACTGTTCTACGTCAAACACCTGAAGCGGTCTATTTAAGGAGCGATGGGGCAACATTGATCTACCCAACGGCAGAATTTTTCTCCTTAAAATTTAAGAATCTAACTCAAGGGTATACCATCGTTGCAACGGTTACGATCGACCCGCTCCCCGATAAAAATGGAGGGGATGCTGATTCTACAAGAGCGCTTCCAACGGTTCAAACCATCGCAGAACGTCTACAAAAAGTGCTTCTTGAGGAGATTAAAGCCTTAACCAATGAGTGTAGTGATTCCATTCGCCACCTCAATGTGACGTTAAAACAGATGAGTGGGGCTCATAATGGGACATACCGCATTGCGTTGACGGTGCTGCAAAATTCTGCAAAGTATTATCACGATCTTATCAATGTGACGCAGATCGCTCTCGCCAATCTTGCTGAAAAAGAGCATTGGAAGATTAGTGTGACGGAGATTGGAAGTGGAAATTGATTAAAAGTCTCTCTCTAGAGATAAAAAAAGAGGGGGAATCTCTTCCCCCTCCTCTACTCAAACATTCATTAAAGAATTAATTAACGCCCGCTTCTGTCGCTTTGAAAGGATTGTGCGTTGCAATGATATCTAAGCGATCGAAGAGCGCCATATCGCCCCCTTGATCTGCGTTGGGGGTGGTTAATAACTTATCACCATAGAATATCGAATTTGCGCCCGCCATAAAGCAGAGTGCTTGTAATTGATCATTCATTGTTTCACGCCCTGCTGAGAGACGTACCATCGATTGGGGCATCATGATACGAGCAACGGCAATCGTGCGGAGAAAATCGAAATCATCCACCGCTTTTGTCCCTGCAAGTGGCGTTCCATCAATCGGAATTAAACGGTTAATTGGAACACTTTCAGGTGGTGTCTCCATATTAGCGAGCTGAACAAGCAAAGAGGCGCGATCTCGCACCGATTCGCCAAGACCAATAATCCCCCCTGAACAGACCTTAATTCCCGCTTCTCTTACATGATCGAGCGTATCTAAGCGGTGCTGATAGCTATGTGTGCTGACGATATCGCCATAAAACTCTGGAGAGGTATCGAGATTGTGGTTGTAGTAATCGAGGCCAACTTCGGCAAGCTCCGATGCTTGAGCTGCATCTAAATGGCCAAGTGTCATACAGGTCTCTAACCCTAATCCCTTAACCTCTTCAATCATCTTCTTAAGGTAAGGCATATCACGCGCTTTAGGATTACGCCACGCAGCTCCCATACAGAAACGGGTCGCCCCTTCCGCTTTTGCAGCTTTCGCTTCATCCACAACTTTCTGCACTTCCAACAACTTTTCTGGCTCTAACCCAGTGTCGTAACGGACACTCTGCGCACAATACTTACAATCTTCAGAGCATGAGCCCGTCTTGATCGATAAAAGGGTGCTCACTTGAACTTTATTTGGATCAAAATATTGACGATGAACCGTCTGCGCTTCATAAAGCAGCTCAAAAAGAGGCTTCTCAAAGAGTGCTACTGCATCATCAATCGACCATTTATTTGTATACAATTCCATAATTCCTCCATTTACTATTATGGCGAAGAGTCAATATAGCGATAAATAGAGTTTATGACCAACTATTACCACTCTCTTCGAGGGAAATGAAAAAAGAAGATCCATTTTGAGGCGTTAAAAGCACCTCTAAAATATCTGCCCCATATCATACTCCCCTTATAAAATATTGCAGGAGAGTTGCCCTACCCTCAATCATGATTCCAAAGAATAAAAAAGCCCCTACGGTATCCGCAGAGGCTCAATCTCTCTCTATTGGGTGATTTTAGATATCAAAAATCTCATCTTCAACATCATCCGTCACACTGTTGAGGCGATAATTGGTGTTATCCATCTCTTGGTTTGCGTTTTGCGTCTTGTTAAGGTCGAGCCAGTTATCCATCCACATTAATGGCTTCTTCTCAACACGTGGGTGAGGATTCTCTAATCCTAAGAATCCGTAGAGCTCCTGTGCATTCCAGAGAACCCACTCACCAAGAAGAACTTTATTCAATCCAACGATTGAGCGCCCTTCACTAAAGAGGTAATCATTCCACTCAAATTCCTGTTGAATCACACTATTAATGATCTCATGAACCTGCTCCTTATTCTCTTCAAGCAGCTCGCGCCACTCTTCATCTTTAAAGAGAATCTCAAGCACCGCTTCATCCATCATCACATGCACCTGCTCATCTTGGGCAATCTTCTGAACAAGCTTTGCAATCCCTTGGAAGATATTCTGCTCAGCAAGGGCAAAAGTACAGGCGAATGAGCTCATAAACTCAATCTTCTCTAAACAGTAGAGCGCAATAAAACCACGCAGAATGACCGATTTCAATTCACGCGAATCACGATCAATCTTCCCTAATTTATAGAGAGCACCGTAACGATCTAACTCATCAAAGGCATCAATCACTGTTGTTGAGCGATTTAAGACCTCATCATTTCGCATCACCTCTTTAAAAACCTCTTGAGGATCAGAGACACATTGGCGAATAATCTCTGAATAGGTAAGCGCATGGAGATTCTCGATCTCGCTCTGCTTTGAGAGCATCACCCACAACTCTGAGTTGGTCACAAAAGGGGCAAAGAGAGGCGCAATCGTGCGGGAAGCGACGGAATCGAGCTCCCATTGGAATGCGAGGGTCTTCACCATGATGTCGTAATTATTTTTTGAACAGTTGAGCAGATCCATACGTGATTGCTCAAGATTCACTTCATCCTCCGCCCAATCCATCGATTTTTGTAACTTGTAGAGATCAAAAAGGCGTGGATATGGTGTATTGATGGAATCATAGAGCGCCAATGGCTCACCTAAAAAGAGCGGATAGCGCCCCGTCTGCCAGTTGTCGTTCTTCTGATTAAAAATGGATGTATCTTGCATTGATTTCAAACCCTTGTATAAGAATGAAAAAGATGCCTCTTTTATAAAGAGGCATCTTCTATTGTAACGAATCTAACTGAGATTAGCTCAGTTGCTCCTCTTTTATTCTCTTTCTCTTAAAGCGTACACGCTCCCCCTGCACAGCTCTGATCTTCCACCTGCTCATACCCCTCATGCGCAATACCTGCCGCACTATTGAGATAGTAACGGGTCTTACACCCAAGGCGCATCATATAGATGAAGTCAGCAAGAAGTTGACGACTTGAAATCGTCTGCTGATCTTTAAGATTGATATAGAGGTCAGCACTGATCGCCTGCCCTGTAAACTTCTGAATAATTGCATACATCTCGATTAGATCTTTAGAATCGAGATTCCACGCAATATCATAATAAGGGGCTAACTCATCCATATCGGGAGCGAGAAGAAGGTTTTTCCCCGTGCTTGAGGTCTTCATCACCTTCAAATTACGAATCGGATAGAGCCCATTTGTTGTGTTGGTCAATTGACTTGACGATTCAACGGGCATCATCGCTTCAAGAACAGAGTGACGAATCCCCCCCTGCTCAATAATCTCTTTACGGAGCGATTCCCAATCGTAAATTAACTCTTGCGAGTGAACTTCATCTACATTTTTATTGTACGTATCGATCGGTAACCACCCTTCTGGATACTTCGTCTTATCGATCCACTCCGCATTCCCCTTCTCTTTTGCTAAACGTAAGCTCGCTTTATGGAGATAGTAAGAGTGACGCTCAGCAATCACATGAATATAGTTTTTACCCTCTTTAGAGGCGTAACTCATCCGCTGTTTTGCCATCTCGTGAGCAAGGTTGGTGATACCAACCCCAATGGAGCGGCGCGCCTTAGCTGTTGTTTCAAGCGAAGCGAAGGGATACTCCATAATCTCAATCACATTATCGATCATGAGCGCTGCATAATAAGCGATCTCCTCATACTCCTCCTCTTCAATACGACCAACAACAAGAGATGCGAGCGAACAGAGGCCAATCTCCCCTTCTGGTGTGCTTGAGTAGAGGTCGAGCATATCCTTATAAGGTTTCGTCGGTAGCGCAATCTCAAGGCAGAGATTAGATGAGTAGATAGTATCTTTAAAGGGGGTGTGGCGATTCATCTCATCAATGTAAGTGATGTAGAGACGCCCTGTCTCAGCAGACTCCGTTAATGAACGAAGAGCGATATCACGCGCTTTTACCATCTCTTTTTTAATCGATTCATCTGCAAGTACAGCTTCATACTCCGCTTTAAACGCCTCATAATCTTCACTATAGAAGAGCTCATAAAGCTTTGGCGCATCGATTAAACTGACTAGCATCCAATCTTCGTTACGCGCCACTTTCTCGACAAAGAGACGGTTTACCAATAGCGCATAATCGATATCTCGAATCCTTTTTTGCTGAACCGTTGTAGGATTTTTAAGGACGATTAGATCGTAAATTTCAGGATCGAGCGCACTAAAATAGACCGTTGCAGACCCTCCGCGTGATGCCTGCATATTGGCATGAACGGCCGATTGAATCATACGGTAGTAAGGGAGTTTCCCTTGATGCACCACGCGCCCCTCTTTTACGGGATCCCCTTTAGAGCGGGTTAAAAGATGAGCCCCAATCCCTGCTGATGCGCAAGTCATCATATAAGCGATATGATCCCCCGCAGCAAGTGATTCCACACGATCATCAACCGTATAGACACAACATGAAGCGTACCCTTTATGGGGGGTGCGCATATTTACTAAAATTGGGGTAGGTACATTGATTTTAAGCTCTTTTAGATAAGTATAGAGCTTAACAACATCATCTAAACGGCGCTCTTTCGGTTGCTCCTGCATATTCTGCATCGCAATCCCCATAAACATCAATTGTGGGGATTCGAGCGTCTGTTCCGTAACACGATTTTTGATGAGGTACTTATCCTTCATCGACTGAAGAGTGGTGAAGTTATATTTTAAGTTGTAATCGTGATCGATCACTTCATTGAGCGCCTCAATCTCTTCAGCGGAGTAATTCATCTTCTCCCAATGATTCATCGAGATCATACGCTCGTAAAAATCCGCAAGTGATGGAATTTTGCTATATCCACCATGCGCCTCTTTATAGATCGCCCCTAAAAGGAGACGACCCGCCATCTTCAGATGTTTATGATCCTCCCGTTCAACACACGCATCAATCATCGCTTGATGAAGCTCAAGCGTTCGGCAACCATCGTAACATTTACGATACGCCTCCAACGCAATTGCACTCCAATCCACTTCATAATGTGCAGCAAACTCCGCCCATTTATTAAGTTTATCGGCATCGAACTCCTCGCGTTCGCCATTACTTTTGATAACAAAATTAATCATTGATGCGCCCTTGAATTTAAGGTTAAGAGAATAATAAGACAGCCCTAAAAGCGGAATAGAAAGAGAAAATAGAGGGCATTTTTAGAGTACCCTCTCCGCTTTTAGAGTGAAGGATTATAGCGAATAAAAAACGAAGCTACACCTTTTCATAAGCTCTTTTTTGTTACTAAGAGCCTGTAATCCTTTGGCTAAATAAGCGTGAAACCATTCACGTTATCGTGCTTAATCAGCGTTAAACATTCACCATTTTAAAAAATATTTGTGCGAACAAGATACGAATCTATTGACAGAGAGAAAAGTTACTCTATCTCTCCCCAATCATTAACACTTGATCCGTTTTCGCCCCCTTAAAGAGGAAAGAAGCCTCCCCCCCTCCTTCTAAAAAGAGAGCCGTATCAATAAGAAGATAGGCCGCCTCCGTCCCTCCACGAGGATAAGCAACACTTCCCGAAGATGCGATATAGAACTCCCCCTCTCTTGCTAAATAGGGTTGATGAAGATGACCATAGAGCGCAATATCAGCAGCGAAACTTTGGGCTCTTCGCGCCACCTCCCCCTTCACTTGAGAGTAAGGAGCGATGTGCCCATGCGTTAAATAGAAACGAATCCCATTAATGGAAAAAATCTGCTCAAGGGGAGCATTAGAACGACGATCATTATTACCAATTACAGAGAAGTAACGCTTATCAGGATAGATATAGCGCAACGTCTCAAACTCATCAGCCCCATCCCCAAGAAAGAGGATAATATCAGTTGTAGAGAGATTCGCCTCAATAATAGAGACGAGAGCATCGATCGCACCGTGACTATCTGAGAGTACTAAGATCGGATGCGCTGTCTCGTAAGATTCTTCAAATAAGGGGAGTTGACTCAATAGATCGCTCACATTAAAGATCCCATAATGTTTCTGGATAGGGGAAATCCTCAACTCTTATGTTAGGCTGCTGATAAAAAGAGCGTAACGCTTCTGCAAAACGGGCAGCTCTAGGGGGAATATCCTCCTCCTCAATCATCTTTACGAGTGCCCGCTGTACTCTCTGCTGAAAAGCGAGACGATCAGGTTCAAAATCTCCCGCTAAATTATCGCAGCTAACAGTAAAGGGGCGCCCTGCCGCCTTTGAAAAGAGCCACTCTACCGCTTGTGGACGAACCTCAAAATCCTCAAACGCCGCCTGCTCTTCACGATCTCTTCCATCTGGGTTATACCAGTAGCCGTAATCCTCAAGCTGACGCCGCTCTCTCCCTGCGATGCACCAATGGGCGATCTCATGAAGTGCGCTCTGATAGAAGCCGTGCGCAAAGATCACTCGATGATAGGGAATCTCCTTCGTCGCCACACTATAGAGCGGTTCATCCTCCCCTGCGACTAGACGGGTCTGATACTCCTCTTCAAAGAGTTGATTAAAGAGTGTAATAAGATCGTTATAATCGTGAGTCATTCACTCTTCTCCTGATCGGATAGATACTGTTCAAGAAGGGCTCGATACTGCTCAAGCTGCTGCCGCTCTCTTTGGCAATTATCACGGGCGATCTCCCCATTCTTCACATAATCTGTACGGTAAAATCGAATCATCTCCGCTCGACTTGAAGGGACATCGCTCCCTGAAAAGTCACCAAGACTCATCGGCAACCGTGCTTCATTCTGCTCAAACATCTTCTGAAGCGCCATCCGTTCACTCACGACATTTGAGCACTCATGGGGCAATCCATCACCACAAGCGGTTATAAAAAGGGTTAGGAGTGTGGCGAAGTAGCGAATGTTCATCAAGGTTACTTTCCCTTCGGTTAATCGAGAAGCTGTTTATCATAGCGGGTCCGCACATAGCGGGCGAAACGGGGCAGACCATTTTTGGTGTAACCATTATAGGTAAAGGTGATGATATCCCCAATTTTTGGAGGATTTTTACGCTCTTCATCACTAAATCCGCTCCCAATCTTTAACTCTTTTCCATCTGCAAGCTCCACTAAAAGGGCTCCCATCATCCCCTCAAAGCGCCCCTCCCCCTCAAGATGAGCAATCACCCTCCCATCTTTATCGTGCGTCGGTTTTAGCTTAAGAAGATTGGCGGTTCGCCCCTCTTGATAATGATTTTTTCCATAATGGAGCATCAAGCCCTCCCCCCCTTTATTGAGAATCTCCTCTAAATGGTGCTCCAAATCAGCATGGTTTTTACACTTCAATTGTGGAATCATCGCCACCCATGGAACATTTAATGAAGGGATGTAGCGCTCCATCTCAGCGACTCGCGCATCAAAATCCCCCTCGTGGGCAGGAAGATCGAAAATCATAAAACGAATCGTGCGCCACTCCTGATCATCGGGTTTATTTTTACGAATCAATCCATTGACCCGCTCAAAGGATTCCCGCTCAATCCAAAGCTCCCCATCAAGCGGCACATCACCTAAAGATTGGAGATACCACTGTGGTGCATTAATCACAACGCCTTGACGGGTCTTTAACTGCTTACCATCCCAATAACCCCGTACACCATCGAGTTTTTCACTCACCCAATATTGAGTGATATCGAGATGCTCCATCTCCTCAAGCGTCAACGCCTCTCCATGCTGTAATGGAGGCATTGCTCCACTGACAAGGGGGAGTATCAGCAGAATGAATAGATACCAACGCTTCATGATTTGCTCCTATGCTTAATCTTACCCGCCCTATGCTACTGAAAATAGTCTCAAAGTTCGAGTGATAGTTTGATAGCATCGAAGGAGATTATTACCGATAAATTTAGATAACAAAGGAGAAGAGCGATGGCTCACTACTACTTTATAACAGGCGCTTCTCAGGGGATTGGAGCAGCGCTCTACCGTGAGTTGATGAAGCATTCAGAGAATAGGGTAACGGGGATCGCTCGCAAAAATCGGGAAGCGTTTCCCTCCTTCATCGAATCAGATTTAACGGATCAAAAAGCGTATCTACCCCATTTCAAAAAATGGCTTGAAACGCTACCCGAAACGGCTCAGAGCGTAAACCTCATCAATAATGCGGGAAGTGTTGAACCGATTGAGCAGGTCGGTGCTCTCGACCCACTCAAGACTCATCAATCTCTTCTACTCAATATTGAAGCGCCACTGCTTCTAAGCAATCTCTTTGTTGAGACGCTACAGGATCGCCCTTTTACACGGCGCATTCTCAATATCTCATCTGGCGCTGCACGCAATCCCTATTCAGGATGGAGTATCTACTGCACAACTAAAGCTGCAATCGACCACTTCTCCCGTACCTTTGCACTGGAGCAGAGTGAAAAACCCTTCCCAATTCAGATCGCCTCTGTCGCACCAGGAGTGATCGACACTCCAATGCAATCGATCATTCGCCAGAGTAGTGAGGAGGCATTCCCCTCTCTTAATCGCTTTGTCACTCTAAAGGAGAGTGGTGGATTAAAGAGTGCGAAAGAGACGGCAAAGGAGCTGATTCAATATCTCCATAATGATGCCTTAATGAGTAGTGATCCTATTGCGGATCTACGTAATCTCCCCAAATAATAGGGGGAGAGAGTGGAGCGCTTTTCTCCCCTCTCGATAAATTTAGGCTAAGCTATCTCTCTTCATTTTATCTATAGGAGCTTTTATGAGTTACTTTATCGGAGCCCATGTGAGCGCATCGGGTGGTGTGGATAATGCGATTAAGAATGCAAAAGGGATCGGGGCCAATGCCTTTGCACTCTTTACAAAGAATAATCGCCGTTGGGAAGGTCCTCCCCTTAAAGAGGAGAATATCCGCCGTTTTAAGAAATTGGCAGAACTTGAGCACTTCACCCCTAAACAGATTCTCCCCCACGCAAGCTATCTCATCAATCCGGGACATCATGATAAAGAGGCGTTAGAGAAATCACGCAATGCACTTCTTGATGAGTTTCAACGATGTGAACAGCTCGGCATTGAGCTGATTAACTTTCACCCAGGGAGCCATCTCAACAAGATGCCAATTGATGATTGCCTTATATTGATGGCGGAATCGATCAATTGGGTGCTCGATCAGACAGAGAATGTAACCGCTGTCATTGAGAATACGGCAGGACAGGGGACAAATCTCGGCTTCGATTTTGCCCATATCGCTAAAATTATTGAGCATGTTGAGGATAAATCACGTGTTGGAGTCTGCATCGATACTTGCCACGCCTTCTCTGCTGGATATGATCTCTCAACTTTTGAAGCGTGTGATGCAACCTTTACAGAGTTCGATTCTGTGATTGGATTTGAGTATCTACGAGCGATGCATCTTAATGATTCAAAAACGCCCCTCAATAGCCGTGTTGATCGCCATGAATCCCTCGGCAAAGGGACGATTGGGGAGGAGGCGTTTAAATATATTATGCAAGATGAACGTTTTAAGCAGATGCCCCTAATTTTGGAGACCACAAATCCCGATATCTGGGCAGAAGAGATCGCATGGTTGCGGGCACAAATTCCCCAATCGTAACTACTTCTCCCAAAATAGAGAAGCCTCAACTTTAAAGAGCTGAGGCTTCTTTTTTATCCATCCAATTATTAATGACGATACGGTTTTGGTCTGCGGGGCATCGCCCTTTTGTGATGAGAACGCTCATGCCAGTACCGAATCGCTTCTCGATCCTTCTCTGGCACCGATTCCCCCAATAGATGACGATTTAACATCTCGTACGTGGTTCCCATCTCATCCTCATCGGTCTGCGCCTCCCAAAGCCCTGCTGATGGCGCTTTATTGATGATTTCATCGGGGACGCCTAAAATTCTTGCCATCTCATAGACATCATCTTTATTAAGATGAAAGAGAGGAACAATATCCGCCGCACCATCTCCAAATTTAGTGAAGTAGCCCGTATACCACTCCACCGCATTATCTGTTCCCACCACTAAACCATTCTTCACCTGTGCAACGGTAAAGAGTGTCGTCATTCGAAGACGTGCTGAGAGATTTCCCTGAACAACACGATTCTTCTCCTCATCCTCAAGATGATTCAATTCCGAACCGATCGCTCCTAAGATCGCCTCCCGCGTCTCGTTAAGATCCACCTTATGGTAAGGCAAACCACACCCCTCCATCACAGTGATCGCATCCCTCTCATCCTTAGAATTGCTTCCGCTTGGCATAATGAGACCTAAACTCTCTTTAGGGGCAAATTTTGCAAGAAGATACGCCACTACTGCAGAGTCAACCCCGCCACTAATCCCAAAGATAAAAGAGTCCGCTTGACGATAAGCGAGCTCCTCTTTCAACCAGATGCCTAATGATTCAATATACGCTTTCATCATCAATTACCCTAAATACTCCACCTTTTTTAAGCGGGGATTAGGCATATAGCGGCGCCCCGATTTCGATTGTGGCTCTCCATCTAAAAGGACATTATCCCCTGTAAAGCCGATATTAACTTTTAAGAGGCTTGAGCCGACCCCATAAAGATCAACAGGGGTGCCGAGTGCTTCAAAGGTGCTGATCTTTTCCGCATTAAAGCCACCACTCACCACAATTTTCACTTCAGTGAATCCCTCATCATCCAACGCTTTACGAAGCGCAAAGATCAATTCAGGATTCGTTCCGCGAGGATCGAACGTCCCCAATAGCTCCTGATGGCGCATAAAGTATTGATCCACCATATTGCCTGAAGTATCGACCCGTACCGCTGCAAGCTTATCTCCAAAATGGCGAGCAACTCGAAGCGATTCCTCAATCACATTGTTACGATAATCGACTAATACCATCAACTTATCTTCAGGGAAAGTCTCATGATACGCCTTAGCTGCCGCTAATGTATCCCCATTAAAGAGCTGAATCAGCGCATGAGGCATTGTTCCCAATCCTTCACGTCCCCACCACTCATTCATTGCATGAGTAGCTTGAGCGGTTGATCCCCCAATATATGCAGCGTAACCATCCCCCGCTTGCTGATCGAAATGATCATCTCGATCCCCCATGAAGATCACCTCTTTCTCACCCGCTGCTTTCACAACATCGTGAACGTGGGTGGCTACTGAGGTGCGACGCGCCAAAATCCCATCAATAATCCCTTCAAGATAACCAAATTTCTGGTAATTCCCTGTAATGGTTAAAACCGACTCATAGGGGGCAATGGTATCCCCATCATTGAGCGCTCTAATCTCAAGGCTCTCTGGCTCATCAGCAAAGGTATGCAGAAGTGCAATCGCCTCATCAATACCACACAGAACCGCATCATCTTTACGCTGAAAAAATTGCATAGTGACAACTCTATCGGCGCAGTACCGTTTTGCGATCTCTGCCGTCTTTAAAAAATAGACCGCCGAAAACCAGCCCTCTCCTACACGCTCATCAAATTTAAAAGTTTTGTTCGTTAAACGTTCCAATTTGCCCTGCTGCTTGAGGTCAAACTCTTTCATTCTCTCTTTTGTCATGCGCTTTCTATCTCTACATACGGCATTAAGTTAACAATTACAAAGAGAGAGCAGCGCCTCACGCCTGCCCTCCCATATCAATGGTCACTATACCCAAAATAACGATCTAAAGGGGATAAATAATTTATCACCCCCTCTCTTCCATAAAAGAGTTCAATTTAAGGCGTTTTAAGCCTCTTTTGCAAAGAGAATCGCTCCTGCTGATGCAAAGATAATGAGCGATAGCCCTATCCACTCCGCTGGCGTTAAGATTTGATGGAGGATAATCGTCCCTGAGAGGGCTCCAAAGAGGGGCTCAGCACTCGTTAAAATGCCAAATGTCTGGGTTGGCATCCGATTTAAAGCGTACATTTCAAATCCATAAGGAATGGCTGAAGAGAGAAGCGCAATCATCAATCCAATGGCTATCACCTCTGGTGTGAAGAGATTCATCCCCTCCACCATTACCCCAACAGGGAAGAAGATGAGCGTCGCAATAATAGAGCCGATAGCAACCGTATTGATCCCATAGCTCTTTCCCGCCCGCTTTCCAAAGATGATGTAAGCGCCCCAGAAGAATCCTGTAGAGAGCGCCCAGAGCACCCCTCTAAGATCAGGCATCTCAACCCCCTCTTGGGTGATGTAGCCGTGCAGAATTAAGCCATAAAGCCCAAGAATCACAAGAGCGACCCAAAGAAGATCGATTCTGCGTCTTGAGTAGTAGATAGTGACCGCTAAAGGGCCAATAAATTCTAGAGCGATCGCAATCGCCTGATCGATATATTTAAAAGATTGATAGAGCGTAAAGCTCATCGCCCCTAAAGCGACCCCATAAAGGAGCAGAGAGCGCCACTCTCCCCCTCTAATCTTCACTCGCCACGGTTTAAAGAGCACCATAAACATCAGCGTGCTAAAAAGAAGGCGTAGAGCGATTAATCCCTCAGGTCCAACTTTTCCAAAGAGTGAGATCGCAATGGAAGACCCCACCTGTATTGAGATAACCGCTAAAATTAAAACCGCTACAGGAACCCATAACGAACCTTGACTCTGCTCACTCATATCCCCTCACTTCTCTTTTATTATTTTTATTCATGAATACTATCTCTTCCCCTTAATCGATGAATAAGCTAACGATTAAGGGGTGATTCATCATATCCTGAACTTTAAAAGAGATGCTACTAAATAATATTTTTATTAATCATTAATTGAATAATAATTAAGAGTTAACCATTTAAGGGGATTAAAAGAGTAAAAAAAGCCCCCAATAACCATGCAAAAATTATTGGGGGCAATAAGCGAGCATGCAAGGCACATACTCTAGAACAGAGCAACGGAGAAAGATCTCTCCACTAAGAGTTAGATTAGTTAGCGATCAACTCCGTCACTGGAACGATTTGGATATTATTCTCTTTAAACTTCTTATGGATCGCTCGAGTAAGATCGGGGGCGCCCTTTGTATCCCCATGAATACAGATGGTTTGCGCATCAATCTCAGCATCTTCGCCATCGATCGTCTTCACCTTCTTCTCGGTAATCATACGTACGACACGATCCGCCATCACATCATAATCATCAATGATTGGCCCTTCACGGGTCAGTACGAGTGAGCCATCTTTTGTATGTTCACGATCAGAATAAGCTTCTACTGCAACAGGAATCCCCATCTTGTTCGCTTCTAACATCACTTCAGAGTTTTTAAGAGTGAAGACAACCATCCCCTCTTGAACCTGAACCATCGCCTCTAAGATCGCTCGAGCGATCTCACGATTCTCTAGCGCAACCATATAGAGCGCTCCGTGGGGTTTACAGTGCTGAAGATGATCCACTCCCGCAGCGCGCGCAAATTCACGCAGAGCCCCCATCTGATAGGTGACAAAATCTTTCACCTCTTGAGGGGTTGCATTCATTGCACGGCGTCCAAATCCAACAAGATCAGGAAATCCTGGGTGAACTCCAATCGCAACATTATTCTCTTTAGCTAAACGGACCGATTCCCGCATCGTTGCAGGATCCCCCGCATGGAAGCCCGCGGCAATATTGGCCGATGAGATGAGCTGCATCATCTCCTCATCATTCCCCATCTTATAGAGGCCAAAGCTCTCCCCCATGTCGCAATTTAAATCGATTTTATACATGGTTAGACTCCTTTTAATTCATTTAAAAAGTTGGTGGTGTACTCCCCTTTTTGGAAATTCTCATCCCCCATAATCTCTTTAAGGAGAGAGAGGTTACACTTAATCCCTTCAAGCTCCATTGTGTCGAGCGAGTGGATCGTATTTTTAAGTGCCTCTTCACGATTCTCACCATAAGTGATCACTTTTCCAATCATAGGATCGTAAAAGGGGGAGACAACACATCCCGTTGCGACCCCAAAATCGAGGCGAGCATCTTCGGGGAGTTTTAAGTTGGTGATCGTCCCTGGTGAAGGCATGTAGTTATTATCGGGATCTTCCGCATAGATACGGCACTCAAAAGCGTGCCCTTTCAGCGTTAGTTCCTCTTGTGTCAGAGGGAGCTCCTGCCCTTCTGCAATCTTCAACTGCCACTCAACAAGGTCCACCCCTGTCACCTCTTCTGTAATGGGATGCTCAACCTGTAGACGGGTATTCATCTCAAGGAAGTAGAAGTTTTTATCCACATCAAAAATAAACTCCATCGTCCCCACGTTGGTGTAACCGATCTGCTTAACACCTACAACCGCCGCAGCGTAGAGGCGCTCACGAATCTCATCATCAAGATAGGGAGAGGGGGCCTCTTCAACCACTTTTTGGTGACGGCGCTGAACAGAGCATTCACGATCAAAAAGATGAACCACATTGCCATGCTCATCTGCGGCAATCTGCACCTCAATATGGCGAGGTTTTACAATCAATTTCTCTAAAAAGACTGAATCATCTGAGAAGAAGTTTTGCGCTAGCTGTTTTACTTGAGGAAAAGCACTCTTCAATTCCGCCTCATTCTTCACAAGGCGCATTCCGATTCCTCCACCCCCTGCGCTCGCTTTAAGCATTACAGGGTAGCCAATCTCTTGAGCAATATGCATCGCTTCTGCAAGGGTCTCTAGATTATTTTCAGATCCTGGAACGATGGGAACACCCGCCTTCTTCATCACTTCACGAGAGGCGACTTTACTCCCCATTAGGGTAACGACATCTGCCGTTGGCCCAATAAATTTGATCCCTTCATCTTCACAGCGACGAATAAATGCAGCATTTTCAGACATAAATCCATATCCAGGATGGATCCCTTGAGCGCCCGATTTCTTAGCTGCGTCGATAATTTTATCCATATCGAGATAACTTTTCGTTGCGTGAGATTCACCAATATGAATCGCCTCTGTCGCCTCTTTTACAAAAAGGGCATCTTTATCTGCATCGGAATAGACCGCAACCGTCTCAATCCCTAAACGATTACAGGTTTTAATAATACGGCGTGCCATCTCGCCCCGATTAGCGATCAAAATTTTGGTTAATTTCATAACTATCCCTTCCTCACTTTAGGGTTTACTACTTGTTATTATCGATTTTTAGCACCTAAGGGGATTGCCCCTTAGGATTTTATTCATCTAAATAGAGTCGCTTACTCAATAATCGCGATCACTTGGCCCGCCTCTAAGAGCTCCTCATTCTTTGCAAGAATCTCTTTTACGACCCCATCTGTCTCAGATTTCACTTCAAAATAGTTCTTCATCACCTCAACAAGGCCGATCACTTGACCTGCGGTGACCGTATCACCAACGTTGACATAAACATCCTCTTCAGGAGATGGACGGCTGTAGAAAACACCTGGAATTGGGGATAAAACTTCATGACTCATAATTTAAACTCCTTTAGGTTAAAGAATGAGGGCGAAGAGCGCCCTCTTCGATTAAAGATCTACTCTTATTATTATTTGAAATTTAAGCTTGCTGAGCTTCGAGCTCTGCGCTCACTTTTGCTAAACGCTCATTGATCTCGCTTCTTGCTGCCATCGCTTCATCAATACTCGTCTTGATAAAACGGACCGTATCGCCCGTCTTAATTTGGGCAAGCTTAATAAGATCACTACTGATAATCGTTCCAATCGTGACGTAGCCACCCCCTGTAACAGCATCGTTCATCAGCGCAATCGGCTCTTTTCCTGCAGGAAGCTGGATCGATCCGATGGGGTAACCTAAGTCAACAACGTTAGCAGGATCGCTTCCCGCTCCAAAGGGGGGTTCACGATCAACAAAGTTGAGTACTTCTCCACCAAAGCGATATCCGATACGGTTAATCTCTGGGGTGACTTTCCAATCGATCTCAAAGAAGCGCTCACGACTCTCATCAGTTAAGCGATAGTTACAAAGACCGATGACAAAACGGATCTCATTATGCTTCTGGAACGTTAGGTGATACTGCTCACTAATCGTTGTGCCGATCTTAATATCGCGCTCATGATCAGGCCCTACTTTGAGGGTATCTCCCGCTTGTAGCGCTCGCCCCTTCCCTTCGTAGCCTCCAAAACCACAAAGTGTATAAGTTGAACGAGAGCCCATAACTAAAGGCGCATCAAAACCACCAGCAATAGCAAGATAGGCTCTTGAACCCCCTTTGAGGAAGTCAAAGCAGAGCTCATCACCCGCTTTTACCGCTAAGGTTTGCCACATCTCAACAGGCTCACCATTAATTTTAGGGGGGATGATCGCACCTGTAATCGCGATCACTGCATCCTCTTCAAATTGTAGTTTAGGCCCCATATAGGTGATCTCAAGCGTTGCTGCATTCGGCTTATTCCCTACTAAGAGATTCGCAATTCTGTGGGAGTATTTATCCATCGCACCTGAAGGGGGCATTCCCACTTCGTAGTAACCGATTCTTCCCTCATCTTGGATCGTGGTCTGTAATCCCGCTTCAATAACCTTAATCATGCGTATAACCTCCGTAAAACTTCCGCCGAGAACCCTTTAGGATCATCAATAACATCTTGAGGGGTGTAGGTAATATCCTTCATACGATACTTAAAGGTACCTGCCGTCACCTCTTCACGAATGCGATCAAACTCTTCACGGTCAACCGCTCGATAACGGAAAATATCCCCCTGCTCCACAAAAGTGGGGCTCTCTTTAAAGTCTGGGAGATTCTGCTCAGGGTTAAGAATCGGCGCTGCCGCCATTCCAAAGATCTGATACCCTCCCGCTCCTTGAACGGGGTAGATCACCGCAAAACAGCCCCCAAAACCGAAGGTTAATTCAGGGGTGTATGTGCGGGGAAGAACATATTTAGGTGCTTGAATCTGCTGCTCTCTTGGCACCATCTGGTAACACCAAGGGAGGCCAGGAACAAATCCAATCATCGATACAAGATAAGGGTATCCAGTAATCGCATCGATCAACTCTTGGGGAGAGTCAAAACCATTAATACGAGCAACATACTCAATATCGGTCGATTCTGGATCTTGATGACGCTCACGGAATCGCATCTGCGCTTCCATCGTCCATGGGTCTTCAAAAAGGATGGGGACATCGATCATGCGCGACTTGATCTGCACATCATCAATAGAGACTTCACTCTCAATACGTTTGAGAATCTCAATCAATTTATCGGGATGAATCACATCAGGATTGAAGCGAATCATATAAGAAGCATTTGAAGGGCAGATATCTAAAACCCCCTCTACATTCTCCTCCCGTAATTGGCGGGTAATCGCTAACCCTTTAAAGTTTACCTCCAAGCTCATATCAGATGCGAGCTCAACGAAGATAAACTCATCGCCACCGTAGTCATAACGAACCATGGCATTTCCTCCTCACTGTTTTTATTGTTTTTACTCTGAGCTTCTACGGCTCATGTCTTTAGTAGTAACCAATAAAAATTGGAATGTAAAGTGTTGCATACAATAAAAAATCCCCTGATATTTCCGATAATTATCTCAATAATATTTAAAGTTTAATTTAAATAATTAATCAGATTTTAATAATGATTAATGGATAATCTGATCCCTTAAAATTGACCCATATCAATTCTTCTAAGGGATCTAAAAAAGGGGAAGAGATAAGGAGTGATAACCTATTTTAATTAATGCGTGTAATAAAAAATCCCCCGCTGATCGAAATCAACGGGGGATGAAATGGGAGTGTTTTTTATACAATCATTAATCAAATGATTGTGGGGAATCTCTTAAAGACTTACCTGCTGATCACGTGCATGGGTGATTCCAAATTGATCAATTAAGGCTTGATAATCAGCCTCTTCTTCTAAGACGACCCAATCGGTGCTCATCCCTGTTTGTGGGTCCACTAGGCGCCATCCATAATGGTAGCCGATCATAAGCCCAGTAGCGGTTTCAGGCAGAACAAAACCGCTTAAAATACGGTGCGCAAGCTCCGCAAGATCAGAATCATCTTCAAGAAGAGAGTCAAAATCTGACTCAATAAGACGGTTGATCTCATCAATATTTTGGCTAATTTTGAAGCGCTCAGCATCGGTAAAAGTTGCATCAACCTCGGGGAGAATCTCCCATGGGCTCAATAATTCATGATCTGCACCTACATGGCTGCAACGAACAAAAATGTTGTAACGAAACTCAGGCTGGAAGGGAATATTAATCATATTTGTTAACTCCTTTTAACATTTAGGGGGATCCCCCCCCTCTCATCAATTCCTAAATAGGGCTCTCCCCCTATTCATACTCCAATGAGTTACCTATCTCTGCTCTTTAGCGCGGCTCCTGCCTAATCGGATAAATAACCCAGCAAACACCATCAACTCAATCAGTTACAGAACAAAGATGATTTAAGTCAATGAATGCTGACGGCGTAGAATATAAGCAATGATGGTGAGAGTTTCAACTCATTTTCTGAAGAAAAAATGGAAAAGATTTTTATCCCTTTAAATTCAATCAGTTAAAACGAGAGTTTTCTGATTAAATTTAATTAAAATCGTGATAAGTAAACTTTTAATTGATATATGTCAAAACAGAAAGTGGATGATCATGATAATCAATCGCATTCGAAATAAGGGTACGAGGTTGAAATTGATGCAATAAAAAACCGCTCCTAAAGAAGAATTAGAAGCGGCTCACAATTATTATAAATTAGAAGTTCTTATTTAAGTTTCTCCAAACGGGAGACATCTCGCACCGCACCAAAAGCGGCAGAAGTGGCTAAGGCTCCATATACTTTAAGCGCGTTGGAGACTTTGCGAGGGCGCTCTTTTGCGGGAACAAAACCCTTTTCACGCTGTGCAGCCATACGCTTTTCCAGCTCTGCTTCTGGCACATTGAGCTCAATGGTACGGTTAGGAATATCGATGATAATCTCATCGCCCGTTTCAACCACAGCAATTAACCCCCCATCGGCTGCCTCGGGAGAGACATGCCCAATGGAGAG
>JASLFR010000103.1 GCA_030150565.1 Cardiobacteriales bacterium | reverse complement strand
GATGGGGCGAGTTACGGTGGAGAGCCGCTATCCGCTCGGTCTTTTTCGTGCATGGAGCTACCTCTACTTGGAGAGCTCTCTTCTTGTCTATCCTCGCCCACTTGAGAATCAAGGCTTCTCCTTTAGCTATGATCAATTGCTTGATGATAAGGAGAGTAGCGATCTTCTAGGGCAGTTGAGCGATGGGGTGGAAGATTATGAGGGGTTGCGCCCTTACCGTGCGGGGGATCCTCTGCAGAGAATCTATTGGAGTGCCTATGCAAAAGGGCAGGGGGTCTACATTAAGCAATTTAGGGGGGATGATGCGGAGACGATCTGGATTCGGGATGATGCTCAGAGTGGCCCTTTAGAGGAGGTTCTTTCAAAGATGGCGTACTTAATCTTGCTTGCTGAAGGGCGAGGGTACCGTTATGGATTTAAACTCGGCTCTCTTGAGATGCTTCCAGAGTCGGGAGCAGAGCATCGTGATCGCTGCTTACAGGCGCTGGCACTCTATCAAATTTAGGAGAGAAGAATGACAAAACAGATCGCTTATCGTGACCGCTTAATTCCCCGTAGCTCACTTCTATGGCTGATGGTGAGCTATGCAGTGTCGATTATTCCCCACTTTTTTCTCTATCTTCCACTCTGGATTATCGTTCCTGCGGTGATTAGCTTCTTCTGGCGGGTAGAGATCTATCGGCAGCGGGCAAAGTTCCCCAGTCGCCTCTTTAAAACATTCTACGTTTTGGGAATGGTGGGGCTCTTTTACTTGCTTTACGGTAAATTTTTCAATAGCGTCGGGTTTAGTGCGCTCTTTATGATGCTCTTCTCCTTTAAATTTATTGAAGCGAAGAGCATTCGTGATGGGGAGGTGCTGATTTTTCTTGCCTACTTCTCTATCGGGATCAACTTCATCTTCAATAATACGATTTTGACTGCGCTCTATGCGCTGATCCCTTTTACAGTTACGACAATGGCGTTGATTGGATTACAGCAGAGTACCCATCGCCCCTTTAGTAACCGTTTTCTCTTCAATGAGGCGCGAAAAACGATCCTCTTTGCCCTCCCTTTTATGGTGCTATTGTTCCTCTTCTTTCCCCGCTTCCCCTCACTGCTCTCCTTAAATCGAGAGGGGACGGAGATGCTCTCTAAAACAGGGGTTTCCGATCGTATGAGTCCAGGAGATATCTCTGAGCTGATTGATGAGGATAAACTGATCTTTTGGGCCGATTTTAAGGGGAAGATGCCCCCTCGTTCTGAACTCTATTGGCGCGTCTTAACGCTCGATTATTTTGATGGAGTTGAGTGGAGCCGCTCCCCATGGTTGGAGCATGATCGTAGAAGACCGAACGCAAAGCTTAATTATCAAAATATCTACCACTACACGGTGATGATGGAGCCGACGCAGGATAAATTTCTTGCAGTGCTCGATCTCTCTATGAGCGATTTACCCCAGCAATATGAGATGTATGGGGACTTTCACCTAGAGAATAAGATCCCGATGACGAGTAAAATTCGTTACGATCTTACCGCTTATAGTGGATCATTACTCTCTCCGAATCTCGATCCCCGCTCTTCTGAGGTGCGGGTGCACACCCTCTTTGATCGACGAAGTAATCAGGAGGCTCAACGTTGGGTAGATCAACATCTATCAGGATTAATCCCTGATGCGCAGGTGGAGTATCTCCGTCAATATATTCACAATAATGAGTTCTACTACACATTAAAGCCAAATCGTATTACAGGCGATTTTGTTGATAATTTCTTTTTCGACTCAGGACGTGGGTTTTGTGAGCATTATGCTAGTAGTGCAGCATTTTTATTAAGGGCAGCAGGGACGCCCGCTCGTGTAGTTGTAGGGTATTTAGGGGGGATTATTGAGCCTGAAGAGAATCGCATTCAGGTGCGAAGTTCTCACGCTCATGCATGGGTTGAGTATTGGGTGCAAGGGGAGGGGTGGAAGCGTTTTGACCCCACCGCAGCGATCCATCCGAGCCGTGTTGAGGATGATTTAGATACGCTCCAAGATGGGGAGCGCCGTTTTGAGGGGACTCTTCTACAGTGGGCGAAGGCGAAGGGGGTAGCGTTAGGTGAGCGCATTGAGTATTACTGGGCAAAATTTATTCTCGGTTACAACGCAAAAACTCATCTTAAATTTTTAGAGGAGTGGTTTGGTACGCTCAATCTGAAAAAATTGCTCACTATTTTGCTCACAGCGCTCCTTCCTCTACTACTATTAGTTGCTCTGCTCTTTATTAAGCCGTGGCGTAATTGGAATAGAGGGGTTGAGGGGCGTTATCGAGATCTTATTGCGCTCATCAATCCTCTTCTTAAAGAGCCCCTTGCAGAAGGGATCTCACCCCGTGCGCTCTTAAGCGAAGTAACGCCCCACCTTAAGGAGGAAAGCTTGCAAACTCTCCACTATTTTTTAGAGCAATTGGAGTATTATCTCTATCAGCCAGATAGTAAAATCCCCCCAAAGAGTGTTGAGACCGCTTATCGAGTAGCGGCTCGAGCACTCAAACGGGAGCGAAGAGAAGAGGAGTTAAGAGGATGAGTGAGAAATTGCCCTTAAGTGAAGAGATAGAGTGGTTAAAGGAGCGTATTGCAGAGCTTGAGATGAGAGAGAGCTTTCATGAAGATACGCTCAATACCTTAAATGAGACGATTATCGAGCAGCAGCGGATGATCGATCGGCTCCACAACAGTATGACGCTTCTTGCAGAGCGGTTAAAAGAGCAGAGTGATCGTGGAGAGGGGGAGCAATACACCCCAGAACAGGAGCGCCCACCCCACTATTGAATCGAGGGCGTGTTACACTCTACCCATTATTGAATCAATCTTTGATGAGCGCCTCGATCTCTGAGGCGCTCTCCTTATTCCTACTGAAAAATGAGAGAAGATAGAGCCACTATGTCCGATTTTGCCACTGAAAAAGCGCAATTAACTCAATTATTACCCCACACGAAGAGTGCCGATCGCCATTTTTTAGGGCGAGAGCTCCGCTTTTTATCGCGCCGAAATCATGCACTCTCTCCTGAGGATTTTCAGGAGCGTTGGGCTCGCTTAAAAGAGCGAATTGTCGCCTCCGTTGAAGCGGTTGAGCTAAGAGAAGCGACGCTTCCCCAGACGGTGGAGGCGCTCCATTATGATGAATCATTACCGATTGTGCAGGCGCGCCCTGAGATTTTAGAAGCGATTAAATCACATCAAGTAGTGGTGATTTGTGGAGAGACAGGGTCAGGGAAGACAACGCAATTGGCAAAATTCTGTATGGAGCTCGGTTATGGGGCGAGAGGGATGATTGGGCATACTCAGCCCCGCCGTATCGCTGCCAGAACGGTAGCTGCACGAGTGGCAGAGGAGCTTCAAGTGCCACTTGGTGGAATCGTGGGGTATAAGATGCGTTTTAATGATAAAACGGAAGACTCCACCATCTTAAAATTGATGACAGATGGGATTCTGCTTACAGAGTTGGGGCGAGATCGCTATCTGAATCAGTATGAGGTGATCATTATCGATGAGGCGCATGAGCGGAGCCTCAATATCGATTTTCTATTAGGAATTTTAAAAAATATCCTCCCAAAGCGCCCCGATCTAAAATTGATCATCACATCAGCTACCATCGATACGGAACGATTTGCGAACTACTTTGGGGGTGTGGATAAGGTGCCGATTATTGAGGTCTCTGGGCGCACCTATCCTGTTGAGATCCGCTACCGTCCTCTCCTTAATCAGGAGGAGTTTGGAGAGGAGGGGCCTGAAATAAAGGAGCTTGGTGATGCGATCATCGATGCCGTTTATGAGTTACGTAGAGAGCCTGCTGGGGATATTCTCATTTTCCTCTCGGGGGAGCGGGAGATTCGGGAGACGGCAGAGCTATTGAGCCGTGAATTTAAGCAAGAGTATGAGATTTTGCCCCTCTTCTCCCGTCTAAGTCAGCAGGAGCAGAATCGAATCTTTCGACAATCCCATCAGAAGAGGATTGTACTTTCAACAAACGTTGCTGAGACATCGCTCACAGTCCCTGGCATTAAGTATGTGATCGATCCAGGATTGGCGCGAGTGAGCCGTTATAACGCCCGTTCACGGATGCAGAGCCTCTTGATAGAACCGATTGCACAAGCTGCGGCGAATCAGCGTTCAGGGCGTTGTGGACGGGTGAGTGAAGGGATCGCAATCCGTCTCTACAGTGAGGAGGATTTTGAGAGTCGTCCCCAATTTTTGGATCCTGAAATTTTACGCACCCATCTTGCTTCCGTGCTTCTACAGATGGGGCATCTCCGTCTTGGCGATCCTGAATCATTCCCCTTTATTGAAGCGCCTGAATCACGCCAGATTCGGGAGGGCTTTCAGACCCTGAAAGAGTTGCGAGCTGTCAGAAGTAACGGCTCTTTGACAAAGATTGGGCGGGTATTAGCTCAACTTCCCATCGATCCCCGTTTTGGAGCGATGCTTCTTGCAGGAGCGGAGCGGGGGGTAGAGCATGAGGTGCTCATTATTGTGGCGGCGCTTGCGATTCAAGATCCACGGGAGCGCCCGCTTGAGTATCAGCAACAAGCGGATCAGCGCCATCGTCTCTTTAGAGCAGAGCGTTCAGATTTCATCAGTTATCTCAATCTCTGGACGTGGTACCAAACATTGGCAAAAGGGAGTAGCCAAGCGACGTTGCGTAAAATTGCACGCCGTTACTTTCTCTCTTTTGTGCGGATGCGGGAGTGGTACGATCTCTATCAGCAGCTTCTAAAGAGTGCAAAAGATTTAAGAATTAAGATCAACCCTTTCCCCGAGATTAAGGGGGAGAATAGTGAGCAGGTTCAGAGCTTCCCCACCTTTAATGATGATGCGATTCATCAAGCGATCTTAACAGGGCTTCTCGATCAGATTGGGGAGCTTGGGGAGGAGTATCTCTACAGTGGCAGTAATGGGCGTAAGTTTAGAATCTTTCCAGGCTCATTTCTCTTTAAAAAGCCCCCAAAATGGATCATGGCGATGGAGATTGTGGAGACTGCTCAAGTCTACGCCCGAATCTGCGCTGCGATCAATCCTGAATGGTTAGAATCGATAGCAGATCATCTCACTCGCTCCCACTATAGCGAACCGACATGGAGCAAGAAGCAGGGGCAGGCGATTGCGTATGAGTCTGTGAGTCTATTTGGTCTGCAGATCATTAAAAATCGTGTGGTAAGTTTTGGGAAGATTGAGCCACAACTCTCGAGAGAGTTGATGATTCGGGAGGGGCTCGTTCAAGGGGATATTGAGATTCGAGCCGATTTTTACCGTAAAAATAGCCGTACGATTGAAGCGGTTGAGTTGATGGAGGAGAAGACACGCCGCCGCGATATTTTAGTGGAGGAGTGGAAGCTCTTTGAGTGGTATGAGAAGCGGATTCCTGCAGAGTGTTATTCAGTCGCTTCGCTACAGAAGTGGGCACGCAATCCTAAGAATAATGAGGCGCTTATCTTCACCGAAGAGGAGATTTTAGCGCGTGATGATGCGCTCAATTTAGAGGATTTCCCTGAAACGGTCAGTTTTAATCAATTAACTCTCAATGCGCTCTACCTTTTTGATCCTTCAGATGAGAGTGATGGGATGACGCTTCTTGTTCCTCTAGCGGCGCTCAATCTTCTCGATAAAGTGCGGCTCGATTGGCTCGTGCCAGGATTAATTGAGGAGAAGATCACAGAGCTGATGCGTACGCTTCCTCGCGCTATTCGTCGAAATTTTGTTCCGCTTCCTGAGGTTGCTAAAGAGCTCTTAGCATCGCTCACTTTTGGGGAGGGGAATCTCTATTATCAGATGAGCGATTATCTCTCTAAGAGAGCAAATATCTCTATTGA
>JASLFR010000096.1 GCA_030150565.1 Cardiobacteriales bacterium | reverse complement strand
AATGCGATGGCGATTACGCCCGATGTCTTCAATTATGAGATTCAAGCGAAGAATGACTCAATGCTCAATACCCCTCCAACCTTTGCAATCTACCTTATGAGTTTAGTCTTAAAAAATCTTAAGGCGCGGGGTGGAATTGAGTCGGTAGAGGAGCGAAATCGTCGTAAAGCAGCGATTCTTTATGATGCAATTGATAGCAGCCACTTCTACACAAATCCCGTTCATATCGATGCTCGTTCAAAGATGAATATCCCCTTTATTCTCGATAAGCCTGAATTGGATGCAACATTCCTTAAAGAGGCGGAAGCTGCGAAGTTGATCAATCTTGGAGGGCATAGAAGCGTTGGGGGAATGAGAGCAAGCCTCTACAATGCGATGCCTGTTGAAGGAGTTGTAGCTTTAACTCACTTTATGAAAGATTTTGAACTAAAATACGCTTAAGTTGAGATAGTATAAGAGCTGCCTCTCGGGGCAGCTTATTGTTTTTAGTGATTAAAATGAGAGAGAATGAGGCTCATTCCATATATTAGGAGATTGGAGTTTTAGATGTCTAAATTGATGAGAAAGATGAAGCGATTGAGCTTCTCTTTACTACTTATGGCGAGCGTTGTCTTTACGACAGCTTCAGCCATTACCCTTCCAAAACCTACATTGCTGCAGGGGAAGATTAGCGCTGCACATGCAGTGATACTGTCTCAATACCACTACGTCAAAATTCCTTTTGATAATACGCTCTCGCTCCGTATCTATGATAGTTACCTGCGTGCTCTCGATCCTCAAAAGGTCTATTTTTTGCAAGAGGATATCGATAGCTTCAATCAGCACGCCACACTTTTTGATGATTATCTGATCCGTTCAGATTTAGAGCAGCCTTTCTTAATGTATGGTCAGTTAATGAAACGGATGCTGGAGCGATTCGATTATGTTGAGGAGCTTCTCACCAATTATGAATTTAATTTAGAGAGCAATGAGATTATCTTAGTTGATCGCAAAAAACAGCCCTTTGCGAAGAATCGCCGTGAATTAGATGATATTTGGCGTAAACGAATTCAGCATGAGCTCATCAATACGTTAGTAGCGGATGATGATAAAGATCTTAAAGAGGCGAAAGAGCGTCTCCTAAAACGTTATAAGGCGCGTCGTGCCCGTATTGATCAAAATACCTCTGAGGATATTTTCGATCTCTATATGTCGGTTGTCGCCTCCACTTACGATCCTCACTCCTCTTACTACTCTGCTAAACAGATGGAGAACTTCAATATCAATATGAGTCTCTCTCTGCAGGGAATCGGTACGGTGCTTCGCCAAGATGAGGACTCCATCAAAATTATGGAGATTGTTCCAGGAGGGCCTGCGGATCTTACAAAGCAGATTGCGGTCTCTGATGAGGTGATTGGTGTTGCTCAAGGGGATGATGGAGAGTTTTTAGATGTAGTTGGAATGCGCCTTGATAAGGTCGTTGAGAAGGTTCGTGGCGAGAAGGGGACAGTAGTTCGTCTACAGATGCTCGGAAATAAAGGGAAGGGACCTGAAAAAATTGTTCGAATCGTTCGCGATACGGTAAAGCTTGAGAAGCAGGCGGCTAAATCAGAAGAGCGTCTTCTACCCTCCTCAAAAGGGGATAAAGAGTATCGTTTAGGGGTGATTAAACTTCCTACCTTCTATAGTGATTTTGAGGCGAGCCGAAAAGGGGATAAGGATTATCGCAGCACTACTCGAGATGTAAAAAAATTGATTCAAGAGATGCAGGAGAAGGGGGATCTTGATGGTCTTGTTATCGACCTTCGCGATAATGGCGGTGGATCGTTGCAGGAGGTTGTCGATCTTTCAGCTCTCTTCTTAGATGATCGAAAAACGATTGTTCAGACACGCAATTTTGATGGGGCGATTGAGGAGCTCAAGAGCAATCGAGAGCATCTGATTTTTGATGGCCCCTTAGTTGTCATGGTAAATCGCTTGAGTGCCTCTGCAAGTGAGATCTTTGCTGGAAGTATGCAAGATCAGGGGCGCGCAGTGATTGTGGGAGGAACAACTTTTGGAAAAGGGACGGTGCAGACAGTGATCAATCTTGAAGCGCTTCTTTCTAAAAAAGATCGTCCAGGTCAGACAAAAGTGACGATTGCTCAATTTTATCGTGCAAATGGTGAGAGTACTCAGGAGAAGGGGGTTGTGCCTGATTTAATGTTCCCCTCTTTTTACGATACGGAAGAGATTGGAGAGGCGAGTGAATATTATGTTCTCCCTTGGGATCAGATAAAGCCTGCAAAAGATTACCGAGCGAGCAATGTATTAGCGGATGGATTGCGTGAGCATCTTGTTAAGCTGAGTAAAAAACGTTTTAAAACATCGCCAAGCCATAAAATTTTGAATCAGCAGGTGGAGGCGATCAATCGTGTTTGGCGGACAAAGACTTTCTCCCTCAATTTAGAGGAGCGTAAGCGAGAGCTAAAAGAGCGGGAGAAGGAGAGCTTAACGTTACAGAATAAGCTTCGAGAGATCTACAATGAGAAGCCATTGACGTTAGAAGAGTATAAGAATGAGGATGGGCTCTATACCGACTTACACGATGAGAGTAAAACAGATGTCTTGCTTGATGAGGCGTTAGAAGTGCTTCGTGACTATATTGATTATCATTACACCTATTAAGCTAGGAATAAAATGAGAGATATTCGAGGAAAAAGAGTAGTTGTAGGGATGTCGGGCGGAGTCGATTCCTCCGTCGCTGCGTATCTTTTAAAAGAGGCGGGAGCTGATGTGCATGGCGTCTTTATGAAGAATTGGGAAGAGGAGTTTGATCAAGGGTATTGCACCGCTGAAGAGGATCTTAATGATGCTCAATCGGTTTGCGATACGCTTGGGATTCCGCTCCATAAAGTCAATTTTGCTAAGAATTATAAAGAGCGAGTTTTCGCCTACTTTATTGAGACATTGAAGGATGGATTAACCCCAAATCCTGATGTGCTCTGTAATAAAGAGATTAAATTTAAAGCTTTTTTAGAGTATGCAGAGGAGCTCGGAGCCGATTTTCTTGCAACAGGGCATTATGCAAAAGTTCGCCATGAGGAGGAGGAGAGCTTTCTGGTAAAGGCGGTAGATCAAGCGAAAGATCAGAGTTACTTCCTCCATCTACTCAATCAAAAACAGCTTAGAAATACGCTCTTCCCGATTGGGGATTACTGCAAAGATGAAGTGAGAAAGATAGCGCTTCAACATCGTCTCATCACATTTGATAAGAAGGATTCAACGGGGATCTGCTTTATTGGAGAGCGCGATTTTAATGAGTTTGTTATGCAATATCTCCCCACTCAATCGGGTGTGATGCGAATGCCTGATGGGGAGATTGTTGGTGAGCATCAAGGGCTTGCATTCTATACGATAGGGCAGAGGCAGGGCTTGAAGATTGGTGGACGTAAAAACTCAACTGGAGAGCCGTGGTTTGTTGCAGATAAAGATTTAGAGAAGAATGAATTAATCGTTGTGCAGGGGAATGATCCTCATCTTTATGGTGAGGGGTTGATTGCTCGGGATCTGCACTGGATTAACCCTTCAACAGAGGTGGATAAAATAAATGAGAATCTTACTGCGAAGATTCGTTATCGACAAGCAGAGCAGAGATGTAAAATTGCATCGATAGAGGAGGGGAAGATCACTGTGCACTTTGAGGAGGCGCAACGTGCAATTACTCCTGGACAATCGATAGTCTTCTATTTTGGGGATCTCTGTTTAGGAGGAGCGGTCATTGAATCAAAAATAGAGAAGATCGCTTAGATTTAAATCTATCTTTAAACCGAATCTAAATCGCTTTAGATTCGGTTTTTTATCGCCTTCTTAATTAGAAGGAGACGGGTTGATATCCAGGGATAGTGTCATACCATAAGCTTTGAGTACTCTGTCCAAATGTGCTTAAGCCCTTAAACTCTACCTGTAGATACGCTTTCCATTTACGCTCTTCGTCGGCAGGATTATCCCGATAGTAGCGTCCTACTAGTCGTGTGGTCATACAGCAGTCATTAAACTCAACTCCAGCGTAGGTATCGATCATCGCTTTATTCTCAATGGAGTAGTTATAGCGCCCTACAACGGCCCAGCGGGAATTGATCTCCCAAAAGCCGTTTAGATCAATCTGCTCTAATCGAGTACGGCTGCCGAGCTGGCTCTCTCCGCTATTGTAACGATATCCAAGATTGATCACTTGACGTGGAGATGGCTGATAGCGGAGATCTAAGGTGGTACGGTTAATCTTTTTAGAATTTGGAGACCACTCAAAAGAGAAGTCTGAATAGAGATCTCTCAAGAGCATGCTATGACCTTCAACAAACCATTCTGGTTGATACTCTTTCGCTTCCTCTTCATTTAAATCTCTTGTTAAGGTGACTCTTGGAGCAACAAAATGGTGTATTTTACCAACCGAGAGGGCAAACTTTTCTCGCCCATACTGATCATCGATAAATCGAGTCGTTAACGCTGTTGTGATTTGATTTGCATCTCCTTGACGATCAGCGCTATTAAAACGGTTATGTTTAAAGAGATTGCTATAAGTTGGGGTAAGATTTGAGGTGTCGAAGCGGGGAATATCTCCTTGTGACCGATAAGGAACGTAGAGGTAGAAGAGGCGAGGCTCTAATGTTTGAGTAAAGTTCCCGCCTCCAAAGAGATTTTTAAATGAGGTCTCTCGTTCTAGGAATATTCCTGTATCGATGCTTGCTATAGGGAGTGTTCGACTAAAGTTCCGCTCTTTCTCATCACGATTTTTCATCCGCTCATTGGTATAATCGAGTTCAAAATATTGAGTATTACGAAGTGCGATACGAGGCTCAAAGAAGCCCCATAAATTTTCGAACCGATGTTTAGCGTGGAGTGTTACATCTGTACGTTTAGCACTAGTTGGGCGGAAATCCCATTCACGCCAATTTTTCGTCTTAAATTGAACCGCTTCAGCTTCCACACCATAATCGACCCCATTCATGCGCCAATTTCCATTGAAGGTGAGTTGTGGAAGACGAGCGTAAGGTTTGTTGGGAATGGAGA
>JASLFR010000080.1 GCA_030150565.1 Cardiobacteriales bacterium | reverse complement strand
AAATGGTGAGGGAAAATCGACACTCATTAAACTAATTGCCGGTGAACATGCCCCCACTTCTGGCGAGATTATTGCTTCTGAACATCTTCGGGTAGGTTACTTTTCGCAGCATCAAGTGGAGTATTTAAATTTAGATGCCGACCCTATTTGGCATTTAACCCAGCTCGATGCGGAACTCACCACACAAGAAGCCCGCAATTTTTTAGGCTCTTTTGGCTTTCATGGGGATAAAGTGACTGAGAAGATTGCCCCCTTCTCTGGCGGTGAAAAAGCACGATTAGCACTGGCGATGATTGTCTATCAAAAACCCAATCTCCTCCTTTTAGATGAGCCCACAAACCACCTCGATATTGAAATGCGGGAAGCAATCGCGCTTGCGCTACAAGCTTATGATGGGGGTGTTTTAATGGTATCGCACGATGCGTCTCTCTTAAAGCTCTGCTGTGATCAATTTATGCTTGTGGCAAATCGTGGAATTGATGAATTTAAAGGGGATTTAGATGATTATCGCGCCTACTTAATTGAGCAGAATCGCCTTGCAAATCAAGAGAACAATGCTCCAAAAACAGAAGAGAAACCGCAACACCATATTGATCGTGAAGAGCGTAAACGCTTAAACGCCGAGCTTCGTAAATTAACGCGCGAGAAGGAGGCATGCGAAAAGAAGATGCCAAAGCTCGAAGAGAAAATTGCAGAATTTGATGCTGTGCTCGGCAACCCCGATACCTATAGCGAAAAGACGCCGGAAGAGATTGCCAAGCTCAACGCCGAAAAAGAGCGCTTAGAAGAGGAGCTTATGACCCTTGAAGAATCGTGGCTTCTTGCGAGTGAGCGGATTGAGGAGATTGAGAGCTCTCTTTAATTTTCTTTTCTACCCAATAATATAATTGCGGATTACGTCCTAACCGATTTAATTCGCCTCTTAATTTCTTTAACAGATAGCAATTGGGAATTTTACGCCCTAAATCAATCACTTTCACTGAAGATCTATAGCTAACAATAGAATTTATATTAAAAGATAACAGTATATTCTCTCCATCAGATATATACTTTACATCTTCAATTTTACTTCTATAAAAGAGCAATTGATGGATGCTAAGAGGGCAATCTTGTTCTGCACTTAAAGTAATGCCTATAAGTGTAGAATTAAAAAAGACAATCTTTCTAAAAGAATTCATTCCATCTAGCGATAAAGTACTTATATATGCTGAATAAAAATCACACTCTTCAAATATACAATTGGTAAACCTGATAGCCCCCTCGATCCTTATTTTTTCAAAAATAGTCTGCCTAGCAGTCAAGCTATTTACTCCAGGTGAAATCTGTAAACCGACAATCCTGCAATTTATAAATTCAACATCATTAAATAAAAGTTTCTTATAATACTTTTCTGAAAAAAATATTGTTACATCACGCAAAATAATTCTATATTCCAAAATATTACAAGCCGTATGCTCAGAGTTTTTATCGAAAGCTGTAAATAATAATTGAAATAACACAATGGCGGATTCTTCAGTTTTATTATTTTTTATTCTTTCCTCTGCATTTTGGCTCAAAAAACTACACAAAATATCTAAAATATTTTTATGCATTCCGAAAATTTTAGTTTCAACGGTTGTTCGCTTAGCTTCATCTGGCTTTTCTAATTTAATCTCTGCCGCTCGCTCTACCAATTCCCAAAGAATGTAGACGCCGCCGAGCTTAATTGTGTCATCCTCATTTCCTAAAAACTCTACGCCCTGCCTAAATTTCGCCTCCACCTCTTCAATCGCTTCTCTTTCTCTTTGATGCTCAAATTGCTCTTGATTAAAGGCGAGCTGCTCCCCTGTCCTCTCTAACTGCCTCTGTGAAACCTCGAGCGTTTTCTGCCGTGTCCAAGCAACAAAAGTTGTCACACCAAAACCCAAAATCGCAAACGCGCCAATATAGATTTTGGTCAGAATTCCCCGTGTTTCTTCCGAAATTGTTGCCGACTTGCCGAGAAAGAAATGCCCCAGATCGATGAGCAAAAGGTTAAAAATAGCGACAAGCAACAATCCTGCTAAAAAGATAAAGGGTAGTCGGAGATAGACTTTAAAACCGCTCTCCCTTCTCTGCCCTAAAAATGAGATGACAGCAAACGCTCCTAAACTATTAATAACAATCAACGCCAGCCGTGTATCACGATGTAATTGAGCGAAGGTAAGACCTTCCCAAAATATTTCCGCTCCCAAAGTTGCCATAAAAGCGACAACAATGATCCCCACAATCACTACTCCCCAATAAAGAAAATTCCCCCAATTTTTCATCCCTACTCCTATTTAAGTTCTCTCTTTATTTTAAATTGTACAGATAATTATCTTACGCTAATGAGTCTAAGAGAGATCCCTCTTCCCAAAAGGGGGCGTGATAAAATAGCCCCTCCTAAGACTAAAAAGGGTAGATAATGACTATTTTTGATCTCCATTGTGATGCGCTGATGAAGCTCTCCCAATCGAAAGGGGCTCTCTCTTTCTACGATGCGCCAGAACTCGATGTTAATTTCTCTCGGCTCAAGGAGGGGGGTGTAAAGTTGCAGGCGTTTGCCCTCTTTGTCTACCCCTCTTTGACGATTGAGGCTCAATTTGTAGAGATTTTGGCGCAGGTGGACCACTTCTACCGATCGATATTGGAGAAAAACCCAAAAATGCGCCTTATAAAAAAGTGGAGTGATCTCTCAACGCTCCAAGAGGATGAGATCGGGGCGCTCCTAACGCTTGAAGGGGTCGATTGCATCGGGAACGATCTTCACAAACTTACCCTCCTCCATCAACTTGGGGTGCGCTCTATAGGATTAACATGGAATGGGGCGAATCTAGCAGCAGATGGAGTAGCAGAGCCGAGAAATGGGGGGCTCACTCGATTTGGTCGGCAGATTATCTCCTTCAATAATGAGCACCAACTCTTTACGGATCTCTCCCATCTTGGTGAAGTGAGCTCTCTTGAAGCATTAGAAGTGGCAGAGTATCCCATTGCGAGCCACTCCAACGTTCGGGCAATCTGTGATCATCGTCGCAATCTCTCAGATAGAGTTATTGAGGCGCTCATCGCAAAGGGGGGAATGACTCATCTTGTTTTCTATCCCCACTTTGTCAGCCAAAAAGGGGCTGTGATTGAGGATCTCTTCCCCCATATCGATCATCTTCTATCCCTTGGGGGGGAGAATCATATCGGCTTTGGCTCCGATTTTGACGGCATTGAGGATAAGGTAGAGCATTTACGCCACGCAGGAGAGTATCCAAACCTTATTAAAGCGCTATCGGATCGTTATGGTGTGGAGAGAGTGGAAAAATTTGCCTCCCAAAACTTTATAGAGATGTTAAAACGGTGGGGATTGATTTAATCAACCACCTTAAAATGGATCCGCTTTGAGAGGTGGGTGAAGATTGTGTAAGGGATGGTCCCCGCCCAATTGGCCACCCACTCGATGGGGAGTCTCTCTCCAAAAAGGGTGACTTCATTCTTCCACGCTGATACGGGGACGTTACGAAGATCAATCATCATCATATCCATTGCAGGACGCCCAATAATAGGGGCTCGATGCTCCCCCACCAAAACAAAAGCCTCCTCACTAATTTCACGCGGATATCCATCTGCATACCCCCCTGCTATCACCCCGATTGGCATCTTTTCTGGGGCGACGAAACGGGCACCATATCCAACGCTCTCCCCCTTCTCGATCCTTGTGTGATGAATGATTCGGCTCTTAAGCGTAATAAGAGGTTTTAGGTCAAAATCCGCCCCTACTCGATCTGCCATTGGTGAAGCTCCGTAGAGCGCAATGCCAAAACGGACCATCGATTTATGTGTTGTGGGAGCTTTTAAGATCGCTGCTGAATTTGCAATAGATTGGGGTGCATCGATCTTTTCGAGTGCTTCCATCAGCTCTATCTGCTTCTGTGTGAGGGGATGATTCTCCTCATCAGCGGTGGCAAAGTGGCTCATCAATCCAAGTGAGGCGATATTCTTCATCCCCTTTAATGATTCAAAAAGATCTGGAACTGCCTGAGGCTTCACCCCTAATCGATGCATACCGCTATCCACTTTTAAAAAAGCGTCGAGCGGGCGCTCAAGTTTCGCCTCCTTCAACCACGCCATCTGCGCTTCTGAAGAGAGGACAACCGCAAAATTCTCTTTAGCCGCAATCTGATACTCTTCAGGCTCAAAAACACCCTCCAAAAGGAGAATCGGTAACTTTCCCCCCGCTTGACGAATCGCCATCGCCTCTTCAATCGCAGCAACGGCGTAGAGATCGACTCTTTTATCGAGCAGAGGGAGAAGATGCTCAATCTGATGACCATACGCATCTGCCTTAATCACCGCACAATGACGGCTATTAGGCGTTAACCCCTGTAGTACGGAGAGATTATGCTCCAAAGCTTTATGGGAAAAGTAGGCGGTTAATGGTCTCATCTCAGCTCCTCTTTTGGGGAATGGGGGAAGGTCGATTGTGATCTATTCTAAATCTTATAAAAGTGGCGATTTCTAAAGCCGATAAAAAACGCAGCGATATCGACTCTACTGCGTTTTAAATTATAGGGCTTTTCGCTCCGATTTAAAGCATCAAGAGCGCTATTTTTTATGGTCTCTCCTTAAAGAGATAGCCCCCATTTTTCGCCATATTTGCGATAAATTGCGCACGCCACTCCCCCTCAATCGTCTTAGCAACAGCGCTATTAGCGATCAGCGAACGGCTCAATTGCGCCAATTTTGGAAATGGAGCAAGAAGATCAGGCCCCCCTTGTCTCTGGGTGATCTCAAAACGGATAAACATCGGTGCTAATACAAGATCGATCGCACTAAAGGCGACTCCGTTAAAAAACTCCTCCCCCACACATTCTCGCTCTAAGAGGGATAAGCTCTTTCTGAGCGATTCAAAATGGGGCTCCGCCTCCTCCTCACTCTTTGCGCGCATTGTCATATATTGAGGTCCATACATCTCCCCTGCAATCGATGCCCATGCGCGGGTCAGCCCCCGCTCTGCCGCCTCTTTTGGATAGATGGAGGGCTCGGGATGCTCCTCTTCAATGAGCTCCACCAATACCATCGATTCAAAGAGGATTGTGCCGCTCTTCTCATCCTTCATCACTGGCACACGCCCAAGGGGGGACCACTCTTTAAACCACTCGGGCAGTTCCCCGTGTGGATCGAGCCATCTCTCTTTATACGCTACTCCCTTATGATTGAGCGTAATTAAGACACGCTGAACAAAGGGGCAGAGAGGATATCCTACAACTTCATAACTCATCATTTCCTCCTCTTTATGAGTTGATAAAAGTAAGTGAGAGAGATGCTAAAAGAGAGAATCTCCCTTCCACTCATCTATGCTTGCTAATGGGGCAATTCTGCTCACTCTAGAGAAATAGTCTATCATAGATGAGCATTATCCTATTTGATCCTTAGGAGGAGAAAATGAGTCTAAATCTATCTAAATTAATCTTTAAGGGCGCCGATGTTCTCACCTTTCTACAGGGGCAGATCACAGCCAATATTAATGATCTCACCTTTCAAAAGCCAGAGGAGATCACACTCCCCAATCATGAAAAAATTGAAGGGGGGCTTGGGGGAATCTGCTCTCTAAAAGGGCGCTTAATTGCGACCTTCTGGATCATTAAAATAAGTGATGAAGAGGTGCACTTTATCCTCCCTAATGAGCGGGCGCAGAGTGTACAAACACACCTTACAAAATATCTCTTTCGCTCAAAAGTGGAGATGACGATTGAGGATCTCGATGCCAAAACAGCCTCAAAACTTCCCGAAGGATTGATCATCCCATGGATTACTAAAGAGAGTGCAGAGCAGTATCTTCCGCAGATGGTGAGCCTCGATCTTTTAGGGGGGGTGAGCTTCAACAAGGGGTGTTATACCGGTCAAGAGGTGGTAGCTCGCATGCACTTTTTAGGGAAAGATAAGCGACGCCTTGCCCAGATTACCCTCCCTCAGGCGGGTGAGATTAATGAGAAACTCCTCACCGATTCTGGAAAAGAGGCGGGCACCATTTTAATCTGCGATGGAGTGAAGGCGCTTGCGGTAATTTATCTTGAAGAAGCGCAAAATTCATTGCATATTGAGCGCTCATCAGGGGAGAAAATAGCCCCCATTTCTGTCGATTTTGTCCTAGATAAGGAAGAGGAAGAAGCATAGATGAGTAAAAATATTGGCGTATTAACGGCAGGGGGCGATTGTCAGGGGCTAAATGCGGCACTTCGAGGCGTTACTCTCGCTGCGCTAAGAGAGGGTTGGAACGTTACAGGCATTCATGATGGTTTTATCGGTCTTGCGGAGATGTCGGCAAGTCCTGTCACCAAAAAAGAGGTCTACAATATCGCCAATCTTGGAGGGACGATTCTTGGAACAGGGCGAGGTGGTAAAGATGAGGCAAAGACAGAGGATCGCGTCCGTGAATGTGTTGAGAGCTATGAAAAATTAGGGCTCGATGCGCTCATCACCCTTGGGGGAGATGGCACACAGCGCTTCTCCTCCCATCTTCATAAAGCGGGGCTCAATATTATAGGGCTCCCTAAGACGATCGATAATGATATTGCTCACACCGATATCACCTTTGGCTACGATACCGCTATTCACGTCTCTGTTATGTCTCTTGACCGATTACGCACCACTGCTGATTCTCACCATCGTGTGATGATTTTAGAGGTGATGGGGCGTGATGCTGGTTGGCTCGCTGCAGGGGCTGCTTTAGCGGGCTCTGCAGATATCTGTCTAATCCCCGAGATCCCCTACTCTATGGAGCGCATCTGCGACTACCTAAGAGCAAATGTTTATGGAAAACGCTCAGCGCTCATTGTTGTAGCGGAAGGGGCGATCTCTCGCACTAAATTTGATCTTGGCCTTAAACCGAAAAAACACTCAGAAGCGATCCGTTTAGTGGATGATATCCCTGAAATTACAGGAATTGAATCCCGCTTAACGACGCTCGGTTATGTTAGCCGTGGGGGTACTCCAACGGCGACCGATCGCATCTTTGCAACTCAATGTGGTACAGAAGCGATTCGCTACATAAAAGAGGGGCGCTTTGGTGTGATGGTAGCGCAGCAAGGGGGTGTATTAGTCCCCGTTCCTCTTGAGAAATTAGCAGGAGAGCCCCGTCTACTCCCTCTCGATCACCCACTCATTACCACCATGCTCGACACTGGTGTCTGCATGGGCATCTAAGCTCATTAGAATGAGCATTTTCACCTATAAAGGAGTTCTATATGAAAAAAATCATTCATACCGATAATGCACCAAAAGCACTCGGTCCCTACTCGCAAGCAAACGTCTATAACGGCTTAATCTTCACCTCAGGTCAGATTCCTCTCTGTCCTGAGACGACGGAAGTGGTTGGAGATGATGTTGTCACACAGGCGCGCCAAGTCTTAAATAACTTAAAAGCAGTATTAGAGGCTGCAGGTGGCGGAGTAGATACCATCTTAAAAGCGACCTGCTATCTTGATGATATTAAAGATTTTAACGCTTTTAATGAAGTTTATGCAGAGATTATCGGTCTTGATAAGGCGCCAGCTCGCTCCTGTTTTGAAGTAGCAGCGCTCCCTCGTGGTGTTTTAGTAGAGGTTGAGGCGATCGCTTACATTCGTGACGAAAATAAATAATCGCCCATCCGATTTTAAGGCATAAAAGAAGAGCCTACTCTATGAGTAGGCTCTTCTTATTTTAACGGCGGAAGATTACTCTTTTACAAGAATAACAGACTCCTCCTTCTCTCCACCTCTCTCCCCACGCCCCATAATCAGGCGGAAGAAGATCGGCGCGAAGAAGATAACAAGGAACGTACCCCCTATCATCCCTCCAACGACTGTAATTCCTACAACGTTTTGAGCACCAGAACCCGCACCACTACTTAACGCAAGGGGGAGAACTCCAAGCCCAAATGCTAAAGAAGTCATCAAAATAGGGCGCAGACGAAGATGAGCCGCCTCTACCGTTGCATCGACAACACTCATCCCTTGACGCATCAGATCTCGAGCAAATTCCACAATTAAGATTGCGTTTTTACCCGTCAATCCAATCGTCGTGAGCATCCCCACCTGAAAGTAGATATCGTTAGAGAGCCCAAGCATTAAGCCTGCGATGACCGCTCCAATTACCCCTACAGGAATTGAGAAGAGCACCGCAAATGGTACCGTCCACGACTCATAGAGCGCAGCTAAACTTAGGAAGATAACCATAATGGAGACCGCAAAGAGCGCAATCTGCACATTCCCCGCCTGCCGCTCCTCATAAGAGAGCCCTGTCCACTCAACACGAACCCCTGGAGGTAAGAATTGCTCCACAATCGCCTCAACTTCAGCCATCGCTTCACCTGTACTAAATCCTGCGTGTGGCGTTGCTGTAAATTTAAAGGAGGGGTAGCCATTAAAGCGGGTCAATTGTGAAGGACCAGCCTCCCAGCGCCCTTTTGCAAAAGCGCTAAAGGGGACCATCTCGCCCAGCTTATTCCGTACATACCAGTGATTGAAATCTTCAGGCTGCATGCGGTACTCCACATCCCCTTGCATAATCACCTTTTTAACGCGCCCTCGATCGATAAAGTCATTCACATAGAGACTTCCCCAACCGATCGCAAGCGTATTGTTGATATCTTGCACGGAGACTTGAAGCGCACGCGCCTTCTCCCGATCAATATCGATCTGATAGAGAGGAGCGTCAAAAGAGCCACCAGGAATAAAGGCCTCCATATTGATGGTTTTTGACGCTTGCTGCATCGCCCCCATAAATTGGAAGATCGTTCCCATAAACTCTTGGTGAGTTAAACCACCAGCGTTCTGTAGAACAAACTCAATCCCTGTCGCAGCACCGAGCTCAATGATGGGGGGCGGCTGAATAATATAGACATCAGCGCCGTGAACCGTCTCTGCATATTGACGAATTCGGTTCCCAATCGCATCGATCTGCTGATGAGGCTCCGTTCTTTCATCCCAATCTTTTAGCGGCATGAAGAAGATTCCATGCTTCCCTCCTCGCCCACTAAAGCTAAATCCTCCAACGGTGTTGATCGCCTCAACGCTATCTTGCTCATGGGTGATGACGTAATCGGAGATCTCACGCAATACCTCATTGGTACGCTCAAGAGACATATTATCGGAACCGATTGTCATCCCGATCAACATTCCCTGATCCTCATCAGGCAGGAAGCTTGTAGGGAGTCGATTAAATCCATAACCAATCATCGCAATAATGAGTGCAAAGAGGATCAGATACCGCTTCGGCTTTGTGACCACTCGCTTTACACCATGCTTATAACGATCGTTACTCCGATCGAAGAAGCGATTAAAGCGATCGACAACCCAATTGATCCCATTCACTAAAGGAGCGATAAGGGTAAAGAAGAGTTTAGCGATCCCTCTATGCTCCTTCTTCGTCCCATGAGGGAGCAAAATAGTGGCACAGAGCGGAGGGGTGAAGATAATCGCCACAATCACAGAGAGCAGAAGCGCCGTAATGATGGTGACGGAGAATTGTCGGTAGATGATTCCTGACGCTCCCCCTAAGAAAGCCATCGGAACAAATACCGCTGAGAGCACAACCCCAATCCCGATCAAAGCACCTGTAATCTGATCCATCGATTTACGAGTCGCCTCTAGGGGGGATAATCCCTCCTCTTCCATAATTCGCTCAACGTTCTCAACAACAACAATCGCATCATCAACCAGAAGACCGATTGAGAGAACCATCGCAAAGAGGGTTAACGTATTGATGATATACCCCATCGCTGAGAGAATCGCCATCGTTCCAAGAAGAACAACAGGGATCGCAAGCGTTGGAATAATCGTTGCACGGAAGTTCCGTAAGAAGAGGTACATCACCGCAAAGACTAAAATAACCGCTTCAATTAAGGTTGAGAGAACATTCTTCACCGAAATCTTAACGAAAGGGGTGGTGTCGTAAGGGAAGGTGTAATTCATTCCCGCAGGAATCAATCCCTCAATGCTCTTCAATTCCGCACGCACTAAATCGGCAGTATCGAGCGCATTCGCCCCCGATGCTAAGTTGATCGCAATCGCCGATGCTGGCTTATTGTTATAAGCGATACTGAAGAAGCTATGCTCCGCTCCTAGCTCTAAACGGGCAACATCCCCAAGTCGCACCTGACTTCCATCAGGATTGACTCGAAGTTGTACCTCTTTAAATTGCTCAACATTCTCAAGTTTTGTCTGTGAGGTTACTGTGAAATTGAGCTCCTGCCCTGCTGCAACGGGGGGCGCTCCTATCTGTCCAAAAGCGACCTGAACGTTCTCCTCTTGAATCGCCATTAAGACGTCTGTTGGCGTCATATTATATTTATGGAGCTTCAAAGGATCGATCCAGACACGCATTGCATAACTTGAACCGAAGACGATTGTATCCCCCACTCCATTAATTCGGCTCAAAGGATCTTGTACGGTGGTGGCCATAAAGTCACCAATATCCGCCATCGAGTGGCTTCCATCCTCTGAGTAGAATGTTGCAATTAGGAAGAATGAGCTCGCCGATTTTTGAACCTGAACCCCCTGCTGCTGAACTTCAACAGGGAGCGTACTCAACGCCTGCTGAATCTTATTTTGCAGCTGTACTTGTGCAATATCAGGATCAACTCCCTGATTAAAGGTGACGTTGATCTCAACGCTCCCTTCGCTTGTACTTGTCGCATTCATATAACGGTAGCCATCAAGCCCATTAATATTCTGCTCGATCACCTGCGTTACGGTATCCTCAATCGTTTGCGCATCTGCGCCAGGATACATCGCACTGATGCTAATTTGGGGTGGGGCGATTTGTGGATATTGCGCAACTGGCAGTGAATAGACTGCAAGCAATCCCACAAACATCGTCATAATTGCGATCACCCATGAAAAGATCGGGCGATCAATAAAAAACCTAGCCATAACTTACTCCTTCTTTGGTTCCTTTACGGTGCAAGTTGCTGACCGGCTGCTTCTTGTTTCGCTTTTGCCTCTTCAGCACTCATAGGATTGAGAGCAACCTTGCTAATATCCATCTGCACTTGACGCATGCGCCCTTGAATACTGGGGAATCCATCTACAATAATGCGTTCATCCCCTTTTAAGCCCGATGTGATCACCCAATTATTTTCATAAGAGTACTCAGTAACCACAGGAACAATACCAAGCTGATTATTCTCACCAACAACCATCACTGTTGCATTCCCCTGTAGATCACGCTGTACCGCTCGTTGAGGAACTAACATCGCATCTTTATGCAACCCTTGCTCCACTTTTGAGCGAACAAACATACCAGGGAGGAGCAACATATCGGGGTTAGGGAACTCCGCTTGAATGAAAATTGAGCCTGTTGTCTGATCAACCGTACGATCAGAGAATCGAACATGCCCTACATGCTCATACTCCTGCCCATTATCGAGCGTTAAACGGACTTCGTAATGCCCATCTTTACTCCGATCTGTGAGCGTCCCTTCAGCATGACGGCGCTGAATATCTAAAAACTCTGCTGATGAGAAGGTGATATCTACATGCATCGGATCGAGCTGCTGAATCACCGCCATCTCTTTTGGCTGCCCTGGTGCAACAAGGGCTCCTTGAGTAAAGTTAGAGCGCCCAATCTGCCCTGTAATTGGTGCTAACATTTTGGTGTAGTTAAGATTGATCTGCGCCGTCTTCACCTGCGCCTCTGCACTGCTCACCTCAGCTTCTGATTGTGACAGTACCGCATTCGCATCATCTACATCTTGGCGACTAATCGCTTTTGAATTTTTAAGCGCATTGATTCGCTCTGCTCTCATTTGAGCTGCGTAATGATTCGCTTTTGCTCGAACAAGGGTCGCCTCAGCTTGCATTAAATTCGCTTCAAAAAGACCAGGATCGATCTGATAGAGGGTCTCATCTTTCTCAACCATGCTCCCTTCACTAAAGTTCTGCTCTAGGATGATCCCCCCTACCTGAGGACGAATCTCAGCCACAACCGATGCCACCGTGCGGCCTGGTAACTCCGTCTCCACAATAATATCTTGCACTTGTACAGGTTGAACCACGACATCAAGCGGTGGCAACTCTCCCTGCGCTTGTGGATCATCCCCCCCAAAACAGGCTGATAACAGAATCGCAGCTGTTGGAAGAAGCAGAAGACGATGCATCGATCGCCACATTTTTGCTCTTTTCATAGGTCAAACTCTCTTCAAATTTCTATAGATTGGTAATTTTTTCTAAAATAACAAGCCCCGCCTCCAGATCGAGATTATCGTCATACTGAATCGATAACTCGTTGAGCCACGGGTCAAAAACTTCCACCAAGATCGCTTGAATGGTCTCTCTCCCTGAGTCTGTTAAATCATAGTAGGGGGAGCGTTTATGGTGAGGATTTTCATGTTTTTGAAGAATATTATCTTCAAGCAGATTTTGAACCTGCCTCTGTACCGCTTGGCGGGAGATAAAGAATCGTTCCGCCAATTGAGGAACCGTCAAAGGCAGATCAGACCGCATAATCGTGACACAGATGCCAAGTGCGGTTCCACTAATGTGATAAGGGCTCTTACTGAGCAACTCATCGGAGATTTTATTGAGTTTAATAGAGGCTTCAAAGATGCTTGAAACGATCTTACTCACCTGCTCCCGTTTATGATTATCCACGTAAAATATCCATATTTTATAACAATTGATCTTGCGCAAGAGAGAGAGCATGCTACAGCTTTGACAACCTTGTTGTCAAATATTGCACTACTTTTCCCCTTTCGTCCCAAAAAAAGAGAGCTCACAAAGGAGCTCTTAAAGATTGATCTCAGTTGCTCAATTAATCGAGGCTCAATTTTAGAGCGAAAGCAGCAACCAGAGGGCAGACTAAGAGCGCAACTGTATTAGCTGCACCAAAAATAGCGTAATACCCCAATAAGCGATGCCCCTCAATCAGGCGCAGAATCATCTGCGTCCCAAAGATTAAGACGGGAATATAGAGTGGAAGGAGCAGGATACTTAAAAGAAGCCCTGAATGGCGCACTCCAACAATAATCGCAACACACATCGCCCCAATCAGGCTCAAAAGTGGCGTTCCTACAAGTAAGATCAGCGCAATTCCAAGCGCCTCCTTAATCGAAAAGAGCAGCATTAAGCTTAAAATCGGAGTAAAGAGGATGAGCGGCAGCGCCGTTAAGATCCAGTGCGCAACAATCTTCCCTAACACCACAAGATAGAGGGGAATCCCACTAATCGCTAACTGCTCTAAAGAGCCATCTTCATAATCCTCTTTAAAGAGTCGATCCATAATAAGCATCGTTGAGAGAAGTGCCGAGACCCACAAAATCGCAGGGGCTGCCCCTTTTAGCGCCTCCCGATTCTCAATCCCAAGCCCTAGAGGAAAGAGGCTCACAACAATTAAAAAGAAGATAATAGGCGTTAAGATCTCCGATCGCTTCTGAAGAGAGATCTTTAAATCACGCTGAATAATCGCAAAGAATGATCTAATCATTTCCGCGCTCCAGAATAATGTGGGAGGAGTAGACAGAGGGGCTCGGTTTCTGATGAGAGGTGAAGATTAGAGCGCCCCCTTCATGACGATGCTCTTTCAACTTCTCCTCGATCAGCTCAATTGAAGCGGTATCGAGTGATGTGAAGGGCTCATCTAAAATCCAGATTGGCGCCTCTTCAAGCCAAAGGCGTGCAAGAAATACTCGCCGTTTCTGCCCAGCTGAGAGATAACGCAGAGGTCTTGGTTGACGCGGAATCTGAAGCATCTCAAAAAGGGTTAAGATCTCCCGCTCTGAAACTGTTTTACCCTTTAAATTTAAAAGGAGCTGAAGATTCTCTAGTCCGCTAAGATCACTCTTTAGGCTCAAATGGTGCCCAAGATAGAGAATCGCCCTGCCGTAGAGATAACTCCACTCACTTCGAGGAAGATCATTTAAGAGCATGCTACCTTTAAATCGTTGGCTCACCCCAGCAAAGACCCGTAACGATGTACTCTTTCCTACCCCGTTCGCCCCTTCAATATAGAGGCTCTCACCATTTTTTAGCGAGAGTGAAAGAGGAGAAAAGAGCGCACGATAATTTCGCTCAACTGTGAATTGATCCACCTGCCAATGAAAAGGGGTCGATTTTGTGGGCAATTGGAGCGACACCGAGCTACTCCTTCACCCGATCAATCACCAGCTGATTGAGTGCCCCATGCTCCACTTTGATCTCGCTACTCTCAAGATCTCCCGCTTTACTAATGGGATCACCATTTAAGCTGATACGGGCAGAGAGAGTCAACGCTTCATAATCTCCTAACTCCTTATCGGTAGGCATTAAAATATCACTGCTCGAGAGACGAACATTGATCGGCCAACCCGCTTCTGATACCGCAATTCGACGTGCTGCAAGTGGTGGCCCCCCTGCGCTCCCCTCCTCTCTTAAGTAAAGATAGAGTTGCGCTGTCTCAGGAAAGTCGATCCCCTTAATATCGAGCGTAACGGAAGCCTCAACACTATTTCTTGCTTGCGCCAACGCTTGCATCTTCATATCTGCGATCATACCGACAAAGAGGGCTCGGCTCTCTGCCTGATCCTCCCCATCGAGGGTTGAAGCGAGATACTCAAAGAGGGCTATCGCTTTCTCAAACTTCTGATTCTGATAGAGAATCATCCCATACTGCAAAATGAGACGCTCATTATCTGAATGGCGCTGAACCATCTGATCATAAAGATTCTCAAGACGAGCATCGAGCTTAAAATCATTCATCTCTAACTGTAGATAGAGAAACATCGCATTAGGATAGAGGCGATGCTCAGGCTCTTCCGACTCATAAAGGCGAATGTAGACCTCATTGGCAATATCGAGCGCCCCAATGGCTGTATAGGCGTTCGCTAAAATATAGAGATAGCGCAGATCTTTATGATTCTGCTCTGAGCTAATCTGATTGAGGGCAAAAAAACCTGCGCGCCCCTGCTCGATTAAACTTTTAGGAGGATTGAGCTCCTCAAGATCCACCCCTTCCCGAAGCTGATTAATATCGAGCGACTCTACCCACCGCTTCAATTCAGAGCGAACAGAGAAGCGCTCTGCATCAATTAATTGCTCCTCTTTTTGATAGCCATCTGTCCAGTAGTAGATGAAGATAGCGGTACCAATCACCATCATAAAAGCGATTGAAAGGAGTAGAAAGCGGCTACTTAACGTTCGTCTATTCTCATCGGCAACTGCTAAAAGATCGTGAGCTAAAGCAGCGTACTTTACCTGATACTCCTCTTCACTCAAAAGCTCTGCTTCCCGCTCCTTTAAAAGTTGAGCGCTCTCTCTTTTAAATTTAATTCGGTAGAGATCTTCAAGTCGCGTAAAGGGAGTTAAATCTCGCCTAAAGAGCGCATAGATAAGCAGCAAAAAGGTGATAACAAGCAGTAATGCCGCAATGATAATAAGCTTCATGATTTAGCTCTCTTTCTCTAAAATTTGATTCAGTTTTGCTCGTTCCTCTTCCGATAACAGACGGGGCGCTTCTGAGCGACTTGAGGCATTTCGTCGCACAAAAAAGACAATCGCTGCAACAAAAATTAATAGAGCAACAGGGCCATACCAGAGTACCCACGTCACAGGTTTAACAGGAGGATTGTAGGTGACAAAATCACCATAACGATCCACCATAAAACTGACGATTTCACTATCTGCCCGCCCATCCATAATCATATCGTAAGTGATATCTTTCATATCTTGAGCAAGGGGGGCATCGGAATCCGCGATATTCTGATTTTGACACTTAGGGCAGCGAAGCTCCCGAATCAGACTCTGGAAACGGAGCTCGTCAATCTCGCTATTAAAGAGGTAGATATTGGCATTAGCGTGAGCAGAAAAACTCGTTACAAAGAGAATCATCAATAGGGTAAAAAAGCGCTTCATCGACTCACCTCCTCATCCATCGGGGTTAAACTCTCCTCATAATAGAAGCGCAATTCACGCTCCCAATTCTCAGGGGTCACCTCACCTACATGGCGATGGACGATACGATTATTTTTATCAAGAAAGAAAGTTTCAGGCGCACCATAAACGCCAAGCTCGATCCCGATCTTTCCACTATTATCGGTATAGGTGAAGATATAAGGGTTACCTAAACGCTGTAACCACTCATAAGCGAGCCGATTATCATCTTTATAGTTAAAACCGTAGATCTTCACCCCCTGCTTTCCAAGCTCATTGAGGGTTGCGTGCTCCGCTTCACAATTCTCACACCAAGTAGCCCAAACATTGAGAAGAGCGGGCCCTTTAATATCGTGATTACTCATAATTTCAGCGGTTGCATCGTTACGGCTCAATTTATAAGCGGTAAACTCAGGAAGAGGCTTCCCCTTCAATTCTGAAGGGAGCACTGCAGGATCATTCCCTAAGCTGAAGAAGAGAAAACCGATAAATCCAATCAATCCTACTAAAATTCCCCCCAATAGGAGATTTCTTAGAGGAAAACCTCTCTTCTCATTCTCATTTCGCTTCTCTAAATCGTTATGACTCATTAACTCTCTCCTGCTCATCAGCTCGTCTATAAGTGATACGGTAACGGCGATCTAAAATCGATAAAAATGCAGCGATTGAAATGATGATGCCCCCTAGCCAGATCCAGCGAACAAAAGGCTTAACGTAGAGACGAATCGCCCACGCATTTTCACCACGCTCTTCAGCAAGCGCAATGTAGAGATCATCAATTAAAGAGGCTCGCAGAGCTACCTCACTCATTGGTGACCCACTTACAGTATAGAAACGCTTTTCAGGATACATATTGGGAAGAGGACGCCCATTTTGGGTCACAAGGAAGGTTCCTTTCGTTGCAACATAGTTTGAACCATCCGCACGCTCTAAACTCTGAAGCGTAAAATTATATTGGCGAATAGAGACTGTCTCCCCCACCTTCACCAACATATCCCGCTCAATACTATAAAAACTGGTGAGCGTAATCCCCACAATTGAGACAACTAACCCAAGATGCCCAAGATTCATTCCCCAGCGAGATAAGGTTTGTGCTCTGAGCGCCTTAATAAAGGAGCTCCCCTTTTTAGCGCCCGCTTTGATCTCAATCACAATCCCCCCAACAACCCAGTAGGAGAGAATTAATGAGGTAACTACCAGACCATTGAGCTCGCCTGAGTAGAGATAGGCAGAACCCACCCCTAAAACAAGCGCCAAAATCGCATTGATAAGGAGCGGACGCTTCAAGCGGCTCAAGGTATCTTTACGGTAACGAAGAGCGGGGGCGATCCCCAAAAGCGCAAGGAGAACAAAAGCGATCGGTACCGTGTATTGATTAAAATACGCCTCTCCAACCGAGATCTTCCCCTTCTCCAAAATATCGATAATTAAGGGGTAGAGCGTCCCCAAAAGCACGACAAAACAGGCGATCGCTAAAAGAATATTATTGGTTAAGATCGCGCTTTCACGGGTGATTAAACCATAGTTACTCTCTTGAGAGATCTTCCCTGAACGCAAAATAAGGAGAAGAAGCGCACAGATCGCGATAATTCCAAGCAGAACAAGAATAAAGAGGCCTCGTGAAGGGTCGGACGCAAAAGAGTGAACCGATGTGAGAACACCTGAACGCACAAGGAAGGTTCCTAAAACGCTAAGGGCGAAGGTGGTGATCGCCATAATAACGGTCCAGAGGGTAAATGCCTGCCTCTTCTCCGTTGCGGCTAATGAGTGGAGAAGCGCTGTCCCTAAAATCCATGGAATAAGGGAAGCATTCTCAACAGGATCCCAGAACCACCAGCCACCCCAGCCCAATTCATAATAGGCCCACCAACTTCCAATCGTCATCCCGAGTGTAAGGAAGGACCAAGCCGCAAGCGACCAAGGGCGAATCCAACGAATCGATAATCGATCCACATGCCCCGTCATTAAGAGCGCGCAGACAAATGCGTAAGGAACGGCATACCCCACATACCCCAAATAGAGAAGTGGTGGATGAATAATGAGGCCAAAATCTTGCAAAAGAGGGTTAAGATCGCGCCCATCAAAGATCATCGGTGTTAAATTTCGGGCGAAAGGATCTGAAGTAAAGACTAAAAAGGAGATAAACCCAGCAGCGATCGCCCCTAAAATCGATAGTGTTGCAGAGGAGAGCTCCAGAGGCATTTTACGGGTGAAGAGCACCACTAAAAACATCCAAAAAGTGAGTGTTAAGACCCATAACAACATCGAACCTTCGTGGCCGCCCCAGATCGCCGTTAATTTGTAATACCAAGGGAGTCGAGTATTTGAGTGATTAAAAACGTACTGAAAACTGAAATCATTCACCCAAAAGGCGTATCCAAGCGCTACAAAGGAGAGCAGAACAAGAATAAAGAGCCACGTTGCTAATGGGCGCGCGGCATACATCAAAGGTGCGTTACGAAACTTTACTCCAACCAGTGGCAGAATAAAGAGCATTATTGAGACGCCTAAAGCGAAATAGAGGGCAAGCTGTCCTATGGGAAGCATAATGAATCCTTATGGGTGAATGAATCTAATAATAGAGATTACTCAGCAGAGACATGTCCTGTCCGCTCAAGTGCATCTGCGACTTCAGGGGGCATATATTGTTCATCGTGCTTCGCTAAAATAGAGTCAGCAACAAAACTATTATCCGCTTGTAGATGCCCTTCAGCGATAATTCCCTGCCCTTCACGGAACAGATCGGGCAAAATTCCATCATACTTAATGGTAATCGGTTGCTGTGTGCCATCTACAACATCGAAGAGTACTTCTAATGTCTGATCGCTCTTCTTAAGGGAGCCAAACTCAACCAATCCCCCAACCCTAATCTTCTTATCAAGGGGGGCCTTCCCTGCATAAACTTCATCAGGCGAGTAGTAATAGTTGAGCTTCTCCTGCCCTGCAATTACTAAGAATCCGATCGATAAAAAAGCAACAACGGTAATCGCAACCACCGCAATCGCTCTACTTTTCTGTTTTGGTGTCATCGAGTAAACCCTCCCTTTTCAACTCTTTCTCTAAAGATGTAGTCTCCCGAAAGAGAGAGACCAGTAAGATTACTAAGCATAGTACAAAAAAACCGTAACTCATCCAGACGTGGATGCCATGTTTCCCCATCGCAAGGAACTCAGAGAGGCTATTAAATGCCATCTTCTCGGTAATACTGCTCCAAAAACTCATCCTTAACTCCTACTGCTGACGCATATAGTGGCGTTGCAACTGCTCGCGATAGATTAAATTGAGGCTCTTCTTACCAACATATGCAAAAGAGAAGACGAAAGTTGCAAAGATCGTTAATAGAAGAGGATAGAACATGCTCGGCGGAATCGCAGGGCCGCCTGAGGCGAAAATTGTGCTTGTCTGATGGATCGACTCAAAATAGTAGACAGAGAATTTAATGATAGGGACCATAATCAACCCGATAAGGGAGATGATAGAGGTCATCTGATCCGCTGTCTCCCGATCTTCAAACGCTTGATCGAGCGCAATGTAACCAAGATAGAAAAAGAAGAGGATCAATTGGCTTGTTAAACGGATATCCCACGTCCACCACGTTCCCCATGTGGGCTGCCCCCAGATCGCCCCTGTTACCAGAGTAATTAAGGTGTAAAACGCCCCTAAAACAGCGGTTGCTCGGGCGAGCATCGCCGCAAGCTTAATGCGCCAAATAAGATAGATTGCACTCATTAAGGCAAGAAAGAGGTAGACCAGTGTAGAAAAGATCGCTGCTGGCACATGAATATAGATAATTCTAAAACTATTACCCTGCTGATAATCAGGAGGTGAGAAGAGCAACCCCCAAACGACTCCAATCAGAAGTAGAATGGCGCTAATCGTAAAGAGCCAAGGAGTTGTTTTTTTAGAGAAGGGGATATAAAACTTATAACTTAATATTTTATAAAAGCTCTTTGGAATCATTCGGCTCCAGATCGAGCGTTTCTTCTTCACTTGAGTGCTCATTCAACACCTTCCCTCGCTAAGCGATTTGCCTCTAAATATCTCGGTTTGCTCCCTAATTTAAGCGTCAACAGTATACTCAAATTCTAACTAACATAACAGCGAAAAGCGAAAAGGGGGCTCGATTCTCCCCTCTTTTTGATTAAAGTTTATGAAAAAATTAATCTCTCCCCTCTTCCATTACAAATTGAGTTAAGCCCCTATTATTGGCTCTATTTCGTGCTAGACTTGAGCTCTAACTTTCGTCAAAAAGGAGTTCAATATCTATGAGCAATAGGATAATTGTCTTAAAAGAGGATGCAGATCGTGAAAAGCGTGTCGCCCTCGATCCAGAAACCGCTCAACGCTTCTCTCGAGCAGGCCTTAATGTCATTCTCACGCCAGGAGCAGGAGAGAGGGCCCATTTTGCGGATAGCGATTATGAAGATATTACTGTAGAGGAGCCAGAATTTGAGGAGAATGATCTTGTGCTCTGTGTGGGTGCACCAACGATTAAACAGATCGAAGCGCTTAAGCCCCACTCCCTTGTTGTAGGTCTTCTCAATCCTTTTCAAAATCGTGAGTTAATTGAGGCGATGCAAGCAACAAAATTGAGCGCAATCGCTCTTGAGCTTGTTCCCCGTATTACCCGTGCTCAGAGCATGGATGCCCTCTCATCACAAGCGGCGGTTTCAGGTTATGAGGCTGCGCTAATGGCTGCTTCAAAAGCCCCCCGCTTCTTCCCGATGCTCACCACCGCAGCGGGAACGATTCGCCCTGCAAAAGTAGTGGTAATCGGTGCAGGAGTTGCAGGTCTTCAAGCGATCGCAACTGCTCGCAGAATTGGGGCTGAAGTGGAGGCGTACGATATTCGTGCCGCAGCGAAAGGGGATGTGGAATCCTTAGGCGCCAAATTGATCGATACTGGTGTAGATGCAAGTGGCGAAGGGGGTTACGCCCGTGAATTAACAAAAGAAGAGCAGGCGTTACAAGCAGAAGCACTCGCTCGCCATTTAGAGAATGCTCATGTTGTGATCTCAACAGCAGCGGTACCTGGTCGCCCTGCACCAAAAATCATCACTCAAGAGATGGTAAAACGGATGCAACGGGGCAGCGTCATTATCGATCTTGCTGCTGAAACAGGGGGCAACTGCGAATTGACTGAAGCGAATCAGAAAGTAACTTATCGTGGTGTGACCATTTATGGCCCAACCCACATGCCATCACGCGCAGCGATTCACGCTTCAGAGATGTACGCCCACAATATCTACAATTTACTCTCCCCCTTCATTCTTGAGAAGCGCCTACAGCTTGATCTTGAGGATGAGATCATTAAGGAGTGTATGATTCTTCACGATGGTGAACTCATTTCAGAACGCATTAAAGATGCAATGGAGGCTTAAATGATTACTGGTTTTGCAGCACTCTACCTCATTATTATCTCTGGCATTGTGGGATTTGAGGTAATCTCACGGGTTCCTGCCATTTTGCATACCCCTTTAATGTCGGGATCAAACTTCATCCACGGCATTGTACTTATCGGTGCGATCATCGCCCTTGGACACGCTGAAGGGGCGCTTCAAATCATACTCGCTTTTCTCGCAGTCGCTCTCGGCGCAGCAAACGCTGTTGGGGGATATGTTGTGACGGAGCGGATGCTCGATATGTTCAAACCTAGCGCTAACGATAAGGAGTAATAGACCATGCAATTTTTTATTGAAATCGGTTACCTCATCACAGCGATAATCTTCATTATTGCGTTAAAACGGATGAGCCACCCCTCAACCGCTCAAAAGGGGATTATGGCAGCAGGCTGGGCGATGCTCTTTGCCACTGTTATCACCCTCTTCCATCCTGCGGTCTCTACCAACTATCTTCTCATCTTCCTTGCGATCTTTATTGGTGGTGGAATCGCCTATCGCTCAGCGGTTAAAGTTGAGATGACCGATATGCCACAGATGATTGCAATCTATAACGGCGCAGGGGGAGGATCAGCTGCTCTTATTGGAGCGATTGCGCTTCTTCAAGTGGCTCAACCTGATGCACAGGTGCTCCATGGATTAGCGAATCTCTCCGATCATGCTCATCTTTTAGAGATGCCAGAACTTGCAGCTACCATCGAAGCGACAGGTCAACCCTCAAAACCGCTTCTTCTATTAGCCGCAATTGGTGGATTGATTGGTGCAATCTCACTGACAGGGTCGATTGTTGCATGGGCAAAACTTGATGGCAGAATGCGTAAAGAGATTCGTATTAAAGATCGCAATCTCTACAACTTCTTCCTCTTTGCAACAGCACTTCTCGTTGCATTCATCATGGCGAGCCTTCCAACAGCAAGCCCAGCGCTCATCTTGATCTTCTTTATCATCACACTCCTTTTGGGAATCTTAATTGCAATTCCAATCGGAGGTGCAGATATGCCTGTTATTATCTCGCTCTTCAACGCATTAACCGGTATTGCAGTTGCAATTGAAGGGATTGCGTTACAGAACGGCGGATTAATTATTGCAGGTACTGTTGTGGGGGCTGCAGGTACTCTACTCACACAATTGATGGCAAAAGGGATGAATCGCTCCTTAAGCAATGTCCTCTTCTCAAACTTTGGCGAAAAGCAGGAGAGTGATGAAGAGGTAGAGGGTGCGCTTAAACCACAAAGCGCAAGCGATGCTGCAATCACCATGAACTACGCTCAGAGCGTTATTATCGTCCCTGGATATGGATTAGCTGCGGCACAAGCGCAACATCAAGTGGCGGAGTTAGTAAAACTGCTTCAAGCGCGTGATATCGATGTTAAATTTGCGATTCACCCTGTCGCAGGACGTATGCCTGGTCATATGAACGTTCTAATTGCTGAAGCGGGGATTCCGTACGATCTTATCTACGATCTTGATGAGATCAATGATCACTTTAAAGAGACTGATGTCGTCTTAGTGATTGGGGCGAATGATGTGGTTAACCCATCTGCTCGTACAAATGAGTCTAGCCCTATCTACGGCATGCCGATTCTAAATGCAGATGAAGCGAAACAGATCTTTGTCGTTAAGCGGGGTGAAGGGCGTGGTTTCTCAGGAATTGAGAATCATCTCTTCTATCTCGATAACACCAATATGATCTACGGAGATGGGAAAAAAGTGGTGTCAGATATGATCAATACCATTAAGGATCTCTAAACATATCTCTACCCCAATATAGAGAGAGCGCTCTTTTTAGAGCGCTCTTTTTTATACCTCTTTCTCAATTAATGGGCATCATCCCAATTCTTCCCCTCCCCGATCTCAATGAGAAGATCGGTTTTTAAAGGGGCTATATTAGTCATCGCTCTCTCTAAAAGAGCTTTGACCTGCTCCACCTCATCATTAGGTACCTCTAAAATAAGTTCGTCATGCACCTGAAGCAGAAGCTCGCTCTTTAGCCCCTCTGCTCTCAGAGCCTCCTCGACACGCAACATCGCCATCTTAATGATATCGGCAGCAGTTCCCTGAAGAGGAGCGTTAATCGCCACTCGCTCAGCGCCTGCGCGCCTCATCCCATTACTGCTACGAATTTCGGGAAGATAGAGCCTCCGCCCAAAGAGCGTCTCAGCATAACCCCGCTCACGCGCCTGCTCTTTTGCACGCTCCATATAACTTAAAACTGAAGGGTAACGATTAAAATAGAGGCTAATATACTCCTGTGCAGTCTGCCGTGAGACTCCGATCTGCTTTGCTAAGCCGAACGCCCCCATTCCATAGATCAATCCAAAATTGATCGCCTTTGCCGCACTTCTCTCAGCAGAGGTTACCTTCTCTAAAGGGGTCATAAAGACTTCAGAAGCGGTTGCCGCATGGATATCGAGCCCATCTGCAAACGCTTTTAAGAGGGTCTCATCTTCTGAAAAGTGCGCCATTAAACGCAACTCAACTTGTGAGTAGTCGGCTGAAAGGAGTACCGCCCCCTCTGGTGCAATAAATGCCTGCCGAATTCTGCGCCCCTCTTTGGTACGGATCGGAATATTTTGAAGATTGGGCTCAGATGAGGAGAGTCTTCCTGTACTCGTTAACGCCTGATTAAATGAGGTATGAATTCGCCCACTCTCAGGATTAATCTGATCAATCAGAGCAACTGTATAGGTAGAAGCGAGCTTTGCAAACTCCCGATACTCTAAAATCAATTTTGGCAGAGGATAATCGAGCGCAAGTTCACTCAAAACAGCCTCATTAGTAGAAGGTTGCCCCTTTGGAGTCGTTTTAATAATGGGTAGCTGGAGCTTCTCAAAAAGAATCTCTCCCACCTGCTTTGGCGAATTGAGATTGAATGATTCCCCCGCTATCTCAAACGCTTGCGCCTCAAGCTCTGCAAGATGCTCACTAAACTCCTCATGTAGATTCTCTAGATGGGTCGCATCCACCAATATTCCTCGATGCTCCATCTTCGCTAAGAGTGTGGTTAAAGGAATCTCCACCTCTTCGTAGAGTCTTTTAAGCTCGGGATATTGCGCTAATTGAGGCACAATCGCTCGCGCTAATCGCCCTGTAATATCCGCATCTTCTGCTGCGTAATGCTCTGCAATCTCAATCTCGATCTCATCAAAGCGCTTCTGCTTCGCCCCTTTTCCTGCAATCTTCTCAAAAGGGGTGGTCTCTAGATTCAAAAAGTGAGCCGCTAATGCATCCATATTGTGTCTGCGCCCTGTAGGATCGAGCAGATAGCTGGCGATAAGCGTATCATCACTAATACCTTTCAACTCAAGGCCGTGACGCTTCAAGATATGCCAATCAAATTTAATATTTTGCCCCACCTTTTTAGGAAATTTCGCCTCTAAAAGGGGTTTGAGGAGGGTAATTGCTTGCTCAATTGTTAACGCCTTCTCTAATCCCTCATGCTTAAAGGGGATATAGACCGCCTCCCCTGAGAGAGCAGAGAGGGAGATTCCCACTAAATTTGCCTGCATAAAATCGAGCCCATCGGTCTCAGTATCGATCGCAAGTAGGGCCGCATTCTCCACTAATTTCAGATAATTGAGGAGCTCCTCCTCTGTAGTAATTCGCTGATAGTTGAGCTCTTTTGGCGCATCTGCTTGAATCCATCCCGATACTTCAACACTCTCACTACTCGTTCGTTCTACAGGGGGCTCAAAGGTGGAGGCCCCATCCCCATCTAGCTCTATTAAGAGTTGCCTAAATCCAAACTCTTGGTAGATCTGCCGTAATTTATCGGTATCTTCTGCTCTTGGGGTTAAATCCTCGAGCGAAGAAGGGAGAGGCGCATCACATTTTAAGGTCGTTAAGATTCGAGAGAGTTTGAGCTGCTCAATATTCTCCCGCAATCGCTCCCCAACTTTTCCTTTAAATTGATCTGCATTTTCAATAATCGCATCGATCGAGCCCCACTCATTGAGCCACTTTACCGCTGTTTTAGGGCCAACTCCTGGAATGCCTGGAACATTATCGGCGCTATCCCCCATCAGACTGAGATAATCTCGAATCAATTCAGGATAGACCCCATATTTTGCAAAGACCCCCTCCCGATCGAGCATCTCATCTTTCATTCCATCGTACATACGAATCGCACCATCATCGACGATCTGCGCTAAATCCTTATCACTCGAAGCGATGATGGTATTTAGCCCCCGTTTTTTCCCCTCAAGAGCGAAAGTTGCGATCACATCATCCGCCTCAACTCCTGAGATGGAGAAGCGGGGATAACCTAAATAATCGATAATCTCAAAAAGGGGCTCAATCTGCGCTCTAAGATCATCAGGCATCGGGGGGCGGTGCGCTTTATAATCGGCATAGAGCTCATTTCTAAAATTGGGGCCACTTGCATCAAAAATGACGGCGACATAACGGGGATCAAACTCCTTCATCAACCGCCTAAACATATTCATCACACCACGAATCGCCCCCGTCGGCCGCCCATCGGGAGATTTTAGAGGTGGAAGCGCATGAAACGCACGAAAGAGAAAGTTAGAGCCATCAATTAAGAGAAGCGTATCTGTCATAAATATTCCTAAAATTTGATAAAAAAAGCGGAAGAGAGACTCCGCTTTTCACTCGATAAATCTGCCAACCTCTTTAAGCGTTTAGCAGACTTAATTAAGGTAGTTATTGTAGATAAAGATAATTAAAATAATGGTTAAAAAGCCAGCGAAGATCTGCCGAATCCGCTTAACAGGTAGGATATAGACCAATTTCGCCCCAAGAGGCGCAAAAAAGATACTGGTCAAGGATAGACCGATAAAGGCGGGAAGATAGATATAGCCAAGCGAACCATCAGGAGTCATCCCACTCCCCCAACCTGTCACCATAGAGGAGAGCGCACCCGCTAATGCTAAAAGCACTCCAACCGCTGATGAAGTTGCAATTGCATTCTTCATCTTATGCCCAATTTTACTCAAGACAGGCACAATCATCACACCACCACCAATACCAACAAAACTTGCTAAAAAGCCGATAATCGAACCGATTCCAACATAAGCGCTCTTTGGAATGGGGTGCGCCTCCTCCGCTTCAACACGGGATGCTGTGCGTAACATATTGATGATGGTATACGCTAAAAAGAGTGAGAAGAGCAGTTGTAGAAATGAGTCGGAGAGCCGATCCACCACAAGGCTACCTATTGAGACTCCGATCATCGCCCCAACTCCTAAAATACCAACAATAGGCCACAAAACAGAACCACGACGATGGTGCGCAATGACAGAAGAGAGGCTGGTAATCGCAACAACAGCAAAAGAGGTACCAAGCGCCACCTTCATAATGATTGATGATTCCGCCCCCGTTAACGTTAAGAAGAAGACAACAGTAGGCACAACCACCGTCCCTCCCCCTACTCCAAGTAATCCAGAGATCACCCCAATAATGCACCCTAACGCTAAAAAGACGAGTAACTCAATCCCCATAACTGCTCTCCCTTATCTGCACCGTGACAGATCCGAAAAAAATGATTGATCAAAAAAGAGCCATCTCTTAAAGAGGGCTCTTGCATAAAACTTTCTCATTATGCCACAAAGCGGCTGAAAGATTCGGTTGTGAATGAGTGCTGAAATCGCCGCTCAAATCATCTATAATTATCCCCTTATTAATTTTTAATCAATAGCGCTCAAATGTAAGGGAAAGGGCGATAAAATCGGCCACTTTTTATTGGAGCTCTGATTGATTCTCCCCCTCTTTGACCATTTAATATTTAAGGATTTATCAATGATGCGATCACACTACTGTGGATTAGTGAATGAAGAGTTACTCGACAAAACCGTTACCCTCTCTGGCTGGGTTCATCGTCGTCGCGATCATGGTGGCGTCATTTTTGTTGACCTTCGTGACCGTGAAGGAATTGTTCAGGTGGTTATCGACCCTGAGACAGTAAAGAGCGATTTTAGCCAAGCTGAGCGCATTCGTAATGAGTTTGTCCTTCAGATTAAAGGATTAGTGCGCGCACGCCCTGAAGGGATGGAGAATCCTAATATCGTTTCAGGAAAGATTGAGGTGATTGCAGAAGAATTCACAATTCTTAATAGTGCCGCCCCCCTCCCTTTTCAACTCGGTGATGAGAAGACCTCAGAAGAGGTGCGCTTAAAGTATCGCTACCTTGATCTACGTGACTCAAAGATGCAGAAAAATCTTCTTCTTCGCTCAAAAGTGACCCGCCTAATCCGTGAAATTATGGATAATCAAGGCTTTTTAGATATTGAGACCCCATTTCTCACCCGTGCAACTCCTGAAGGGGCTCGTGACTATCTCGTTCCTTCACGTGTTCATGAGGGGGAATTCTTCGCACTTCCGCAGAGTCCTCAGCTCTTCAAACAGCTCTTAATGATGAGCGGATTTGATCGCTACTATCAGATTGTGCGCTGCTTCCGTGATGAGGATCTTCGTGCCGACCGTCAACCTGAATTTACCCAGCTCGATATTGAGACCTCCTTCCTTAATAGTGATGAGATTATGGATATTGCGGAGAATATGTTCCGCCATATCTTTAAGGAGGGAATTGGAGTTGAATTTGAGGGTGAGATCCCCCGTATGACCTACGCTGAAGCGATGGAGCGTTTTGGATCTGATCGCCCAGATCTCCGTATTCCCCTAGAGTTTACAGATGTAACAGAGTTGATGAAGAGCGCTGAATTTAAGGTCTTCAACTCAGCAGCAAATATGGAGAATGGCCGAGTTGTAGCACTTAAAGTTCCTAACGTTTCTGACCAACTAACTCGTAAAAATATTGATGATTACACAAGCTACGTTGGACGCTACGGAGCAAAAGGGCTCGCCTACATTCGTGTTAATGAGGTTGCAAAAGGGCGTGAGGGCTTACAATCTCCAATCGTTAAATTCCTCGATGATGCAACACTCGATGGGTTATTAAAAGCGACCGAAGCGAATGATAATGACATCATCTTCTTTGGTGCTGACACGAAAAAAGTGGTCAATGATGCCATTGGTGCATTGCGTGTTCAGATTGGTAAAGATCTCAACCTCTTTACTACCAAGTGGGCGCCGATGTGGGTGGTTGATTTCCCAATGTTTGAGTTTGATGAAGATGAGAAGCGTTATGTTGCTGTTCATCACCCCTTCACCTCACCAAAAGAGGGGATCGAATCGCTTAAAGAGCCTGCAACTGCAATCGCCAATGCGTATGATTTAGTTCTCAATGGAACAGAGCTTGGGGGTGGATCGATCCGTATCTTCAATTATGAGATGCAAAAAGAGGTCTTTAAACTGCTCGGCATTGGGGAGGAGGAGGCGGAGAAGAAATTTGGATTCCTCCTCGATGCGCTTAAATATGGAGCGCCTCCCCATGGCGGAATCGCATTTGGGCTCGATCGCTTAATCATGTTGATGGCGGGTGCAAACTCAATCCGTGATGTAATGGCGTTCCCCAAAACTCAAACTGCTTCCTGCCTCTTAACGGAAGCACCTGCACCGATCGCTCAAGCTCAACTCGATGAACTCCATCTTGAGATTGTAAAGAGTGAAGAAGAGGAAGCGTAATTAAAAATTATAGATATATGATCAATAGCCTTATCCTTAATTGGGTAAGGCTTTTTTATTAGGAGGAATGAAGATGAATCAACAAGAGAAGAGAGCTCGATTAGCAGTTCTGATCGATGCCGATAATGTCCAAGCGCGCCGAATCTCCAATATTTTAGATGAGATTAGTAAGTATGGCGTCGCCTCTGTGAAGCGAATCTACGCTGATTGGACACAAACCCATGCAAATAGCTGGAAAGAGCTCCTGCTCGACCACTCACTTCAACCGATTCAACAATTTGCCTACACCTGCGGTAAAAACTCCACCGATAGCGCTATGATTATCGATGCGATGGATCTGCTCTATACACGTAATTTCGATGGCTTCTGCCTCATTACAAGCGATAGTGATTTTACCCGTCTTGCCGCCCGTATTCGGGAAGAAGGGCTACTCGTCTACGGTTTTGGAGAGAAGAAGACACCCAAATCTCTCATCCGCTCTTGCGACCGCTTCACCTATGTGGAGATTTTAGAGGATGAAGAGGAGGCAATGAGTGAAGAGATTCAAGAAGAGAAAATAGCTCATCCCAAAGCAGAAAAAGAGCAATCGAATAGCTCTGCTAGAAGCAAAAAAGAGGAGGAGCGAGAGATTCAGCAGCTCTTCAATAAAGCCTTCGCCACCTTTGAGAATAATGATGATTGGATCAATCTTGGAGAGTTTGGCAAACGGCTCTCCCAAGTTCAGCCCGATTTTGATGCCCGCAATTACGGCTTTACTCAGCTCAATAAATTTATCAGCAACTACCCCAATCTAATTAAGATAAAACATGAAGAGTCGCGGGGCTATTTTGTCCATCCCAAAGTGGTCAATATTGAGAAACTGATTAGCAATATTCATGAGATCATAAGAGAGCAGAAGGGCGGTTGGGTCTCCCTCTCCCTTATCGGGAGCAATCTCTCACGACGGATTGAGAACTACAATATTCAAAATTTTGGGTATGCTCAGCTCAATATCGCTATCAAAAGTCACCCTAAAGAGTTTCTCGTTAAACCAGATGGGAAGAGTTACCTAATTGCATCGAATAAAAAATGAGCTCCAGAGGGAAATCTGCAGGATTATAGAGAGCTTTGCTATAATTGAGGGTAAATCAACTAAGAGATAAACGATCAATTAACGACTTAACAATAAGTCAGGAGAGTGGATATGAACAGTATGGAAGAGACAGGCATCAACTTTACCGATGCCGCAGCATTGAAGGTGAAAGGGTTAATCGATGAAGAGGGGGATCAATCCCTAAAACTTCGCGTCTATATTCAAGGGGGCGGATGTTCAGGCTTCCAGTACGGTTTTAGCTTTGCAGAGACCGTTGAAGAGGGGGATGTTGAGGTGGTCAATCAAGGGGTTACGCTTCTGATTGATCCTTTAAGCTATCAATACCTTATGGGCGCAGATATCGATTATGTGAATGATCTTCAAGGGGAGCAATTTGTAATTCGCAACCCCAACGCAACCACCACCTGTGGCTGTGGGAACTCATTTAGCGCCTAATCACTACTATTCAGATTGGATAAAGCACTTCAATTGAGGTGCTTTTTTTATGAGAAAAACGCCGTTTAAACCGCTAAAATGTTATGATCTTAACGGTTTAGAATCGTTATAGAATCACCTGTTTCCCCTACCCCCCTACAACTCAAATAATCTCCAGATGAAGGATTTTTTATGAAATATTTTGTTATCTCCCTCTTAGTCGCCGTCGTTATCTTTATTCAGAGATCAATAAAAATCGTGCGTCAAGGTGAGGAGTATACGGTTGAGCGTTTTGGTCAATATCACCGTACTCTCACACCAGGAATCGCAATCATTATTCCAATCTTTGAACGAATCGGAAAGAAGCTAAATATGATGGAGCAGGTGATGGATGTCCCCTCTCAAGGCGTGATTACCCGTGATAACGCAATGGTGCGAGTTGATGGCGTCTTCTTCTACCAAATTACCGATGCAGCTCGTGCAGCGTATGCAGTGAGTGATCTTACCCTCTCTGTGCTTAATCTCACGATGACCAATATCCGCACCGTTATGGGATCGATGGATCTAGATGAGCTTCTCTCAAAACGGGATGAGATCAATGGTCGCCTTTTAGATGTTGTCGATCATGCAACAGCTCCTTGGGGGGTTAAAATCACCCGTATCGAAATTAAAGATATTGAGCCACCAAGAGATCTTGTCGACTCTATGGCAAAGCAGATGAAAGCAGAGCGTGAAAAGCGCGCCTCTATTTTAGAAGCACAAGGGATTCGTGAGGCTGAAATTCTCCGCTCAGAGGGGCATAAACAATCCGCTATTTTAGAAGCAGAGGGGAAGAAAGCAGCAGCTATTTTAGAAGCGGAAGCGCGCGAGCGGCTCGCTGAAGCGGAAGCAGCTGCAACAGCAATGGTCTCTCAAGCGATTCGTGAGGGGGATATTCAAGCAATCAACTACTTTGTAGCTCAACAGTATGTTGAAGCGTTTGGAAAAATCGCAGAGAGCGATAATGGCAAAGTGATTATGATGCCGATGGAGAGCTCTGGACTCGTCAGCTCAATTGCAGGTGTTGCTGAACTCCTTAAAGAGAGCGGTAAAAAATCATAAATTGAGGAGCAACATGTTTAACGAACTTCATGGACTTAGTACATTAGCCCTCTTTTCAGGCGGGATAATCTTAGTAGCATTAGAGATGGTGATTCCAGGAATTTTCATCATCTGGTTTGGGGTGGCGGCATTAATTATTGCTACCCTTAGCCTCTTTCTCCCCCTCTCTTTGCCGATTCAGCTGCTCATTTTTGCGCTTCTTAGCTTCTTCATCAGCATCTGGGGCGCCCGTTTCTACGGCAAAAAGGAGCAATCTACCCATGGGCTCAATCAAGCGAGAGGCTCTGAATATATTGGGCAGATATTTACACTCACTGAATCGGTCAATAATGGAGAAGGTCGCTTAACCATCGGAGATACTCGCTGGCTTATAAAGGGGGAAGCGGCGAAAAAAGGGGCTCAAATTGAGATCACTGCCGTTGAGATGAATCAGCTTCACTACCATATTATTTCCCAACCCAAAGATGAGCATGAGGCGAATGAGTAAAGATTTAACCAAAAAGAGTGCAGAATCGACCCTACAGTGGATTGCCAATCTTAAAGAGGAGACCTTAAAATCCCTCCTCTCTCTTTGGTGGATTCTGCTTGCGTTAATAACCCTCTTAGGGAGTAGCACCCTCATCAGTAACCCTGTCCAACCCCTCTATTTTATGGTGTCGGTGCTCTTTATCCCCCTTATTTTTCTTATCCTTACCCTCTGTGGTGTTCCCTCCCTTTTAGGCGCGGCACTCCTCAAAGGATTAACGCCACTGATTAAGCATAAAAGAAAAAATTTAGAAGAGGAGAAGGAAAAAAAGCTCACCCTCACCGAAAAGATTGGGGAGAAGGAGAAGCAATACGCAGAGCGCCACACTTTAAAACTGATCGGCTTTATCGTCCACACCTCATGGCTTGTGATCTTCACCACTCTGCTCATCACACTCACCCTAAAATTTGCCCTGCAGCAGTATCACTTCACCCTTAGCAGCACTCTCTTCAGCCCAGAAAGTCGCCTCTACCCCACCCTTTTTGGGATCGTTAATGCGCTCCCCTCACTATTGGGGATTAATGGAGTCGATCAGGAGCTCATTCAGCAGACCCTTTCTGGCACTCTTTCGGAAGGGGGGCGCTCAAGATGGGCACTCTGGATCTTAATGATCACCCTCTTTTATGGGTTACTCCCCCGCCTAATCATGACACTCATCTCTGGAAAAGCTCTTAAAGAGAGTCTTTTAGAGGGGAGTATGCTTAAGCGTCTAACACGTGCACATCATAAAGAGGAGAGCTCCGTTCGCCCTGTTGTGATTCGTGAGGAGGTAAAGAAGCCTCTTATCAAAAAAGTAGTCCCCCCTAAACCCATCAGTAAGCAACCGACTCCTACAGAGCCGCTCCTCGCTCCCCCCTCAAAAGGGGTGAAGATGGTGGCTCTCGATTTCCCTGAGGAGCGATTCCCCTACCAGCTCGATATCACCTTTATTAATGACCGAGAGAGCTTCCATCAGCTCTATCATATATTGGAGAAGAGTCGCATCGATCAGCTGATTCTCTTCCTCGATAGTGCTCAAACGCCTGATCGTGGTGTATTGCGCCGCATCTCGCGCCTCCTCAATCTCTCAAAATCAGCACGACTCTACGCAATCCCCTCCCAAAAAGAGAATGATCGCTATCCACTCTGGGAGGCTCAAGTCACCCCACTTTTAAGAGAGAATGAGACATTGAACGATCACTTCACCCAAGATAATGAGAAGGAGAACCCATGAAAGAGCTTACTGTAGCAATTGTTGGCCATACCAATACGGGTAAAACCTCACTTATCCGAAGCTTAACCCATGATCGCAACTTTGGTGAGGTACGAGATGAGCCCTCAACCACAATCAACGTTGAGCAGTTAGCGATTCAGACAGAAACGATGAGTTTTACCTACGTCGACACTCCTGGTATTGAAGATGCGATGGGCATTCTTGATGAGTTGGAACTTGAAGGCCCAATTGAGGATAAACGGGAGGAGGCGGAACGCCTTGAACGTTTTATTCTCAATCCTGCCATGTATGATGATTTTGAGCAGGAGATTAAGGTACTCAAACAGCTCTTTGAGGCGGATTTAACCCTCTATGTAGTGGATACCCGCCTCCCCTTTCTCCCTAAATTTGCTGATGAGCTCACCCTTATTCTGCAGACGCATAAACCTTTTCTTCCGATTCTCAATTTCCTCAATGAAGGGGAGTATATTGATGTCTGGAAAGAGCAATTAAAAGCGCGAGGGATTCATCACTATCTAGAGTTCGATACAATCGTCCCTCCACAAAAACGGCGTCTCTATGAGCAAGTTGCCATCATGTTTCCCGACTATTATGAGAATATTCAGCAATTTATTACTCAACATGAGTTGCAACAAGAGGAGCTCTTTCACGCAGCATTAAAAGAGGTGGCTAATTTCTATCTCAATGCCTTAACACTCCAGATACGATTACCAAAATCGACCCCAAGTGAGAGCGTTCTCCGTGAATTACAGAATCAAGTGGGAAGCCTTGAAGCGCGCTCTGTCAAAGCGTTGCTCGATCTCTACCGCTTCAATGATGAAGATGTAAAACTCCTCTCCCTTCAACTAGATGAGAGCCGTTATGAAGATGATTTTTTCACTTCCGACAATCTAATTAACTTCTCCATGCAATTTGGTAAAGGAGCAACTGTTGGAGCGGGAGTCTTTGCGGTGGGTGATGTTATCTCAGGGTTCTCCACACTCGGTGCTGCTACAGCAACAGGAGCGATCTTGGGGGGTGTTGGTAATACGCTCAAATTTTACGGCAATAAGATCTGGGATAAGCTTAATGATATTGAGCTCTACTGTGTCAATAATGATGCGATCTATACCCTTACCGCCCGTCTCCTAACGCTTGTAGGATTACTCAATGGGCGATCCCATGCCCAATTAGACCCAATTCTACTTGGAGCAGAATCGAAACAAGATGAACCCCTGATGAGGATGATGAGGGAGAGTGCCCGTTACCGCGCCTTTGATTCCTTCTCAATTCTGAATCACTCTTTTTCTGATAATCGTAGCCGTGAAAAGGCGATCAATGAGATCACCCAATTTCTTGAAACACATTATCGCTCCCTCTTTCGGGCTCGTTAACGATAGATAATTTGGTAGATATGAAACCCTTCTCGGTCGGTATAACGATACTCAGCCGAGTGGGGAAAATGCTCTAATAGATAAGCGGGGAGCTGTGGGCGATTACTCATCTCCACTAAGAGGGGAAGCCCTGAGATCTTCTCCTCATTAAAACGCCAATTATAGTTGGGGCGAACCTTTAGCAGAGAGTGCTCCTGAAGCTCCCGCTCTACATGAGCCCGAATCACATCAGGGATCTCCTCCATTGTGACAAGAATCGCATTCTCACGCCCCGCACCAGGAAAACGATCCACTAATGCTCGATAACTATTAGTCGAGAGGAGGAAAAGATCATCATCCTTAACCGCTTTACCTCGATAAGTTAAACGCTCTATTCGGTGTGCAAGCTCATTAATCAGATGAAGTTTGCCATCATAACGGGGGGGCTGAGTTAAATCGATGGTGTACTCAACCCCTTTAATAATATCGACATTGTAGGAGCGGTACTTATCCCAATTAATTAGAGGTTGAGGATTCTGCTCTGTAGGATCGATCGTATGATAGATACTGACGCAGCACTCTAACCACTCTCTTAAATTGCGCCCATCAATTTTTAAAACAACCAATTGATTAGGATAGACGTAGAGATCCGCTACATCTTTAAAAGAGATCTCTCCTCGCTCAATCTCAGTGTAGTAAGTAGGATCATCTTTCCGTCCACCAACCTTAAAGAGTGGCACTGCCCCCAATATAGGAAGATCACGATCAGGGTGTTTTAGCGCATCGAGACGCTCTTTTGCGATGGAGATATGGGCATCTGCCACAACCTGAATGCAATTATCATCTTGAATGAGTGAAAGGTAGCTATAGAAGCGGCTCTCGGAGTAGCCAATCGGCACATTCATTGCTCGCCGAGCCTCTTGATGTGCAGGCTCTAAAAGTGCGCGATGTTGAGGATTGACAGAAAAATCGTTAGGAAGCCCATCTAAACTACGCAAAGAAGCGCACTGGTCGAGAATCTCAAAATGGTACCCCTCCCTCTTTTCAACAACAGAAAGCGTAAGATCAATAACGCCTAAATAACGGCTCCATGAACCCGCCATAACGGAAGCTTTACCATTAATTAACCCTAAATCGAGATTAAAGCGGGGATCTTCTTGATGAATAAATTGAGCGAAAGGAAAACGCTGATGCTGATGCCCCGCTACCACTACATCAATACCATCCAAAGTAGTTAAATAGAGTGCGGAATTTTCAGCACCTACCTCATAAGGTTTAACGGAATAGCCAGAGTGTGCAAGCGCAACAATAAGATCGGCCCCCTCTCTCTTCATTTTAGGAAGATAGCGGGCAGCTGTTGCGAGAATATCATCTGTAACAAGGCGGCCCTGCTCTTTTGCATAGAGATCAAAATGTTGTTTATCCCACGTCAAAACTTGTGGCGGGAGAAACCCAATCACACCAATCGTTAAAGGGTAAATCTCTCCTGATTCACTCTTAACCTCTCGCTTAAGAAGATGGTAAGGCTCAATCCAAGGCTCCCCCGATTCATACGCTAAATTAGCACAGACGTAAGGGAAATCCGCTTGAAGCATCATCTTCTCTAAAAAAGGGAGTCCAAAATTAAATTCATGATTGCCAAGCGTTGCACAATCGTAACGGAGCTGATTCATTAAGAGATAGGCTGGATGGGGCTCCTTCAAGGCATACTCTCTTAAATAATCGGCTAAAGGGCACCCCTGCAGTAGATCTCCATTATCAAAGAGCAGAGTATTGGGATTCTCTGCTCTCGCCTCTTCAATTAACCCCGCAAGCGCGATTAAACCAAAATTGGGAATCGGCTCATCTTTATAGTAATCGAAATCAAGATAATGTCCATGAAGATCGGTCGTTGCCAATAGTCGAAGTGCAATTCGCTCCATTGTGATTATGAATCTTCTCCCAGCGCTGCCAATTTCTCCGCTTGATCTTCATGAATGAGCGGTTCAATCACCTGATCGAGCGAGCCATTCATCACCTCTTCCAACTTATAGATCGTTAAGTTGATTCGATGATCCGTAATTCGCCCTTGAGGATAATTATAGGTGCGGATCCGCTCTGATCGATCTCCTGATCCTACTAAGCTGCGGCGTGATTCACTCATCTCCCGCTCTTCACGCTCTCGCTCTGCTTCTAAAAGGCGAGCCCCTAATAGACTCATCGCTTTAGCTCGGTTTTTATGTTGCGAACGCTCATCTTGACACTCAACAACAACACCTGTCGGAATATGGGTGATTCGAATAGCGGAATCGGTTACGTTAACGTGCTGCCCCCCAGCTCCTGATGAGCGGAATGTATCGATCTTTAGATCAGCTGGGTTAATCTCAATCATCTCAGTTTCGGGAATCTCGGGGAGAATCGCTACCGTTGCGGCTGATGTATGAACGCGTCCTTGAGATTCAGTTTCAGGAACTCGCTGTACACGGTGAGCACCCGACTCAAATTTAAGACGGGAATAGGCACCCTGCCCTGCGATACGTGCAATCACTTCACGATATCCACCATGCTCCCCTTGATGCTCGCTTAAGAGCTCAACGCCCCAACCTCGCTCCTCTGCATAACGCATATACATGCGTAAGAGGTCTCCAGCAAAGATGGCCGCTTCATCTCCTCCAGTTCCTGCTCGAACCTCAAGGAAGATATTATTATCATCATTAGGATCTGTTGGAAGGAGCAAGATATTGAGCTCATGGCGCAATTTTTCCTTATTTTCAAGAAGCACTTTCTGCTCCTCTTCAGCTAACTCCACCATCTCTTTATCGTTGCTCTCGAGCATCTCTGTAAGATCTGCTAAGCCCGATTCATTCTTTTTCCAAGCTTCAAGCTTCTCAACAACGGGAGAGAGCTGTGCAAACTCTTGAGAAAGTTCACGGAAGCGATTGTTATTTGCGATGATTTCAGGATCAGAGAGAAGATGGGTAACCTCTTGATGACGGTCCGCAAGCTCTTCTAACTTAATAATTATACTATCTTTCATAAGTCCTAATTGTGTTAAAATATCGAATTAATTTAGTCCATTGATGGGGGCATTATCGCAAATTTAGCCCCTTACGTATATGTGGCACAGTGAATATTCCCCCTCGTGAAGTGGAGATCCTATGCGTTATCTTGCCTTAATCCTCATTATCACACTGTTGATTTTAATTAAAAACAACTGGTTTGATGAAGAGCATGGCACACAAAAAATTGAAGCACTCGAACAAAAACTTGCAGAAACACAAAAGTTAAATGAAGAGCTGCGTCTTAAAAATAGTGAAATTCAAGCCGAAATTGATGGCATTAAATATAGCGAAGAGGCTCAAGAAGAGCTCGCTCGCAAACATCTAGGTTTAATTAAAAAAGATGAAACTTTTTTTCATATAACTCCTGCACCCAATCAAAATTCAACGGATTAATCGATTAAAATGAGTGAAGAAAATAGATACGAAGTAATTTTTAATGGTTTGCTCGCTCCCGAAATAGAGGAGCAAAAAGCGATGAATCGCCTCGCTCTACTACTTAAGTGTGAGGCGAGTGAAGTAGAGAAGCTCTTTAATGGAAATGCTTACCGTCTCTCTCAAAACCTTACATTAGAGCAAGCTAAACGCTATCAGACACAATTAAAAGAGAAAGTAGGAATCATTACCGAAATCTATCTAAATGGCGAGCTTATTACTATCGAAGAGAAGCAGAAAGAGGTTGAGAATGAAGAGGCAACCATCACCAAAGATAAGACCTCTTCTTCTGAAGATAGGGAGGAAAAGAACCTTCCGCCACCCTCCTCTTCAATCGTCAAACCTAGTACTGCCCCCTCTACAGATCTAAAGAGAGGTAAAGCGATTTTAGGAACGTTATCCGCTATAACAATCGCTGCAATTGCTTATTCGCTCTATAGCGGCATTCAGCATAATCAGCTGAAAAAAGAGCATCAGACATTATTAAATAAATATGAACATTTAGAGCATACTTATCAAGGGATTTCCCATAATGCTATTGAAGCGAGAAGACAACTGGAAGCATATTCTACTTATGCTCTCGCGCAAGAGAAACATGCTGAACTTGTTCCTAGCTGTGAAAGTGATTTCAATAACAATAAGATCCTAGGAAGACTCTTAAAAGAGGAATTCCCTAAATTCTTAGCGGAAAATAATCCAGAATATCAATTTACCTATAATAAAGTTCATGGCGAAACAGAAAATGCCTTTGATTTAGAGAAAAATAGACGTATTTGCTCCGTTGCTGTTGAGTATGAAACACTTGAACAACAGAGTAAACAGAAGGCAAATCTTGTTTTTGAGCTGATGTATCAAACCTATTTTGATGATGAAGATGAGCTCGCCATTCACGTAATGAAGCAGACTCAATTAGGTCAGATAGTCAATTAAATCTAAAATAATCTTCCCCCTTAAGCCCAGCCCTCTTTTTTTAGAGGGCTTTTTTATGAGGCTCGCTTTGAAGCTTAGGCGCTTTTTCTTTCGAGCATAAAAAAAGCTCCCTTACACTGTAAGGGAGCTCTCTTAATGAAGCCCTGGAAATGACCTACTCTCACATGGGACATGCCCACACTACCATCGGCGCTAACACGTTTCACTTCTGAGTTCGGGATGGGATCAGGTGGGACCATGTTGCTATGGTTTCCAGGAAAACTGGTTGCTTAGATGAAGCGATTGCTTCATTAGCATATAGGGTTGGATTAGTTAGTTTGGGTAATAGCGGACTTTATATCATGTTACTTCTTAGTAGAAATTGTCTAAGACCTATTATATGGTCAAGCCTCACGGTTCATTAGTACTGGTTAGCTCAATGCATTGCTGCACTTACACATCCAGCCTATCAACGTCGTAGTCTTCGACGAACCTTTAGAAGAGTTAAACTCTTAGGGAAATCTAATCTTGGGGTAGGCTTCCCGCTTAGATGCTTTCAGCGGTTATCCCTTCCGTATGTAGCTACCCGGCTATGCCACTGGCGTGACAACCGGACCACCAGAGATACGTCCACTCCGGTCCTCTCGTACTAGGAGCAGCTCCCCTCAAATTTCCAACGCCCACGGCAGATAGGGACCGAACTGTCTCACGACGTTCTGAACCCAACTCGCGTACCACTTTAAAT
>JASLFR010000073.1 GCA_030150565.1 Cardiobacteriales bacterium | reverse complement strand
GGGATACGGTGATGGTGGAAAATACGCCGATCGATTATCTCGATTTTGCTTCTCCCATCTCTGGTTTAGGCTCTAAAATGGGGCTAGATGCTACAAATAAGTGGGAAGGGGAGACAGATCGAGAGTGGGGCGTGCCTATTGTTCGAGATGAGCGCACTGTGGCAAGAATCGATGAGATTTGGGACTCACTGGGGATTATGAAATAGGAAGAGAGGGTAGAATGAAGCGGTTGATTGGGGTAGTCGCATTAGTGTTGGTTGGGTGTGCAGGTCAACATTTAACCACCGATTATAACTCGGTACTCGATCCTGAAATTAGCGCTAAACTCCGTGAAGGGGTGGAAGAGGTAACGATTCCTGAGCGAGCAGTTTTAGGGGGAGAGATCGCCGCAGTCACCTATCAGGATGGGGATACCCGCATCGAATTGAATCGCTTACAGCTCACTGAGCGCGCTTACCCTTTAATCCGTAATGAGGTGCCTTACGAGAAGGTGATCGTTACTATTCAAGGGGTAAGATTGCAGGGGGAGCGCTTTAAGGTTGGCAATTATCTCTCGGCCGTTGGAACGATTGAATCGGTAGAGAAGAGCCAAATCGGAGGAATCAACTACACTATTACAACGCTCATTGCTGAAAGATACCAGACGTGGCTCTCAAATGAGCGTCGTCTTCGCCCTCTTTATGATGATCGCCGTCTACATGGTGGATTTTATGGAGGGAGCGGCTCTCGGTACGGATTTGGGATCGGAATCGGCTTTTAGCCCCCATTTGAGAGCGATGCGAGATGAAATAGTTAGCAAAATTTGCTATGATTCCCCCCTTTCACCCTCCTTTTTACTACTAATTTGATAGCGCACTTATGGGATTATTCGTTTTAGGCATCAGTCATCAAAAAGCCTCGGTTGAGATTCGTGAGCAGGTATCACTTGTGCCCGAACAGATCGATGCCTTTTTGACCTTTGTCCGTCAGCAGAAGATTGCGAAAGAAGCGGTGGTGCTTTCAACCTGTAATCGTACGGAGCTCTATTTTTATCAGCTTAAAAAGCCATTGGAATCGGTGATTTCTGGCTGGGCTGAACATACATCACTCTCAAGTGAAGAGCTCTCACACTATCTCTATCAGCTTGAAGGAGCTGCGGCTGCAGAGCACCTTTTTCGGGTAGCAGCTGGGTTAGACTCTCTCATTTTAGGTGAACCCCAAATTTTTGGGCAGTTGAAGCAGGCGCTTGCGCAATCGGTTCGTCATGAGCAGGTGGGGAAGTACCTTAATCACCTCTTTCAACTTAGCTTTAATGTGGCAAAAGAGATTCGTACCGAGACCAATATCGGTGCCTTTGCGGTCTCTGTTGCTTTTACGGCAGTGCAGCTAGCAAGACAGATTTTTGATGGACTTGCTGATTACTCTGTTCTTTTAGTTGGAGCAGGTGAGACAACAGAGCTTGTCGCACGTCACCTTTTAGAGGCGGGTGTTGAGCGGATCGATGTGGTGAACCGTTCTATTGAGCGGGCAGAATCGCTCATTGAGACACTCGGCATTGAAGGGGAGAGTAGTACGCTCGATGCACTCCCTCAATTTCTTCCAAAAGCAGATATTGTGGTGAGCTCAACAGCCGCAGATCATGCTTTGATCACTAAAACGATGGCGAAAGAGGCACTTAAAAAGCGTGCGTATCAGCCGATGCTGATGATCGATCTTGCTGTTCCCCGTGATATTGAGGCGGAGGTGGGGAAGCTGGATGATCTCTACCTCTATACGGTGGATGATCTCAATATGATTGTTGCTGATAATCAAAAATCGCGTGAAGAGGCGGCACTTGAAGCGGAGCGCTACGTTCAGAGAGGGGTTGGTCGTTGGCAGGAGTGGCTTTTAGTCGCTGATATGGGGCAGAGATTGGCACCGATTGAAGCGCGTAATCGTAAGATGATTGAGCGCTCGATGCGTCGTGCTCGTAACCAGCTAGCTCAAAATGAGAATGTTGATGATGTTTTAGCGCAATATGGTCGACAGTTAACTCAGCGAATCATGCACCCCTTTATCAGCTATATCAAAGCGTTAGAGAGTGGTGAAGAGCGGGCGATTTTAGAGAAACTCTTAAAAGAATTTGAGTAGAAATATTCACATTTTGTTATAATTGCCGCTATTTATTTTAGGTAAAGAGGCAGTTATGACCATCACATTTGCGGAAGCTCAAGCGATTATGGATCGCTCAGAAAAGATTATCTCAGAAGAGGCGGTAAATGCCGCATATGAGAGAATGGCCACCGCGATTACAGAAGATTTAGCGGAGAGTGATCTCCTAATATTTGTCGTTATGAATGGGGCGCTCATCCCAGCTGGACATCTTTTAACTCGTCTTAATTTTCCCTTTCAGCTCGGTTATCTTCACGCTTCCCGCTTTCAAGGATCACTTGAAGGGGGGGATGCAGTTGAGTGGCGTGTAGAGCCCTCTGTTCCCGTTGAGGGGCGCACTATTTTAGTGGTTGAAGATATCTTCGATGAGGGAAAGACTTTTCAGAGTGTGGTTGAGAATCTTAAATCGAGAGGCGCAAAAGCGGTCTATAGCGCAGCGCTTGTAGATAAGAAGCATGATCGAAAAATTGAAGGATTTAGCGTCGATTATATTGGCTTAGAGGTTGAGGATCGCTATATCTTTGGTTGTGGAATGGATTATAATGAGTATTGGCGCAACCTTCCCGGAATTTGGGCTTTAAAAGAGTAGGAGGCAGTATGATAGTTAATCAAAAACGGATCGCGATGAGTCTATTTCTCATGGCGGTAACCTTTCTTATCACATTGATGCCTGCAAATGCACAGTTACAGATCGATGTTGTTAAATCATCGAATCAAGCAGTGCCTATTTCGCTAATCGATAGCAATAGTTATGCAGGATCACATATTCAGATCATTATGGCGGATCTGAAACGCTCAGGGCGTTTTGAGCCGAGAGTATCAGGGCATCCTCAACAGGTTGCTTCGGTTGGAGAGATCAATAGCGATCAGTGGCGTTCAAGCGGTATTAAGAATGCGGTTATCTTTACTCAGGTAGGGAATAGCGTACAGGTTGAGATTGGGGATGCATTTAGCCGTCAAGTCTTGGCAGCTCGCCGTTATGATCTTCAAACATCAGGGCGTGCAGCGCGTCGTCAAGCACACCAGATGGCGGATTTTATCTATGAGACGATTCTAAAAGTCCCTGGCTCTTTCGATTCACAAGTGGCGTATGTCTCCCATCGTGGAGGGCGAAATTTTGCTCTTGTTGTTGCTGATGCCGATGGGGAGAATGCGCAGACTGTTTTTAACAGTAGCGAGCCTATCTTATCGCCTGCATGGTCACCTGATGGCCGTTATCTTGCATACGCTTCCTTTGAAGGGCGCAATAACCAGATTGTGGTTCATGAGCTAGCAACAGGGCGCCGTCATGTTGTTGTGAGTGAAGAGGGGATCAACTCAGCTCCATCATGGTCACCTGATGGTCGCAATTTAGTCTTTACCCTCTCACGTGATGGCAACCCTGAAATCTACACATCAGATACAGCAGGGCGAAATTTAACACGTTTAACCAACCATCCAGGAATTGATACAGAGCCTGTTTGGGGGCGTGATGGGATGATCTATTTCACCTCTGATCGGAGTGGTTCAGCACAGATCTACCGCATGAATGCTTATGGGGGAGATGTGAAACGAATCACCTATCAAGGGAATTATAATGGCAGCGCAACTATCTCAAGTGATGGGCGCTGGTTAGGGATGATGCAGCGGATTGATGGCCGCGGTTTTGGAATCGCTGTGATGGATCTCCAGACAGGTCAGGTGAAACGCTTAACCAATGGTGGAAAAGATGAGGGGCCAAGCTTCTCTGGAAATGGTCATATGATCATCTACTCAGATGGGCGCGGGGGATTGAAAGGAATCTCTAGCGACGGCAATGTTGAGCAGCGAGTACGTGGCATTAGTACTGACGTTCGCAAACCCGCATGGTCACCAAACTTACAGTAATTGAGTCACTAAACAGATAAGGGTTTTAATGATGAAACAGTTAAAGAGATTAGGATTAATGGGGGCGGCACTTCTCTTCATCACTGCGTGCAGCAGTGTAGGGGGAGCTGGTGGCGCAGGCGGTGTTGGGGGTACAGGTGGAATGGGGGTTGATGGGGGAAATATCAATCCGCACACTGGTGTTCAAAATAGCACCTATTATGATGCTGATTATGGTCAGCGTGGAACGGCAGATCGTATTATCTACTTCGATTTCGATTCAGATCGTCTTCGCCGTGAGTCCTATAATGTCGCTCAAGCGCATGCTGAAGAGTTGAAGCGTAACCCTAACCGTGGGATGTTTTTAGAGGGGCATACCGATGATCGTGGCTCTCATGAGTACAATATGGGGTTAGGTGAGCGTCGTGCAAAAGCGGTGCGTGATGTGATGGTCTCATATGGTGTTAATCCTGCGCAGTTAAGAGTGCGTAGCTACGGAAAAGAGCTCCCAGCAGTATCGGGATACGATGAGGGTGCATGGGCACAAAATCGTCGTGTTGAATTGGTCTATTAATCGACCTTTGGCTCTATGAGATTGAAAAGCATTCAAGAGTTATCTTGGATGCTTTTTCTATTTTTATTTATATAGGTTTTAAGAGATTGTAGAAAAGCGCTATGGCGAAACGACAAAATGGAGTTCAGCTCTATCGAAGATTGCTCTCATATACTTTTCGGTATCCGCTCATTCTTTTTGGGGCAATGGTTGCCGTTACCTTATCGGGGCTATCGGAAGCGGGGCTCTTTTGGTTACTTAAACCCATTTTAGATGAGGGATTTGTAGGGAAGAATCGTCACTTTATCGCAATGATGCCGTGGCTCATTGTGGGCGTTTTTCTTATGATGAGCCTCTTTAGCTTTCTTGGAAATGTGGGGATTCAATGGATCGCCCAGAAGGTGATCAATCTCTTAAGAAGAGAGATGTTTGATAAGTTACTGACGCTCCCTTTAGCTGAATATAATCGTGGAACAACAGGGAGCTATCTCTCAAAACTTACCTATGATGTGAATCAGTTGATGAGTATCAGCTCTTCTGCTCTTGTGACGGTGGTGCGGGATGTTGCCACAATTATCGGTCTAATTACGGTGATGCTGATCAATAACTGGAAGCTTACACTCATTATTATGGTGATTGCCCCTTTTATCGCCCTTATTTTAGTGACGCTCTCCCGCATTTTAAGGGGGTTATCCCACACGATTCAGCAACAGGTGGGGGAGCTAAATCATATAACAGAGGAGGCGATTCGAGGGCATAAAGAGATTAAGCTCTTCTCCGCCTATCGTCTAATGCGGGAGCGGTTCCATAAAGTTAATCAGCAGATTAGAAAGATTAATCTTAAGATTATTATCTATGCGGAAGCTGCAAGCCCACTCTCACAACTTCTATTGGTGATCTGTGTTGCCATTTTGATCCATTATTCTTCGGCGCAAGCGCTAGAGGGGGAGTTTACAGTTGGAGGATTTCTCTCCATGTTGGCGGCGATGATCGGTCTTCTTAATCCCATTAAGCGCTTAACTCGGCTCAATGAGCAATTACAGAGAGGATTGGCGGGGGCTGAATCGGTCTTTGCTCTTATTGATGCGCCTGAAGAGCCCAATAGTGGAGTGAAGAGGGTAGAGACCATTGCTCAGCCGATCCAATTTAGAGATCTCTCTTTCTCTTATCAAGAGGATGGGCGCAAAGCTCTTGATCATTTAAGTGTAACGATTCAACCAAAAGAGACTATCGCTCTTGTAGGCGCATCAGGTTCGGGGAAGAGCACTTTTGCTAACCTTTTAGCACGATTTTATGCCCCAACTGGTGGAGAGATTCTCTTAGGTGAAGATGAGCTCTCCTCACTTGAGCTCAATAGTTATCGCTCTAAAATCAGCTATGTGGGGCAGAATGTCATTCTCTTTGCGGATAGCGTTGCGAATAATATCGCCTTTGGGCTTCCCAATGCGACAAAAGCGGAGATTATTGAAGCAGCGAAACAGGCAAATGCGTACGAATTTATTATGGAGATGCCGAATGGATTCGACACTATGATTGGGCAGGATGGAGCTCGACTCTCAGGTGGTCAGCGTCAACGCATTGCAATTGCTCGTGCACTTTTAAAAGATGCTCCCCTCTTAATTTTAGATGAGGCGACAAGTGCCCTCGATAATGAGAGTGAATATCTGATTCAGGAGGCGATTCGCCGTGTCAGTGTGGATAAAACAACTTTGATCATTGCTCATCGGCTCTCAACAATTGAGTATGCGGATCGTATTCTTGTCTTTAAAGCAGGAAAAATTGTAGAGAGTGGTACTCATCAAGAGCTATTAGAGCGTGAAGGGGAGTACTACAATCTCTATCGAATGAATCGTAAGGAGGAGTAATTCTCTTTTTGTTGTAAATAGACAACAGATTTGCAAAAAGGCAACAACTTCACTCTTTTTTGACTAAAAATCTCGCTTTATCCTGCTTTTACGGGGATTATTCACTTGTTCACCGTATTATTTATGCTAAAATCTGAGATGTGCAGAAAAAATAGTACATATGTATTTTATTTTAGTTTTATAAAACGGAGATTCAATCTATGAAAAAGCAATTAACAATGGCAGCGATTGCTGGTCTGTTCTTTGCCTCATCAGCAGTAGCGCAAGATGAAGCGCTTACTGATCGACAAGGTGATGTTGTTAGAGATCGCTGGGGCGACTGTATTGTAACGCTTGATGGTACAAACGACTGTCACGCACCTACAGTTCAAAACGTCTCTTTAGAAGCAGATGCGTTCTTTGACTTTGACAAAGCAACATTAAAGCCTGAAGGTAAAGCTCGTCTTGATGAGTTAGTAAGCCAAATTCAACAGGTTAAACACGTTAACGGTATCCACTTAGGTGGTCACACTGACGGTATCGGTTCACAGCAGTACAACCTCGGTCTTTCTGAGCGTCGTGCTAAAGCAGTTGAAGAGTACTTAGTGAGCCGTGGTGTTTCACCTCAGTTAATTACTACTGAAGGTTACGGTAAACTTAACCCAATCGTTCCTAACGATACGCCTGCAAACCGCGCGAAAAACCGCCGTGTTGACGTTGTAATCAAAGCGGGTAAAGTTCAGAAGTAATTCACTTTTGATCGATTAGATAAGAGGGTGCCCAATCTATTAGATTTGGGCATCTTTTTTTCTCTTTTAAAAAATGCAGAGGTAAAAAAAGAGCATACCCCGTTAAATGTCGTTACCGAACACCAAGACTCTTGAACGCGTTTGGTTCAAGGGGCACTCTACAAGTTATCTTTAGGCTTCTGAATTTAATCAGCTTGCACACCGATTCCTATTAAGAGCACCAAAGTATAAATACTTAGGAACAAGAGGATTGATGGTGTATGTGGCTCGTGCACAACAGCAATATGCTCACCCTCATAATGTCATAATTGGGGAGCCAATTCAAATAGGCATCACTTAATTTACCCGTGCGATAACGTAGCCGTAGAGCGATTTTGCGCCATACTCTTTTAATTTTTCTGCTACTCGATTGAGTGTTGTCCCTGTTGTATAAACATCATCAAAAAGAAGGATATGGGCAGGAGGCGCATACTTGATAGTGAAGGAATCTTTTAGATTTTTAAGGCGCTCTTGGCGATTTAATTCATTTTGTGAAAAATGGAAAGAGCTCTTTTTTAAGAGATCGGTAGTAATGGGGAGTGATCGATTTCTTCTCTTTATCTGTGAGAGAATCTCCAAGAGAGGATGGAATCCTCTAGTGGCATAACTGATTCGATCAGTAGGAATTGGAAGGAGGGTAACCTGTTTTTTATGGCTAATTTTTTCATAAAATCTTATAAAATCCTCCTCAATTAATTGAGCAATCGTTAAGGCTGCACGGGGATTTTTATTAAATTTTAGATCTTGGATCACCCTTTTTAACTCGCCATCATACTCTGCAAAGGTGCGCAGTTGATTGATGATTGGTGAGGGGGAGAGATGTGTCACTCCATTCTCTTTAGGGAGACAATCTGAGCAGTAATCATGTTGCAGCGTCTCGATCATTTTTTGGCAGACTCTGCATTTAGGCTCAAGTAAGGAGTACGCCAGCGATTTTAGGAGTCTTAAACTTCTCATGAAGTGGGGGGAATCTCTCCAAGCTCGGGGATAATAAGTGCACGATCAGGCTGTGTAATGGTGAAGATGCCCAGCTCATCTGCTTGGATATTCTCCCTATTCTCTTTTAATAATGCTTCAAAGGTCTGATTGAAGGGGATATTGTGAGCTCTGGCGATATTGGTCACAATAATATTGAGTTCATCACTCATCTCAAAATCGGTAGCGAGTGTTAATTCTTGGGGAGGAATAACACGACGGGGACGCAAAATGGTCATATCTTCAAACTCCTTTTTGAGGGATTGAGGGCGATAGATTGTCTCCCCATATTGCCCAAGCGCTGTGGGGTAGGTGCGATTAAGATCGTAACGCCCTTTAGAGAGCTCTTCCTGCTCTCCTCGCTTCGCTTCCTGCTTCTCCTGTTCCTGAATAGGGGTGAGGAGTGTGTACCCCTCTTTAAAGAGGGCACTGAGTGGTGAATCGGTCGTTAGCTCCTCTGGTCGATCTTGAGGAAAATAGAATTGTTTTGCATCTTGATCATCGAAATGGCTCTTTCCTGCACGGGCGCGATTGGGAGTGAGGGCTGAGAATCCTTCAGGAATCGCTAAAGCAGTAGCGGCGGTTGCTTTGGTGATATCTTCATTAGAGAAGCTATTCTGCTCTGTGGCTCGGTTTTGTGGTTTGAGTGCAGTAAACCCGTCAGGAATCGTAGGATTTTTGGGAAGGGATGCTCTCTTTTCTGTGGAGGTTTCTTGTGGGCGAATTGCGGTGAATCCTTCTGGAATCTGCTCCTCCTTGAGTGGAGGATTCTGTAGAGAGCTACTCGAACGAGTTCGCTCCTTTGTCACAAGATCTGAGGTTCTTTTAGCGGCTGTCTGTAGATGGGTAGGGAGAGGATTACTCAATTCAGAGGGGATCAGCCAAGCAATCGCAAGCTCTTGAGTAGAGAGAGGCTCAAGAAGTGAGTGAGCTAAGTCGAGCCCGCGAGCGAGCTCTTCTGCGGTCAACTTCTCTTTCAAAATATCTCGATATGCGATCATATCGCTTGCGCCATGTCTTCCAGCTAAAATCGCCCATGTATAGGCGCGCCCCATATCTTTACGCGTTCCAATTCCCAATCGAGTTAAGTTTGAGGCGTTGTAGGCAGCATCAATATGACCCGCTTGAGCTGCTCGCTCATACGCTAAAATAGCGTATCGGTAATTCACCTGCGTCCCTTTTCCAGTTTGATAGAGCGCTCCTAAATTATTGAGCGCATCCGCATGCCCAAGTTCGCCCAATTGGTAGAAGATCTGAAATGCTTCGTGATAATCCCCCTCATCGTAAGCGTGAACTCCCCGTTCAAAGTTTTGAGCAGAAAGGGGGGAGGCGAGCATGAGAAGCAGTAGAGCTAAAAAGCTAGAGCGTAAAGGTTGCCAAAAGTGGGTCATGATCACTAAAAGGTCTCTCATTAATGCGTTGAGTATTAAGGTGAAATACCGCCATCTCTTCCAATTTTAGCGGATGATTGTAGAGGATATAGTCTAGCACAAGCGGTTGATTTCCATATCGATAGCTGTAGTTTCCCCGAATGGCGTAATCCCATGTTGGAGTAAAGGTATCATTCAACAATATTTTTAGCGTATCGGAGTTTGGAGTATCGTTAAAATCCCCCAAAATGAGCGTTGCTTCTTCAGAAGATAGTGTATGGCAATACTCTGCAATTGCCTCTGCTTGGGCATTTCTCTGCCGTTTAGCTCTCTTTTTCTCCTCATTGGTGCGAGCATTCATCGATTTTAGGTGAAGATTGATGAGGTTGATTTTCTCTCCATACAAGCTTCCTGAAAGATGGAGCGCACGACGACTCGGCTCAAAAAGCTCATCACGATTAGGATTTACCCCTCCACTAAATTGGGGAAGGGTGGGGGTAATCTCAAAGAGCGATTCTTGATAGAAAGGGGGGCGAATAAGGAAAGCGTTACGAATCGCAAGTTGAAGATCTCCCCCTGTTGTTGCAGGAAGGGGGGGGATTTCAATAAATTTATACGCTAAATGGGGGGCAAAATAGGTGAGAAGATCCTCAAGAATTGGCCCTATCTCTGCACGCTTCTTCTGGTAAGGGCCATACTCTGGAAGTAGTGTGCCAATCTCTTGTAGTGCAATGATGACAGGTGCTCTAAGCGAGTAGAGAATAGCGTGCAGAAGGTGAGCCACCTTTAGGGGGTGGCTCTCTTCATGAAGCTTATTGCAATTGATTGTAGCAACGCTTAGCGCTCTACCCTTACTCATAGTAGTGTGCGATCGCCTTTAGCTTCTTCATTTCAGCTTGATCGGTACAATTCTCTAGAAGCGCCCTGAATTCTGCGCGGTACTGCCCTTTAAAATATGTGTGGCGCTCTTTTGCATACTCTTGCCAATACTGTTTCTCTTCAGCTGAGAGTGTCTGCGGGAAGTTTTTTGCACGATAGTTGAAAAGGAGCGGCTCAATTCGCCAATCGTTGTGAGGGGGCGGGGTGAGCTCTGCTCGTAACTCTGGTGCGGTATTGCGATATGTTTCAAAAAAGTTATAGAGCTTAAAGTCGATAAATTGCTCGTAGAGAGCACTCTCTACATCCCCATTTTTAGGGTAATTGCCCGCAATTTTGTAGAGGGTGGTGAGCTTCTGCTCTAAAACTTTTCGGTGTGCTAAAATTTTCCGATGTTTCTCCCCAATCTCGGCAAGATCAAGGCGCGCCCAATGTTCGGTTGGTGCATATTTTAAGACATTGAGGGGAGCGATAATCGGCGCACGATTAAGGTGTAGCAGCTTTAGCGGAGGGCGTGCTCCTCCATCGAGTTCCGCTGTAGGGGTGTAGAGGAGAGAGTGTAACTCTTCAGCAGAATGGTTAAAGAGAAGATCGATCTCCCCTTCAAGGTCGATCGTAATTATCCCATTTCTATTGGTGGGGTGAGCCATGAAAGGGGTGATTGGAGCTAAATAGAATCTATCTGCCCCAAACATCCCTGAAATGTGGAGAATAGGGGTGCTTTGATGAAAATCGATCATCGCCTCAACTCCCCACTTATGGCGAAGCTTTAGAGCGTACTCAAAGAGTCTTGGCTGCTTCTCTCTTAACAGTTTTGCAAGCGCTATGGTTGCGTAAACATCGCTTAAAGCATCGTGGGCGGCGCCGTGAGGGAGTCGGTTCGCTTGGGTGAGATTTTCAAGTTTTAATGAAGCTTTTCCGCTCTCATCCATCGGCCACTCAATCCCTTCAGGGCGAAGGGCGTAGGTTGCACGTGTTAGATCGATCAGATCCCAGCGGGAGTTACCATTCTCATAGCTATAAGCGTATGGATTGATCAGATTGCGATAGAAGAGGGCGCGAGTCACCTCATCATCAAAACGGATCGAGTTATAACCTAAAATTGTGGTATTAGGGCGGCTAAACTCACGGTGGATGCGGTGGGCAAATTGAGCTTCAGGAATTCCTCTCTCGTTACAGATCTCAGGGGTGATTCCTGTCACTAAGATCGCTTGTGGAGAGGGGCAGTAATCTTCAGATTGCTGACAATAGAGATTAATCGGCTCTTCGATAATATTAAAATCGAGGTCGGTTCTAATCCCTCCAAATTGAGCCACCCGATCGAGACTACGGTGAAGCCCAAAGGTCTCATAATCATAGAAAAAGTAGCTCGGTTGATTCATCATTTCATCCTAAAATTTAGATTAAAGAGAGAAATTCTCTCCCAGATAGATTCGGCGCACATCCTCATTATTGAGGAGGGTTTCAGTATCCCCTTCAGCAATGACTCGCCCAGAACTTAAGATATAGGAGCGATCACAAATGCTCAACGTCTCCCGAATATTGTGGTCGGTGATCAGGATGCCGATGTTTCGTTGCGAGAGCTCAATAATAATCGATTGAATATCTGCAATAGAGAGGGGATCTACCCCCGCAAAAGGCTCATCGAGCAGTAGAAACTTAGGGTTGAGCGCAAGAGAGCGGGCAATCTCAACACGGCGCCGCTCCCCCCCTGAGAGAGAGATCCCCGCAGAATCAGCAATATGGGTGATTTTGAAATCCTCCAGTAGCTGATCTGTCAGAGCGTGCTGCTCCTTCTTATTGAGATCTTTTCGAGTCTCAGCAATTGCGTGAATATTTTGGCGGGAGGTGAGTTTACGGAAGATCGAGGCCTCTTGAGGAAGATAACCGATCCCCTCTTTCGCCCGTTGATGAATG
>JASLFR010000031.1 GCA_030150565.1 Cardiobacteriales bacterium | reverse complement strand
ACTGCAACAATCTCCCCCCCATGCACTCCCGCACCTGGACCAATATCGACAAGATAATCGGCAGCATTGATCGCATCCTCATCATGCTCTACGACAATCACGGTATTACCAAGATCACGAAGATGGATGAGCGTCTTTAAGAGGCGATCATTATCCCGCTGATGAAGTCCAATAGAGGGCTCATCAAGCACATAGAGAACCCCCACTAAGCCCGCCCCAATCTGAGAGGCGAGCCGAATTCTCTGCGCCTCCCCACCAGAGAGGGTTTCGGCTGAGCGGGAGAGATTGAGATAATCGAGCCCAACATTGACAAGAAAGGTGAGGCGATCCCCAATCTCCTTGAAGATTTTATCGGCAATCTCTGCACGGGCTCCTTTTAACTTCACATTTTTAGCCCAAGTGAGCGCATCTCCAATGGGGAGCGCTGTGATTTGATGAATCGCCGAACCATCAATTAAAACATTGCGAGCTGCAGGCCCTAAACGGCTCCCATCGCAAGCGGGGCAGGGGCGAGTGGAGAGATATCGGGTGAGATTCTCCCGCACCATCTGGGAGGTGGTCTCATGATATCGGCGATCGAGATTGGGCAGAATCCCCTCAAATGGGTGGATGCGAATCGTCTTTTTTCCACTATTGCTCAGATAGGTGAATTTAATCTCTTCTCTTCCACTACCGTAGAGAATAATCTTTTTGATTTTAGCGGGGAGCTTCTCAAAAGGGGTCTCAAGATCAAAATTGTAATGGCTCGCAAGGGCGCTCAACATTGAGTAGTAGTAGGCGGAATTTTTATCCCACCCCTTAATTGCCCCATTAGCGAGGGAGACGGTAGGCGTTGAGATGACCCGCTCAGGATCAAAGTATTGGCTCACCCCCAATCCATCACATTCGCTACAAGCACCAATCGGATTATTGAAGGAGAAGAGGCGCGGCTCTAACTCATCGATGGTAAAGCCACATTGAGGGCAGGCGTAATTGGCTGAAAAATTGAGGAGCGTCTCACCACTCTCCATATCTGCAATCTCTGCAAGGCCATTACTGAGTGAGAGCGCCGTCTCTAATGATTCAGCTAAACGGAGCTCAATCCCTTCACGGATGCGGAAGCGATCAACCACGACATCGATTGTATGATTCTGTTTTGGATTGATTTGGGGTAGCTGATCGATCTCATAGAGCACCCCATCGATCCGCACCCGTAGGAACCCTTGTGCTTTAAGCTCATCGAAGAGTTTTAAATGCTCCCCTTTACGATTACGAATAATAGGGGCAAGGAGGAGAAGACGCCTCTTCTCATCAAGTGTAAGGGTATGATCCACCATCTGCGAGATTGTCTGCGCATTGAGTGGAAGATGGTGGGTGGGGCAGTGGGGCGTTCCGATACGGGCGTAGAGTAGGCGGAGATAGTCGTAGATCTCAGTTACCGTCCCTACGGTTGAACGGGGGTTGTGTGAGGTGGATTTCTGCTCGATTGAGATCGCAGGGGAGAGCCCTGCAATATGATCTACGTCGGGCTTATCCATCATCGATAAGAATTGGCGAGCGTAAGCAGAGAGTGACTCGACATAGCGCCTTTGCCCCTCTGCATAGAGGGTATCGAAAGCAAGAGAGCTCTTCCCAGAACCAGAAAGACCAGTAATCACAATAAGCTGATTGCGGGGGAGAGTGAGGTCGATATTCTTAAGATTATGGGTGCGAGCCCCTTGAATAATTATTTCGTCCATAGTGTCCTTCTTCTATTTGGAAAGAGAACGGCGCCCATCGATTGAACAATAGAGCGCCGTAGAGAGATGATCAATCGCTTCTCTTAATTAATGGTTCGATTGCATCGTTGCAAGTAATTTTAGGAGGGTAAGCGCTTCAAAGAGGGGGTAATCTTCCGTTGCAAGTTTATGATTCTCTTCGCTAAAATCGCGCTTCTTCTCATCGCTCTCACTCTCAGAGAGATGCCCTTTAATATCCGCCTCTCTAAAATCGAAATGGTCGGAGCGGAGGGTTAAACTCTCGATAGGTGCAAAGGGGACATCAGGTTCAATGCCTAACCCTTGAATTGAGCGACCATTAGGGGTGTAGTAACGGCCAGAGGTATATTTTAAGCCTTTTCCCCCCTCTAGATCGAGTACTGTCTGAACTGAGCCCTTTCCGAAGCTGCGCTCCCCTACAATGAGGGCGCGTTTGTGATCTTGCAAGGCGCCAGCAACAATTTCTGATGCTGATGCAGAGCCTGAGTTGATCAGAACCACAAGCGGTGCACCATTGAGAAGATCTCCCGCTTCTGCATTAAAATCGAGGCGGCTCTCTTCGCTCTGCCCCTGAGTGTAGGTAATCAGCCCCCCATCAATAAAGAGATCAGAGAGCGCGACCCCTTCCGTTAAGAGCCCCCCTGGATTGTTGCGTAGATCGAGGACTAAGCCTTTAAGGAGACGCTTCTCTTTAGCAAGAGCTCTTTGCAATTTGCTAATCGCATTTCTCACCTCTTCGCTGCTCTCTTCTTGAAATTGTGATAGGCGAATATAACCATACTCCTCATTGAGCAGTTCACTCTTAACACTCTTGGTCTGAATATTGGCGCGGGTGATAGTTAAGGTGAGGGGGGTGCTCTCTTGGCTACGAATGAGGGTGATGGTGACCTCTGAGCCTTCCTCTCCCCGTAGCATCTCGATTGCACGATTTACATCTACCGATTGGACAGGGGTATCATCGATCTTAATGATCAGATCCCCCGCCTTAATACCCGCCTCATAAGCGGGGGTATCATCGATGGGGGTGATGACACGAATCAGCCCATTTTCAGGAATCACTTCAACCCCAAGCCCTACAAATGAGCCTTGCGTCACCTCCAACATTGAGGAGTACTCCTCTTTTGTGTAGTAGCCAGAGTGGGGATCAAGCTCAGAGAGCATCCCTTTAATCGCATTCTGAATGAGAGTTTTATCATCAAGAGGCTCAACATAATCCCGCTTAAGTTGCTCGAGCACCTCCGTAAAGAGGCGAAGCTCATTAATGGGGAGAGGAGCCCTCTCTGCTTTCGATTCAAGCTCTATTTTGCTCTTTCTCTTCTTTTGACTCTTCTCTTCGTCTTTCTTTTTTTCTGACGTTTCACTCTCTTTTGGCGCCTCTTTCTCTTTAGGAGTGCTCTTCTCTAATGCTTCGTTTTTACCACTCTCTGGAGTCTTCTCCTTAACCTCTTCTTGAGTGATCTCTTCCGATTTTGGCGCCTCAATCGGCTCGTTAGCGAAGAGGGGGGAGGTGGAGAGGAGGAGGGTGATTAGAAATGCAACTGGTCTCTTTTTCATGGGGATCCTTAACTTATTTTTGCTCAATCAATTGTAGTGAAATGAGCTTGATTTTAGAGCATTCCATCAAATTAATCTTGAGTTATCGATTATTTCAGAGATAAAAAGAGACGCCCACATGGGGGCGTCTGATCGTTCTCTTCTCTTTATGGAGCCTTATTTATGAAGAAGACTTCTTCCTGTCATCTCTTTAGGCTGCTCAACGCCTGCAAGCTCAAGCACAGTTGGGGCTAAATCACAGAGCGCACCATCTGGACGAAGGGGGATCTTCTTCCCAACATAGATGAGAGGAACGGGGCCTGTGGTGTGTGCGGTGTGGGGTTGATCATTCTCCTCATCCCACGTCAATTCAGCGTTTCCGTGATCTGCCGTTACAAGCATCTCACCCCCCACTTTTTTGATCGCTTCATACACCTTTCCAAGCCCCTCATCGACCGCTTCAACCGCCTTTACAATCGCATCAAAGACTCCTGTATGCCCAACCATATCGGGGTTTGCGTAGTTACAGATGATGACATCAAACTTTTCAGATTCAATCGCCTCAACTAAGCGCTCTGTCACTTCAGGTGCGCTCATTTCAGGCTGAAGATCGTAAGTCGCAACTTTAGGGGAATTGACTAAAATGCGCGCTTCATCGGTGTAGACCGCTTCATGTCCTCCGTTGAAGAAGAAGGTGACGTGTGGATACTTCTCTGTCTCTGCAATACGGAGCTGCGTCTTATTATGTTTTGCAAGCGTCTCACCTAAGCCGTTAACAATCTGAACTTTAGGGAAGATCACCTCTGCTGCCATCCCCTCTTGGTACTCAGTTAAGGTGAGAAAATGGCTCAATTTCGGGCGATATTTTGGCGTAAATCCTGTGAATTGATCATCAACAAAGGGGTAGCTCACTTCTCGCGCTCGGTCGGCACGGAAGTTCATAAAGATGATTGCATCATTATCTTCAACCTTTACAGCATCGCCAACGCGTGTCGCTTGAACAAACTCATCCCCCTCATCCCGCTCATAGGCTGCTTTTAGCGCCTCTTCACTGCTCTCATAATGGAATTGTGCGATCCCTTGACTGATCAGATCGTACGCTTTTTCAACTCGATCCCACCGCTTATCTCGATCCATAGCGTAGTAGCGACCGATCATTGTGGCAACTCGACCAACGCCCAATTTTTCAAAGAGTTGATCCGCCGCTTTTAACGAGGGTTCTGCTGAGCGTGGTGGGCGATCACGGCCATCTAAAAAGGCGTGAAGATAGATCTTCTCAACCCCAGCTTCCGCCGCCGCTTCAATGAGAGCGAAGATATGTTTCTCATCGGCGTGTACTCCACCAGGTGAGAGAAGCCCTAAGATATGGAGCGCATTTTGCCCCTCTTTGAGGCTCTTAAAGGTCTCTTCAAGGAGGGGGATTTTGGCAAATTCACCACTCTCAATCGATTTGTTGATACGTAAGAGATCTTGATGAACCACTCTCCCTGCGCCAATATTCATATGCCCCACTTCAGAGTTCCCCATCTGCCCATCAGGAAGCCCAACCGACTCCCCCGATGTTCTAAGGAGTGTCATCTCACCAATCTCCTTTAGATGATCCCAATTAGGGGTCTTCGCAGCAGCGATTGCATTATTCTTCTCATCAGGACGAAAGCCCCAACCATCAAGAATGCAGAGTAAAATAGGGCGTGGCGTTGGCATAATAATTCCTCTCTTTTAGTAGGGATCGATCCTCGATCCTCTTTAGGTTGACTAAGATAGATAACTGAATCGTTATTATAGTGGAGGGGCACTGCTTTGAGTAGTAAAAGCGGGGGAATTGCTCCCTCTCCTCTTTAAAAGAGGGGGTAAGTGTGGAGCAAAATAGGGTATTATTAGTGGGTGATTTTATCTGTGAGCAGAGGGTACTGCTCAAGCCATTTTAAATTTATTTTTAAGTTAGGAGTAAGAAGCATGGGTATCGGTTTTTGGCAGTTAGTGATTATTGCGCTTATTGTGGCGCTTGTTTTTGGAACCTCACGCCTTCGCAATATGGGGAAGGATATTGGGGGAGCGGTAAAAGGATTTAAAGATGCGATGAATGAGGGGGAGGAGAGCACAAAAAAAGCGCTCGAAGAGAAGAAGAGTGATCCCTCAATTGTTGCGCATCAAGATGTTGAAAAAGAGCAGAAATAAGACTCTATGTTTGGGATCAGTTTTGGTGAATTAACCCTTCTTTTAGTGATTGCACTCTTAGTTGTTGGTCCTGAGCGCCTCCCTGAAGTTGTCCGTACCGTTGGGAAATTTGTAGGGAAATTACGCGGGTATAGTGATAATTTTCGAGCTGATCTTGAGCGGGAGTTTAAACTTTCAGAGATTAAAGAGGATCTGACTCAGGTTAGACAGAAAGCGGAGCTCGATCAGTTACAGAGAGCGCTTAGGGATGTTGCAGAGAAGGGGGAGGCTCAATTTAATCGGATTGAAGCGAGTGTTGAGGGTGGGGTGGTTGAAGCGCCAAAAGAGGAGGGGAAGATCGATTTTAATTTTACCCTTCCAGAAGATGCGCCCGATCCAGAAGCGTATGAAGATGCTCTCTTTGCCGATGATTATCAGTTTGAGTTCGATTCATCAGAAGAGATGAGTGAGCCTCCTGCAGGCTTTCAGTCTGAGAGGCTGCAGCCCCAAAAGAGTCATTCGGAGCAGAATCCATGGCGTAAAGTGGTGGGGATACGGGAGGAGAGCCTCATTATGGAGCAAGCTCCTTATCGTCAATATTTAACGTATCATCTCAATCAAGCGCGCCTTTTACGCCCGTTAAAGAGTGAGCATGAGTGTGAGTTGCTCTACCGAGCACGCCTTTTGGAGCTAAATAAACCTTCTAAAGATGAGTCTTAAGAGGATCCTTTAGTGATGAGTGTAAGAGTGCCCTTAATGGGCGCTTTTTTATTGAGATAATATCGATCTCATTTTCAATATAAATATGAGGAGCAAGTGAGTGGAACGCCCCGAGATAAAGATGCTCTTTGAGAAGAGCGCCCCCGATCAGATCTATTCAAAAGAGCGCCCGCAAGGGCATTTCACCTTCAATGAGGAGGTGGTGCGTGTCTTCCCCGATATGATTCGGCGATCAGCTGCGGGCTATAGCACTATTGTTGAGAATATTGGACATCTTGCCCCCTCTTTTGTGAAGGAGGGGACAACACTCTACGATTTAGGAAGCTCGCTTGGGGCGGTCTCTATGGTATTGAGAGCCTCTGTTGAGCGCCCTAATTGTCGTGTGGTGGCAATCGATAATTCAGAGGCGATGGTGGAGAAATCACGGGAGTATTTTCGTGCTCAAGAGATGATGGTGGAATCTCTACTACCCATTGAGGTGATTCAAGCCGATATCACTCAGTTTGAGTATGAAGAGAGCTCCTTAATTGCGATGAATTTCACCCTCCAATTTATTGAGCGGGAGAAGCGTTTAGCTCTTTTGAAAAAATTACGCTCCTCCCTTGTTGAGGGGGGTGCACTCTTCCTATCGGAGAAGTTGCGCTTTAGTGATGATCGATGTGAACGATTTTTAAATGATCTTCATATCGAATTTAAGCGTTCGCACGGCTACTCAGAGCTTGAGATTGCTCAAAAGCGGGAATCGCTCGAAGAGGTGATGCGGATCGATACTTTTGAAGAGCATCGAGAGCGCCTTTTAGAAGCGGGCTTTAGTGAGGTCTATCTCTGGTTTCAATGTCTCAATTTCGCATCGATGATTGCAGTTGCATAGGGGGAAATAGATGAGTGGTAAGAATCTTAAGGGAGTAGAGATGGAGCAGATGATTTATCTTCATAAGATGGAGGAGTTTTTTGCAAAGAGCCCCTTTCGCCCATGGGTCCATGGTTTGAGAGAGGAGCTGCAAGAGCTCTTTCTCAAAAAGCATGGAGATAGTGGACGATGGGAAGAGGCGCTCTTCTCTATTCCAGAGATTGAGGGATTAACAGTTGATTTAAGCGATGGAGTGACGCTATCAGGAGAGGTGAATCATGAGGTACTTGAAGCGGCACTGCGAGGATTAATGCCGTGGCGAAAAGGGCCTTTTCAGATTGCGGATCTTCATATTGATACTGAGTGGCGCTCCGATTTTAAGTGGGCGCGGGTTGCGCCGCACCTCTCTCTAAAGGGGAAGAATATTCTCGATGTTGGGTGTGGAAATGGGTATTACGGCTGGCGAATGTTGGGGGCGGGGGCAAAGAGTGTGATTGGGATCGACCCTAATTGGCTCTTCCTCTACCAATTTTTAGCGTTTCGTAACTTTATGCCAGAAGCGCCTATTTGGCAGCTTCCCATTCCACTCGAAGCGCTCCCCGAAGAGCTTGAGCTCTTTGATGTCACCTTCTCGATGGGGGTCTTTTACCATCGCCGCTCCCCAATCGATCATCTCTATCAATTGAAAGGAACCTTAAAACGGGGGGGAGAGCTTGTTTTGGAGACGCTTGTTGTTGATGGGGATGAGAGTACCGTTTTGATGCCGAAAGATCGTTATGCGCAGATGCGAAATGTTTGGTATCTCCCATCAGTTGCAGCGTTAAAGCTCTGGCTTGAGCGGGTTGGATTTATCAACGTTCGTGCGGTAGATCTCTCAGTCACTTCACTCGATGAGCAGCGCACCACTTCATGGATGGAGTATCTCTCATTGGCAGATTTTTTAGATCCTAATGATCGCTCTTTGACGATTGAGGGGTATCCTGCGCCACAGCGGGTAGTGATGATTGCTGAAAAACCTTAAATTGGTGTAATTGACGTAACGATAAAAAGCCTGCTTAGAAGAGCAGGCTTTTTTGTATCTTAGAGGAAGAGAGATTATTAATTGAGTGTGCGATAGAGCGCCTCATAGAGCTCTGGTACAAAGAGATATTTCACCTTCACTACGATATAGGTATCGATCAGATACTTCATTCCAAAGAAGAGGGCTGCATAGATTAAAGCGGTGATGATGAGTGAAAGAAGCGCCCCTTTTACGGTATGAATCGTTTTTAGAAGGGTAAGCCCCATCATCACAAATGTGCCCGCTGAGAGAAAACTCATCAGATAGAAGAGGGTTAAAAAGAGGGGGGAGGCTTTCTCAATCTCAAAGAGATTTCTCACCTGCACCCCAAGATACATCGTATTAATAAAGACGAAGATGATATAGAAGAGGCTGATGGGAATCGCAACCGCCATAAGGCTCTTAAGTTCAGGGCGCTCCTTTTTAAGCGCAAAAGCTAAAAAGAGGGTAAAGAGTGGAATGACGGGAAAAGGGACAATAGTTGCAGGGCGGGTAAACATTAGATTGAATGCTGTTAGCGCAATCCACGCAACAATAATAGCGGTGATGGGGGATCTCTCTTTAGAGGGGAGATCTGCTTCAGTGATTGGGGAAACTTGAGTCATAGATAAACTCCTTATGGGTCAATTTAAGCGTAAGGATCGGAAATAGAGAAGAGGGAGAGAAGTTCACGTTCAAGCTGCTCCATCTCTTCCGCCTCCTCCTCTTCAATATGATCAAAGCCTAAAAGATGGAGGAGTGCATGTAGAAACATGTGAGTCATATGGTGAGCGATCTCTTTCTGTTGCGCTTTCGCCTCCGCTTCAATGATATCGGGGGCGATAATGATATCCCCCAAAAAGAGGGGGAGATCGGTCTGCTCAAAGATCTCAATAGGGGGGAGGGCTGCTGGAAAAGAGAGTACATTGGTGGGGGTGGGTTTATTACGATACTCACCGTTATAGTGCGCTATTTTCTCATTATCAACAAAGAGTGTGGTGATGGTTGCTGGGCGCTCACTGGAGGCAAGAAGAGAGAGGGAATCGAGCCAATCATTCTCTGCTAGATAATTCCACGCTCGATTGAGCCATTGATTGATCATCTCTTCTTCAGGAGTAGCGCTGTGGGGGTACTCTGCGATCGTTTCGCTCTTAATGATCATTCCTCAGCCTCCATCTCCTGCTCGATACTTGCACGACGCTCAGCTAATTTACGCTCTCGGCGCGCCTCCTCTTCCGCCTCTGCTCGATCGTAAGCATTGATAATTTTAGCCACCATAGGGTGGCGAACCACATCGCTGGAGTTGAATTGAGTCATTGAGATCCCTTCAACATCCGCTAAAACATCCATAGCGTGGCGAAGCCCTGATCGCACATTTCGAGGGAGATCCACTTGGGAGATATCTCCTGTAATAATCGCTGTTGAGCCAAATCCGATTCGAGTGAGGAACATCTTCATCTGCTCAATGGTGGTATTTTGCGCTTCATCAAGAATGATAAAAGCATCGTTGAGTGTTCTTCCCCGCATAAAGGCGAGAGGAGCGATCTCGATAGTGTGTTGCTCAATCAATTTAGTGACTGTCTCAAAACCGAGCATCTCATAGAGAGCATCGTAGAGGGGGCGAAGGTAGGGGTCGATCTTATCGACAAGATCGCCAGGCAGAAATCCAAGTTTCTCTCCCGCTTCAACCGCAGGGCGCACAAGAATTAGGCGGCGCACCTCTCCTCGCTCTAACGCTTCAACCGCCATTGCAACGGCGAGGAAGGTCTTTCCTGTTCCTGCAGGGCCCAACCCAAAGTTGATATCGTGCGTTGCAATATTATCGAGATAGAGCCTCTGATTATGGCCACGCCCTCGAATCACCCGATTTTTCGTCTTAATGGAGCGATCACCCACAGCGCGGTTCTCAACCTGATCATCACGATATTGAGCGAGGGTAAGATGGACATCATTTGGGGTTAAGAGCTTCTCTCCACTCTCTTTATAGAGCGCTTTTAAGATGAGCTCTGCATTTTCACACTCTCTTGCCTCACCACTAATCTGGAAGCGAGCTCCACGATTGGCGATCTCTACACCGAGCCGCTTCTCTATCAGTCGTAGATGCTCATCTAAATTGCCACAGAGGTTATTGAGGCGTTGGTTATCATCTTCGGGAAGTTGGAATCGATTAATTTGCATAAAGCGGGCTCACCTTTTGATCAATGAAGCGTTCATATTAACATAGAAAAGATCGCTAATTATAGCCAATAAGCGGGGATTGACGTATAATAAGTGCTTATTTTTACCCCTGAAAATTGGTATGTAAAGGATAGCAACGTGTCTGAAATTACAGAAAAATTGATGCTTAATCGGCTTGTAAAATCGATGCTTGAGGCGAACGATCTTGATCAGCGTTCATTAGATAAACTCTCCGTCCATTATGAGAAGGAGGGTGTGCTCCTCAAGGCGATGGAGGAGATTGAGATTCCAGATAGTGTCATCTTTAAACATGCGATGAAGATCTCCCGCTATCCTATTTTGGATCCTAGCAGTATGGATTTTACGGTCGATCCTGACGGGTTACGTAAAATTTTAACCCGTGATGAGATGATGGAGTCTTACACCTATCCTCTCTATAAAAATCAGGGTGTGATCTACGTTGCTGTTGTTGATCCTACCGATCTTCGTACTCTCGAGGCGATCCGTTTTAAAGAGCGCGCTATTGTTGAGCCGATTCTCATCAGCTTAGCCTCATTTAAGGGATTGATGGGGGCAACAGGTGGTACAGACCGTGAAGCGTTGCAGAATATCTTCAAACCTAAAAAGGGGGAGGAGAAAGAGGAGGAGGATTCAACTCTACAGCGACAAGATAGCGTTGTTATCGACCTTGCGGGTAAAAAGGATGATGTTCCGCTCGTTAAATTTATCAACGGGGTATTAGCAGATGCGATTGAGCGGGGTGCTTCTGACTTGCACTTTGAGCCGTATGAGCACTCCTACCGTGTACGCTTCCGTATCGATGGGGTTTTGCAGGAGTTTTATCGCCCACCAGAGGAGTATCGTACTCAGCTTGCAGCGCGTATTAAGGTTATGTCGCAGCTCGATATTACAGAGCGCCGTCTGCCGCAAGATGGGCGTATTAAGGTCGTTCATAATGGAAAGGTGATCGACTTCCGTATCAGTATTCTTCCCACTCTTTGGGGGGAGAAGGTGGTGATGCGTATTCTCGATAGCTCGGCGGCCAATCTTAATATCGATATTTTAGGATTTGAGGATAAGCAGAAAGCGGCGATCCTTGAAGCGATCCATAAACCGCAAGGGATGGTACTTGTAACAGGACCAACTGGATCGGGTAAAACGGTAACGCTCTACACCTGTATGGGAATTTTAAATCAGCCAACCACCAACCTCTCAACAGCTGAAGATCCTGTTGAGATTAACCTTGAGGGGATTAACCAAGTTCCTGTTAACCCCGCAATTGGATTAACGTTTGCTGAAGCGCTCCGCTCCTTCCTACGACAAGACCCTGATGTGATCATGGTTGGGGAGATTCGTGACCTTGAGACAGCTGATATTGCGATTAAAGCAGCACAGACGGGGCACTTGGTTCTCTCAACCCTTCATACAAACTCAGCACCTGAGACTCTAACTCGACTTATCAATATGGGGGTGGAGACCTTTAACATCGCCTCTACCGTCCATCTTATTATTGCTCAGCGCCTTGCACGACGCCTCTGTAAACATTGTAAAGAGGAGGTGACGGTGAGTCCTGATGATCTGATGCGTCTTGGATTTACAAAGATACAGGCGACCTCTCAAATTTATGGACCCGTTGGCTGTGATAAGTGTACAAAAGGGTATAAAGGGCGTGTGGGTATCTATGAAGTGATGCCGATCTCCGATAAACTTGAACGGATGATTCTCGATAACGCCTCAGGCCCTGAATTAGCGGATCAGGCGCAAGCGGAAGGGATCAACAATATTCGTCAATCAGGTATTTTAAAAGTGATTGAAGGGGTAACGAGTATCGAAGAGTTGATGCGTGTTACCGCTGATTAAGTCTAAATTGATTCTCATAAGAAGGGGAAGAATCGCGTGCGATTAGATCAATTTATACAGCAGAGCCGTTTAGTCTCCCGTAAAGAGGCTAAGCGGCTTCTTCGTTCTAAAGCGATAACGGTTAATGGCGCTGTCGTCGTGAATGGAGGATATCTTCTACAGGACTCCGATCGTGTCTGTGATGGGGAGGGGATTCTAACGCTCGATTTAGAGCCCCGATATTTTATGCTCCATAAGCCTGCGGGATTTGTCTCTAGTCACCGTAATGATGGGCACCCATCTCTCTTCCGTCTACTAGATGAAGAGCGTTTAGAGGAGTTACATATTGCAGGGCGACTCGATGCTGATACCACAGGCTTAACACTCATTACAGATGATGGTGCATGGTCGCAATATCTTACTCATCCAAAGCGGGGGATTGAGAAGGGGTATCAAATTCAGTTGGCTGAGCCTCTAACTAATCTGATGCAACAGAGATTGGAGGAGGGGGTAATGCTCAATGGTGAAGAGACGCTCACGCTCCCTGCAAAAGTTTTAGTAGAGGAAGATTCTCACACTATCTCTCTCTTTATTAGAGAGGGGCGTTACCATCAGGTGAAGCGAATGATCGCCGCAGTTGGAAATCGTGTTGAGGCGTTACACCGATTTTCGATCGGTTCACTACAGTTAGATAATTTAGCAGAAGGGGAGTATCGCCCTTTAACTGCTGCTGAGATAGAGAGTTTTTATTTATGAGAGATGAAGCGAGTGATGCGCTCTTTTTAGAATCAGCCCAATTTGAGGGGCGGGGAACCGTGTTAGCGGATGAAAATTTTCAACCATCCAATCTTCCCGATGGGCTCGATTTAACTTTGATCAGTAATCGGATCGATTACCAAGTATTGGAAGAGCAGGGTATAGAGGTGAAGATCAATGATTTTCGCCCCGATTCTCTAACTGGGGAGAGTCAAGATTATCTCTTAATGCGCTTACCAAAATCGAAAGTGTTGAGTGAGTACCTATTTCGGCTCGCTTTTTGGCTCCTAAAACCGCAAGGGCGCTTGATTATTGCGGGGAATAATCAGGAGGGGGTAAAGCGAATCATCAAAGAGAGCGAGAAGCAGTTTGGACATTTAGAGACGCAAAAATTATTAGGAAAGGGGCTCCGTTATGCCCATTTTCGGAAGCGAAATACCTCTAAATTAGAGAGAGAGGAGCTCTTGAAAGATCCCTATTTTGAAGAGCATCACTTCTCTTGGAATGAGCTCTCTTTTACCAGTAAAGCGGGGATCTATGGGGATCAGAAGATCGATGAGGGGAGTCAATTTTTAGTCGATGCTTTAAAAGAGATTCCTCTATCGGGAGAGCTTCTCGATTTGGGAGTGGGGTATGGATTTTTAACGATTGCTCTTGCCAAAGAGCACTCACTGGATGCAATTTACGGAACAGAGAATAACATTACCGCTTTTGAGAGTTGTCAGAAGAATTTAGCGGCTAATGGGGTTTCGGCTGAGCTCTTTTTAACGAATGTTGCTGATGGAGTAACTTGTAAAAATATTCGAACGATTGTCTCTAATCCCCCTTTTCATCAAGGGTTTTCAACATCGGTTCATCTAACAGAGCGTTTTTTAGCTGCAACAAAGAGTCTGCTTCATCGTAAGGGAGCGGCTTATTTTGTGGTAAATCGCTTCATCGCTATCGAGAGATTAGCTGAATCGGTACATTTAAATGTGGAAGCGATCGCTCAAAATGGTCAATTTAAGGTATTAAAATTGACTCATTGATAATCTTTTAAAAAACTTTAAAAAAGAGAGAGGGATTAAAAAAGCGCTCACCTAGGTGAGCGCTCTCTATTCTGTTTGATCTTTAATAGGCGATTTAAGCTTTAGGACCAACTTTTGCTAACTCTGCACCAAGGTCGGTATCGGTGTACTGATCAAAGTTCTCAACAAAGAGGTTAGCAAGATTTTTCGCTTTCTTCTCCCACTCAGCAGCATCTGCATATGTTGCGCGAGGGTCAAGAATTGTTGCATCAACATTTGAAACAGCTTTTGGTACTTCTAGATTGAAGACAGGAATTGTCTCAGTCTCTGCTTTATCAATCTCACCGCTCAGGATTGCGTTGATGATATTACGTGTATCTTTAAGCGACATACGCTCGCCCGTACCATTCCAGCCGGTATTCACTAGATATGCTGTTGCGCCTGACTCTTCCATACGTTTTACGAGTACTTCTGCATACTTTGTTGGGTGGAGAAGTAAGAACGCTGCACCAAAACAGGCTGAGAAAGTAGGTGTAGGCTCTGTAATCCCCCGCTCAGTACCCGCAAGTTTCGCCGTAAAACCAGAGAGGAAGTAGTATTGTGTCTGCTCAGGAGTCAGCTTCGATACAGGAGGAAGTACGCCAAACGCATCCGCTGTAAGGAAGATAACTTTCTTCGCAGGACCTGCTTTAGATACAGGCTCTACAATGTTTTCAATGTGGTGGATAGGGTAGGAGACGCGAGTATTCTCAGTTTTTGAGCCATCTGCGAAATCGACTGTACCATCTTCTTTAACTACCACGTTTTCTAAAAGTGCGTTACGACGAATGGCACCATAGATCTCAGGCTCATGC
>JASLFR010000022.1 GCA_030150565.1 Cardiobacteriales bacterium | reverse complement strand
CCGATTGGCGATTCGTGGCGTTCCTCGAGAGCGTCGACCAATCTCAAGAGCCCCCTCATCGGTCATCGCCATATTGAGAAGAGAGGCGGAGCGTTTAACAATAGTTGAGAGCTCTTCATGCGTATAAAAATTGAGGCGAGAGACGATTCCAAATCGATCTCTAAGGGGCGCCGATAAGAGCCCAGCTCGAGTGGTGGCACCAATCAATGTGAAGTGGGGAAGATCCATCTGAATCGAAGTTGCGCTAATCCCTTCACCAGTAATGATATCGACCCGATAATCCTCCATTGCGGGATAGAGCATCTCCTCAACAGCGGTATTGAGTCGGTGGATCTCATCGATAAAGAGGATATCGTTCGGCTCAAGAGCGGTTAGTAGCGCAACAATATCCCCCGCTCGCTCTAGCACAGGGCCAGATGTTTGGTGAAGCGTGACACCCATCTCATTGGCAATGATATTGGCAAGCGTCGTCTTCCCTAATCCAGGAGGACCGTAGAGAAGAACGTGATCTAATGCCTCTTGCCGTTTACGAGCCGCTTCAATAAAGAGCCCGAGCTGATCCCGTACTGAGGCTTGCCCTGTATAATCAGCAAGCGTGGTTGGGCGAATCGCTCGATCAATAATCGGCTCTTCAGGGGTGAGGGGCTCTTCACTTACAATGAGGCGGTCAGATTCAATCATAATATCGGTTAGAAGTTGTAATCGATCTTAGCGTACGCTTGATGATTATGGATCGATTCAAAGTTCTCCGACTCAACAGAGAAACCCTTTAAATCGTTACGATCTTTGAGAAGAAGAACCAATTCACGAACTAAATCCTCAACAAAGCGGGGGGTTGCGTAAGCGCCTTCTGTAACATACTTCTCATCGGGACGTTTGAGGAGTGGATAGAGTTTTGATGAGCCTACATCCTCCATTGAGTGGAGAAGTTTGTCGATATCGAGGGCTCCAAGCGCTTCAAAATCTTTAAAGAGAAGAGCAATTGTTAGGTGTGAACGCTGTGAGTGAGCGCTAAATTCAGAGATCTCTTTTGAACAGGGGCAGAGGCTCGTAACAGGTGCCATGAGGCGAAGTTCAATATGATCGGGATTCGATTTAGCGATAATTTCACACTCAAAATCCATCACACTTCGTGCTTTTGAAACGGGAGCAATACGTTCAAAAAAGAGGGGAAAAGAGAGGTGGCATTGAGCGCTCTCAGCATCTAAACGCTCCTCTAACTCTTTTAAAAACTGGGGAACATGAGCAAGTGTAAAGGGACTCTGAGTCGCATCCCACGTCTCAATAAAGCGGGACATGTGGGTCCCTTTTCGTTCCGCTTGGAGGGTAACGGTGAGTTCAGCCTCCATCACTGTATGTTGTGTCTTTCCACTATTTTCAAAGATTAAAGGGAGGCGCAACCCTTTAATACCCACTTTGCTAATCGCTACATTGCGCGTATCTTCATAGCCTTGAACGTCTTGGATGGTTCCGTTATCAAAATCTTTACTCACACTTATGCCTCATTATCAATTATCGGTTACGTAGTAGGGTGTTGAGACTACGCATCAACTGTTGAACCGCTTCCTGCGTCAATTCACGGCGAATCTCCTCTGCCGCACGCTCATTTTGAAGGACATTCTCCTCTAAGCTTGCGTAGTTTCGGCGGCGTTCGATGCTCATTCGATCAATAAGGGTCTGCCCCTCATCATCACGAACGGTGATTGTCGCTGTGTAATAGTAGGTAGATTCCCGCTCCTCACCGCGAGCACTTGCCGCTAAATCCATCTTAGTATAGTGCTCGGCATGGATAATAAGAATGAGTTGCGCATTATCTGGACTAGTAATTGTGGACTTTTGCCGTTCAAGAGTCGTTATCAACGCCTCTTTATAATCCGATGAGCCACCACGGGATTCATCAACTACAGCGTAGCTATAGTGTGCATCCATAAGAGGGGAGGTTCCACGAAGTTTAAAGCCACAGCCAACTAAAATAAGCAGTGTCGCAATGGTTAGTAGAGTACGAATCTTGTGCACACATTCCCCCTATGGAGCAATTTAAATTTAAATGATGATTTGAGAGAAATCGAATTCCATTTTTGGATTAGGCATGCCGATCATCTCCCCTGCAGCTGAGTCGATATTAAACTCCCAAACCGAAGCCATTGTAGTGGGGACGTCGATGTTATCTGCAAGAACAGCAATCTCATGATCATGGAGCGTTTCGAAGAAGGAGGCTGCTGACGCTTTACGCCCTGCATCACTAGTGCGACTAAGGCGGGTGATCATATTTCCTGAAAGCATAGCAACGCTCATCGATGCAAAGATCGGTTCAATGAGCGGAAGCTCCTCTTCACTTGAAATACCAAAAATCCCCACCTGAATCCCTTCTGATTGAGCATAAGCGAAGAACTCTGCAATATGTTGAGGGTGTGCATTAAGGAGATCTTTGCTAAAGAGGAGAAGAATCTTCTCTTGTAAGCGATACCCCTTAATCGCTTTGAAGATCGCCTCAGCAAAGGCGCGATCGAAGATCATGGTTGCAGTGAGGGTGATAAAGAGCTGTTTAACTGATCCATAGACAAGTAGCTCCTTCATCCCATTTTGAATGATTAGGCTATCGAGCTGCTTTGCAACAGGATTGTTCGCAAGATTCATGAAGCTCTTATTCCAAGAGATAATATTTTTATTCTCATCGAGAATGTCGTAATGGGTGAGATAGCTTTCACGATTCTTTGCAAAATCTGCAACGGGAGCGTAAGTGTAGCTGATTCTGCTCTCTTTAATCGCTTCAGCAAGGAGGGTGTACTCTCCATAATCGACTGGTTGTTCTGGAGATTCTCCCTCTTTAGTCGCTTCGCCTGAAGGCTCCTCTTGAGTTGCAGAAGTCGCAGCAGCTGTTGCATTGATGGTAGGTATAATTCCAAGCTGACGTTCAAGAGTGTGGAGTACATTATTTAGATCACTCGCCTTGATACTCAAGCTTGTGTAAGCACTTTTAGCGCTCGATGTGATCAGAGTGCCATCAGCTAGAGAGTACTCATAGGAGCTGATAGAGGTCTCAATTGTATTACTGATGCGATCGATACTCGTCATATCCGCTCCCTCTACAATTAAGAGGTAGGAGGAGTCACTGTAACGAACGAGGCTTAAACCTTGGAATTGCGCTTCTAACTGTTTCTGTAAACCACGCATATACTCTTCAAAGCGAATAGGGCCATACTTACTCCAGATTGAGATGTAGTCCTCAATTTTTAGTGTTAAGAGCCAATTTCCTGTACCGATATGATCCCCTAAGCGATCGATGAAGCTAAGAATGGGGTATTCATCTGCTTTTGTCGCTGTAGGCGCTGTGCTCTCGCTATTGGCTGAGAGCATCTTAATCTCAAGTGCCTCTTCACCCTCGAACATCACTTTACTCAGAGAGAGCGCCATCTTTTCTGGCTTTTGGGTGCGCACATTGATCAGCTCCCCTTCAACTTCTACAGGCTTATCACTGCGAAGTGCCTTGCTCGCTTGACGCTTGAAAAGATCGAGATAATTGGGCGCTACAATATCGAGAAGGAGGACACCAAGGAACTCATTCTCTGAGCTATACCCCAATTGATCCCAGAATGATTCATTGTAGTAGGTGAACATTCCATCAACGGCGTACGCAACCCCTTCGCTTGTCTGTGTAAGGAAGGATTCTGCCTGCTCTTTAAGCGCTTTAATGCTTGCTCTTAATTCTCTATTTTGATGTGTAAGCTGACGATTTCTTAGCGCCCCCATAATCTTTTTATAGAGATAGGTGGGGTTACTCAACATCACAACTTCAGAAGCGCCTAAATCGATCAGATTGAGGGAGCTTTCAAGTTCACCGCTCTCTGCAACAGCGATAATACTGACAGACATGATATCGATTAACTTAGAAACTTCCTCGATAGAGGGGAGATCTTCCCTATTTTTTATGAGAATAAGATCGCACTGCTCACTCTCTAGATGCGCTTTAAGCGCATCGAGCGTTGCAAGATCAGTTACATCAATAATGACATCACTATTTAATCCGTAGGTGCGGATGATTCGTTTTAATTGTGTGACCGATTCTGGATGATTATCGATATAGATTAATTTAAAGACTCTTTTTTCTGCCATATATTATCTTTTTCATCTCAAAATGATGAAAACGACACCTCTTAAGATGATGAATTTGTGTGGAATGTTGTGAACGGTAAGAAAATTGTAAATCGCACTAGTATAACGATTGAGTGCTAAGTTTGCTATTACAATACTACTTTATAGTAGAGATTCATTGTCTGATATCAGCTTTATAGAATATGTTAGCATTGAGCCACTTTTTTGAGTTTAGCAGGATTTAAAACGTACACCATTTTATGAATAGAGTTCCCCCTAAAGCATCTGATCACAAACTTCTCGCCTTTGGCATCTTTTTAGCAAAATATATTGCACGCTTGCCGATGCCGTTTCTCCTCTTCATCGGGAGGATGGTGGGGCGAGTCTCTTACTACCTTGCACGGCGAAGACGCTCGATCGTTGAGCGAAATATTGAGCTCGCTTTTCCTGAGTTGAGTAGAAATGAGCAGAAGAGATTGGTGAAAGAGAATTTCCAAGCGATGGGAATGGGGATGTTTGAGGTGATCTGTGCGTGGTGGAAGCCTGATCATCAATTGAAAAATCTCTTTGTGTATGAGGGGTTAGAGCACCTTGAAGCGTTGAGAGCATCGGGTGATGGCGCATTGCTTTTGACGCTCCATATGTGCAACCTTGAGCTTGGAGGGCGGGCGATTAGCTTAAAAACAGCGGTTCGAGGGATGTATCGTCGCCATGAGAATCCATATTATGAGCATGTGCAGTATCAGATGCGATTTGATCAATCGGGATTAGAGCCGATCACACGAGATGAGTTACGCCGTATGATTAAGTTACTACGGAGTGGTGATCTTATCTGGTATGCACCTGATCAAAATTACGCAAGTGCTGATCATGTCTTTGTTCCATTCTTTGGTATTGAAACATTGACGATTACGGCCACCTCAACCCTTACCCGTTTAGGGCGAGCAAAAGCGCTTCCCTATTATGCAGTGCGTAGAGGGGGGAAGTACCATATTAAAATTTTCCCTCCATTAGAGAATTTTCCAACAGAGGACTTAAAAACGGATACAGCCCGTATCAATCAGATTTTTGAAGAGTGGATTCGAGAGGCGCCAGAGCAGTATCTCTGGGCGCATCGTCGTTTTCGATCCCGTCCTGAAGGGGAGGCGCCCCTCTATGAAGAGAAAAAACGTTAAGAATTCTCCCCACTATTTAAGGTATACTTACAGGTTAGCTAAAATAATTGCTCTACCTTTTAGAGCTTCGATTCATCCACTAATTGAAGATTTCAATTTTAAAAGAGAATTAGGAAATAGACTGTGACTAGACAGAATAGTTTTACACGTGAAGAGCTGATTAAATGTGCTCAAGGCGAACTTTTTGGGGAAGGAAATGCACAATTGCCAATGCCCCCAATGTTGATGTTTGATCGCATTACTTCTATTACAGAAGATGGTGGAAAATATGGCAAAGGGCAGATTATTGCTGAGCTTGATCTCAATCCTGATTTATGGTTTTTCCCCTGCCATTTTGTTGGCGACAATGTGATGCCAGGCTGCTTAGGATTAGATGCGATGTGGCAATTAGTAGGCTTCTTCCTCGGTTGGATGGGGGGAGAGGGGCGTGGCCGCGCACTCGGTTCTGGCGAAGTGAAATTTACAGGTCAGGTCTTACCGAAACATAAAAAGATTACCTATACTATCGATATGAAACGTCTCATCATGCGCCGCTTAACGATGGGAATCGCTGATGCAACTATGGAAGTTGATGGGCGTGAAATCTATGTAGGAAAAGATCTGAAAGTTGGTCTATTTACCTCTACTGATAATTTTTAGGATAAGGAGAGAGTATGAAACGTGTCGTCATCACAGGAATGGGGATCGTATCGAGCATCGGGAACAATAAAGAGGAGGTATTAGCTTCACTCAAAGAGGGGAGATCGGGAATCGAGTTCTCTCAAGAGATGGCTGATTACGGCTTCCGTTCGCACGTTCATGGAGCGATTAAGTTAGATCCTGCTGATCATATCAATCGACGCAATTTACGTTTTATGGCGGATGCTGCAGCGTACGCTTATATTGCGATGGAACAGGCGATTGAAGATGCAGGCTTGAGTGAAGAGTTAGTCTCTAATGAGCGCACAGGGCTCATTGTTGGTTCTGGTGGAGCGTCGACAAAAAATCAGATCGATACAGTTGATATTCTCCGTAAGAACAATTCAACACGCCGCATCGGTCCTTACATGGTTACCCGTACAATGGGGTCAACAGTTTCAGCATGTCTTGCTACCCCTTTCAAGATTAAGGGAATCAACTACTCAATCAGTTCAGCTTGCTCTACTTCCGCACACTGTATTGGGAATGCTGTTGAGCAGATTCAGTTAGGTAAGCAAGATGTAATCTTTGCTGGAGGTGGTGAAGAGCTTCACCCCTTTATGAGTGCGATGTTTGATGCGATGGGCGCACTCTCAACCAACTTTAATGATAATCCTGCTGTTGCTTCTCGCACATATGATAAAGATCGCGACGGATTTGTGATTACAGGTGGAGGCGGTATCGTTGTTGTTGAAGAGCTTGAGCATGCTTTAGCTCGTGGAGCGAAGATCTACGCTGAAATTACAGGGTACGGCGCTACATCTGATGGGTACGATATGGTTGCTCCAAGCGGTGAAGGGGCTGAGCGTTGTATGCGTCAAGCGATCTCTACTGTGAAGGGGGATATCGACTACATTAACGCACATGGAACTTCAACACCTGCAGGAGATCCCCCTGAAGCGAAAGCGATTGGTCGTGTCTTTGGGGATAAGTTCCCTAAACTCACCTCTACAAAATCGTTAACGGGGCATGCGCTTGGTGCTGCTGGCGTTCATGAAGTGATCTACTCTCTCTTAATGATGGAGAATAACTTTATCGCTGCAAGTGCGCATATCGATCATCTCGACCCTGAATTTGAAGGGTTGCCGATTGTACGTGAGCGTCTTGATAATGTTGAGCTCAACAATATTCTTAGCAACAGCTTCGGATTTGGTGGTACAAATGCGTGTTTAGTCTTAAGTAAGTATAAAGATTAAATCGGATCATTTTTTATAGATAAGAAGGGGGCGAATTGCCCCCTTTTTTATGGGTAAGAGTCTGTTTGGTAATAAAAAAGCCGACTTTTATCAGTCGGCTCTCTTGATTATTGGCGAAGATTAATGAGATTAATCTTCCTCTTTCTTCGTACGGCTGAAGCGTTTACGATCATTCTCCGTTAAATAACGTTTACGGATGCGGATCGATTTTGGTGTAACTTCAACTAACTCATCATCATCAATAAACTCAATGGCGCGCTCAAGCGTTAATTGAATGGGGGGAGCAAGCGTTAATGCCTCATCGCTTCCCGCTGCACGCATATTGGTGAGCTGTTTTGCACGGAGTGCGTTTACAACAAGGTCGTTATCACGTGAGTGAATCCCGATGATTTGCCCTTCATAAATTTCATCTCCATGACTTGAGAAGAGGCGGCCACGATCTTGAAGATTGTAGAGCGCATAGGCGAGCGCTTTTCCTTGACCATTAGAGATAAGTACCCCATTTTGACGTTGCCCAACAGAGCCTTTTTTCAGCGGACCGTAATGATCGAAGTTGTGATACATCAAGCCAGTACCGCTTGTTAAGGTCATAAACTCGGTCTGAAAGCCGATTAAACCTCGTGAAGGGATGATGTAATCGATTCTTACACGCCCTTTGCCATCAGGTACCATATCTTGCAATTCTGCAAAGCGGGTCCCCATCTGCTCCATAATATCCCCTTGATGCTGCTCTTCAATATCAAAGGTGAGCGTTTCGTACGGTTCCATCTTCTGCCCATTCTCTTCACGAATGATCACCTCAGGGCGACCTACAGCAAGCTCAAATCCTTCACGGCGCATATTCTCAATGAGAACAGAGAGGTGGAGTTCGCCTCGTCCCGATACTTTGAAGGAGTCGGGGCTATCGGTCTCTTCAACTCGTAGAGCAACGTTATGGAGTAGCTCCTCTTCGAGTCGCTCTTTAATTTGGCGCGAGGTGACAAATTTCCCCTCTTTTCCTGCAAAAGGAGAGGTGTTTACTTGGAAGTACATTGAGACAGTTGGCTCATCAACAGAGAGGGGGGGGAGCGCTTCCACATGGTTAGGATCACAGAGTGTATCTGAAATGTGGAGAGGGTCGAGCCCTGTAAAACTGATAATATCCCCCGCTTGAGCTGATTCAAATTCCACCTTCTCAAGCCCGTGGAATCCTAGAATCTGCTGAATGCGCCCATTACGCTTCTTACCATCAGAACCGATCACGGTAACAGGCATATTTTTATGCATTTTGCCCCGTTTGATTCGCCCAACCCCGATCACTCCCACGTAAGAGTTGTAATCAAGCGATGAGACTTGCATCTGAAAAGGTGCATCCACTTCAACATTTGGTGCAGGAACATGATCAATAATCGCTTGGAAGAGGGGATCAAAGTCGCCACTGCGCACATCATCAGTTAAGCCAGCAAAACCGTTAAGCCCTGAAGCGTAGATAACAGGGAAGTCGAGCTGTTCATCTGTTGCGCCTAAATTATCAAACAGCTCAAAGGTCTGATCTAAAACCCAATCGGGGCGAGCACCTGGGCGATCGATCTTGTTGATCACAACAATCGGTTTAAAGCCCATCGCAAAAGCTTTTTGTGTTACAAAGCGGGTTTGTGGCATCGGCCCTTCAACAGAGTCTACAAGGAGGAGAACGGAGTCCACCATTGAGAGTACTCGCTCAACCTCACCCCCAAAGTCGGCGTGTCCAGGAGTATCCACAATATTGATGCGGTAATCGTTCCATTTAATAGCGGTATTTTTAGAGAGAATCGTGATGCCACGCTCTTTCTCAATCTGGTCTGAATCCATTACACGATCAGCAACTTTTTCACGCTCATCAAAAGTTCCCGATTTTTTGAGAAGCTGATCAACGAGGGTAGTTTTCCCATGGTCAACGTGAGCGATAATGGCAATATTTCTTAAATTTTCAATCATTTATATTTTGTCTTCTTCTATAGTGTTATCAAATTTGAAGCTCGCATATTTTAGCCTATTTGCGCTATCTCTGCTGATAAACTTGAAAATTGAGCCGTTTGCCGTTATAGATCACCCCATTTTTTCTTTAGTAGTGAAGATGAAAAATAGGGGTAATAAATAACCGAATAATCGGTTTAATTTCCCACTTATACAGGCTAAAATAGGGCCGTTCATTCAATTTATGTAGGAGAAATGTAGTATGTCGAAGGTACTCGATGCAGTAAAGCCGGGCGTTCTGTTTGGTGATGATGTTCAGAAAGTCTTTCAAATCGCTAAGGAGAATGAATTTGCACTCCCTGCGATTAACGTTGTGAACACAGAAT
>JASLFR010000111.1 GCA_030150565.1 Cardiobacteriales bacterium | reverse complement strand
TCCAAAACACATCGCAAAGATGATGAGCGAAACTGTAAGAAGAACCGCCTCAATACCACCATTATTGAGTAACTCATTAATTACAGCACTAGTCCCACTCTCATCAGCACGCGCCTCTAAGAAGTGCCCCACAATCTCATTGCCTGAAGAGGCGATGTTAGCTGACGCATCTCCAAAATAGGCAAGTACTTGCGGATTGTGTACCTCAACATCATATCCTGAAGTTAAGATATCGAGTGCTGCTGTTGGCTCAATGCCTTGAACAAAGAGTGCACAGATAATGCCGAGCATCGATCCAATCGTTAAACCAGGGAATGCTGGGATCTTAAAGACCATCAGAACAATGATAAATACAGGTACCAATAGTAACCATGGGGTGATCACAAAGAGATTAGAGAGTTGTGTCTGAAGCTCCGAAATTGTCGCAATCTCTTCACTCCCCGCCCCGCCTTGTACTAAACCGATCCCTAAATAGATGGTCAATGAGATAAGAAGGCCGGGAATCGTTGTATAGAGCATATAGCGGATATGGCTAAAGAGATCTACCCCTACAATTCCTGGTGCAAGGTTTGTGGTTTCAGAGAGAGGTGAGACTTTATCACCAAAATAGACTCCCGATACAACCGCACCTGCAACGATCGCTGGATTCATACCTAAACCGATTCCAACACCCATTACTGCGATTCCGATCGTTCCCGCTGCAGTCCACGCATTCCCCGATGCAATAGAGACAACAGAGCAGATGAGACAAGCTGCAAAGTAGAAGTAAGTGGGAGACATAATATCGAGCCCGTAATAGATGAGCGTCGGCACAATACCCGCTGCAATCCACGAACCGATAATCGTTCCAATCACCATCAAAATAACAATCGCTTGAAGCGCAAGACGCACCGAGTCGAGCATCCCCTTCTCAATCTCTTTCCAGTGAAAGCCTAAACGGAGCGCAACGATCGCCGCAACACCTGCACTTAAAAGTAGCGGAATGTGGGGCTCAGCATCGAGAAAGAAGATCGCAACAGCGAGCGAGAACATCATGAAAACAATAGGTATAAGTGCCTCAGTCAATGAGGGCAGACGCACATGGCGATTTATCGGTTCAACATTAGACATTAAACCAACCTCCTTTATCCAAAATAATCCGAATTATTTTTTTAATTTTTTGCTTCGGAAAGAGTAAATATAAACGCTTCACCACCTAAGAGCTTTGGGCCCTCTTGGATAGGGATGAATTATTTTTAGTTATAGCACGCTATCGATAAAGTACCTAACATTTATCGGGGAATTAATGCGCATTATTAATTCGATTTATCTCTTTATTATTAAATCGTGAGAGAATTAATATTATTTAAATAATAAAAAGCCCCTGCTACTTTTTAAAATAACAGGGGCTTACTCTCTCTTATGAGAATCTTAATTGAGATTCCCACTTAAAGGGGAGTTTTTAATCGAGACGCTTCTCAATAAACTCTGTAGGAACGTAGTACTCCTCCTCTTTCACCTCTTCAGGTGTCACATACTCAATCGTTAAGCCAGTAAATGCGTAGAAGAGCGCAATCATTGGGCTTAAAAGACAGAGGAATGCAAAGGGGAGATAATCAAACGTCGCAACCCCTAACGTACCCGACATAAAGGCTCCACAAGTATTCCAAGGAATAAGGGGAGATGTCATCGTTCCTGCATCCTCTAGCGTACGTGAGAGCACTTTAGGGTGGAGTCCACGACGCTTATACTCTTCAACAAACATACGCGCTGGAATGATGATCGACATATATTGGTCACACCCAACAACGTTTGAGCTAAAGCAGGTTACTACTGTTGTGGCAATGAGGCTGCTTGTACGGCGTGCAAAACGGAGCATCGATTGAACAAGCGTTTCAAAGATTTTAGTAAACTCTAATACTCCACCAAAACACATAGCGATGATCACTAATGAGACCGTGTAAAGAACAGAGGTGATTCCACCCGCTTCATGGAAGAGGCTTAAAATAAGTTCATCTTCTAAGACAGTAGGATCTGCCAATACTCGAGACTCATTCGCAACTAAAAGATCGTAACCGTTATAGAGTGAATCAAAAACAGCCCCTGGCTCAGCTCCTTGAACGAAGATCGCACAGATCGCACCCATCATCGATCCAATCATCAAACCTGGGAATGCAGGAATTTTGAAGACCATGATCACAATAATCATGCTAGGAACGATCAATAACCATGGAGTAATAACGAAAAGATCCTTCATCTGCGCCTGTACTTTAGCAACCTGACCGATCCCCGCTTCTCCTCCAGCTTCCGTTGCTGCCTCTGCAAGAGCGATCGCTTCAGGAGAGAGTGCCCAATCAGTCGTACCGATAAATGCGTAGAGACAGAGTGCAATTAAAACCCCTGGAACTGTTGTATATAGCATATATTTAATGTGCTCAAAGAGATCTGCTCCCACAATTCCTGGTGCAAGGTTGGTTGATTCTGAAAGAGGTGAGATCTTATCACCAAAATAGACGCCTGAGATAACCGCACCAGCAACTGCTGCAGGGTTCATTCCTAAACCGTAACCTACACCCATAATTGCGATTCCGATCGTTCCCGCTGCGGTCCACGCATTCCCCGATGCAATTGAGACAATACAGCAGATAAGACACGCCGCCACAAGGAAATAGGAGGGATCGAGAATATCTAATCCGTAATAGATCAATGTTGGCACAATCCCCGCACCGATCCATGAGGCGATAATGGTACCGATCACCATCAAAATAACAATCGCTTGAAGTGCTAGACGCACCGCATCAAGCATCCCCTCTTCAATCTCTTTCCAGTGAAAGCCTAAACGCATCGCAATAATTGCGGCAACACCTGCACTTAAAAGAAGAGGAATATGGGGATCTGAATCAAAGACAAAAATACCTACGCCGAGCGAAATCACCATGAAAATAATCGGGATTATAGCTTCAGTAAAGGTGGGCAACCGCACGTGGTCACTAACGGGTACAATCTGCATAAGAACTTATCACTCCCTTACCTACTTAACTCATTATATTATCTGAATTAATCGGGTTTCTAATAAAAAGTAAAAATCCCGATAAAGATCGGGATCGCGAATGAGAATATAAGTAAGACTATTAGAGGGCAAAATTATTGTCAACAGATTTTAATCATCCTATTTATGATTATTTATAACGATGATTAAATAACTATTTTTCAATTAATTGAGCGATTTACCCCTACCAATATCTTCAATAAGATGCAATTATTATCAATAGCAAATTTAAGCGATTATGGAAGCCTTAAAATAATTGCATTAACCCACTCTTCCGTTTAATTTCCGACCTTAAATAATATTAAAAGAGCTTTTACTCACCCCTCTTCCTTAAAGAGGGAGAACCCTTAGAGATGAGATAAATCAATTTATCTTCAAATATCGTTAAATCGTTACCCCACCCCCAAACAGAAAGCCCACCATTATTAGTAGGTGGGCTCGCTCAATTTACTAAATATTATTAGTAGATATTAATAGCTCTCTTATTGAAGGCTATTTAACTAATAAAACAGGGCATTTCGCCTTATTGATCACTTTCGTACTCACGCTACCTAAAAAGAGTTGACCAACAGAGCCTAAACCACGGCTACCGATCACTAAAAGATCGTGATCATTCTTCTTCTCATAATCGGTAATGACACGAATCGCCTCACCTCGAAGAACAACACATTTTACTTTTACCCCAGCCTCTTCGAAGAGATCACGCACAGAAGTAATATTATTATCCTCAAGAATCTCCTCATCACTGCGATTAGGATCATTCTGCAACATCTCTACCGCTGTATGGGGAGGAACATTCGCAAAGAGAATGGTCACCTCAGCATCTTCACGACATTTTGCCAATTTCAATGCCTCCTGCGCTGCTCTTTGTGAGTTCTCTGATCCATCAACTGCTAGTAATATCTTCTGATACATTCTCTACGCTCCTTCTTAGTATTTAAATCGATAAAACAACCAACTACTTCAGATTAGGTGGAGTAATTGACTCATCCCCCACCACTTCTCTACTCTCTTTTCATCTTACCACTTCCTTATAAATTTGGGCTTAGACTAAATCAATTTTTTATTAAGTAATCCTCTTTAATACCCTCACCAATTTTCTTCGGGAAAGGGGTAAAAGTGCTATAATGGAGCGCACTTTTATCATCAATTTTAACGATAAGGAGCTTCAAATAATGAGTACTGATTTCCGCATAGAGAGAGATACTATGGGTGATATGAATGTGCCAAATGAGCGCTTATGGGGTGCACAGACGCAACGTTCATTACAAAATTTTCATATCTCAAATGAGAAGATGCCAAAAGCACTCCTCCAAGGTTTGGCGATTGTTAAGCGTTCCGCTGCTAAAGTGAATAGCGATCTTGGGCTTTTAGAGAGTGATAAAGCCGCAGCGATCATCGCCGCAGCGGATGAAGTACTCGCAGGGAAGCATGATGAAGAGTTTCCACTCTCCCTTTGGCAAACGGGCTCTGGTACGCAGACCAATATGAATATGAATGAGGTATTGGCAAATCGTGCAAGTGAGTTGATGGGGGGCGTTCGGGGTGAAGAGCGCTTAGTCCATCCAAATGATGATGTAAATAAAGCGCAGAGCTCTAACGACACCTTTCCTACGGCGATGCATATTGCTGGTGTAATGAGCATTCATAAAGAGCTTCTCCCTGAACTTGATGCTCTTCATAAAACATTAGAAGAGAAAGCAGAAGCATTTAAAGATATCGTAAAGATTGGGCGGACACACCTTCAAGATGCAACCCCTCTCACACTTGGTCAAGAGATCTCAGGCTGGGCTGCGATGCTTAAATATAATCGTACCCATATTGAGAATAGCCTCCCACATCTCTCTGAATTGGCCCTCGGTGGGACTGCGGTAGGTACAGGTTTAAACACCCATCCTGAATATGCTGAGCGTGTAGCTAAGGAGATTGCTGACTTTACCAAACTCCCTTTCACCTCTGCTCCCAATAAATTTGAAGCATTAGCAACGACTGATGCAATTGTTCACGCTCATGGAGCGCTTAAAGGGCTCGCTGCTTCATTAATGAAGATTGCAAATGATGTTCGCTGGCTCGCATCAGGACCTCGATCGGGAATTGGTGAGATCTCTATCCCTGAAAATGAGCCTGGTAGCTCAATCATGCCTGGAAAGGTCAACCCTACTCAATCAGAAGCGTTAACGATGCTCTGTGCGCAAGTGATGGGGAACGATGTGGCAATCAATATTGGTGGAGCTTCTGGTAACTTTGAGCTAAACGTCTTCCGTCCAATGATTATCGACAACTTCCTTCAATCCATTCGTCTGCTTGGGGGCGGGATGGAGAGCTTCAATAGTAAATGTGCTGTTGGAATTGAGCCTAATCGTGAGCGTATCGAGGAGTTAGTTAATAACTCGCTTATGTTAGTCACCGCTCTTAATACTCATATTGGGTATGATAAAGCAGCTGCTATCGCTAAGAATGCTCATGCAAAAGGGACAACTCTAAAAGAGTCTGCTCTTGAACTCGGCTATCTTACAGAAGAGCAGTTTAATGAGTGGGTACGCCCTGAAGAGATGGTAGGCTCTCTTAAATAAAACTCTTCCTCTTTTTTAAAAAGTGAAAGCCTCTTATTCAAGAGGCTTTTTTCATACCCAATTATTAGCTCTAAATTAATTTTTATCTTGAGCATAAAAAAGACCCCTACTTGTTAAAGCAGGGATCTCTCTTTTATAACTTATTGACTCTTAAGAGTAGATTTAATTACTCAGCGTCAATATTTGTCATTACGTGCTTCACACGTGTATATGCTTCTAAGCTATACATTGAGAGGTCTTTACCACCACCTGAATGCTTAAATCCACCGTGTGGCATCTCAGCAACTAATGGCATGTGTGTATTGATCCAAACTGCACCGAAGTCTAAATCACGTGAGAAACGCATTGCGCGGCTGTGGTTCTTCGTCCAAACACTTGCAGAGAGACCGTAGTTAACGTCGTTCGACATCTCAAGTGCTTCTTCATCTGTTGAGAACTTCTGAACTGTGATTACAGGTGCGAAGATCTCATTCTGGATCATCTCATCATCCTGCTTAAGGCCTGTAATAACTGTTGGCTCGAAGTAGAAACCTTCATCACCACCACGCTTACCACCTGTCTCAATCTTCGCATATGAAGGCATACGCTCGATCATTCCCTCAACATTCTTAATTTGGTTAATGTTGTTTAATGGGCCGTAAAGCGCATCTTCATCATCTGGCTTACCAAATTTAGTGTTTTTCGCAGCTTTTACGAGAAGCTCTAAGAACTCATCATAAACAGACTCATGCGCTAAAACACGTGTACCTGCTGTACAGTCTTGACCTGCGTTGAAGAAACCTACTTCAGCAATTCCCTCTGCAGCTGCTTCTAAGTTCGCATCTTCAAATACGAGGAGAGGCGCTTTACCACCAAGCTCTAAGTGAGGAATTGCAAGGTTCTTCGCTGCAGTCTCAGCAACAGCCATACCCGCACGAACTGAACCTGTAATTGAAACGATTGCAGGGATCTTATGACCAACAAGCATTGAACCTGTCTCTGCATCCCCTAATACAACGTTAAAGGTTCCTTTTGGTAAGAACTCTGAACAGATCTCAGCAAAAAGAAGAGTACTTTCAGGAGTTGTATCACTCGGCTTAAGAACGATTGTGTTACCCGCTGCTAATGCAGGTGCCATTTTCCATACTGCCATCATGAATGGGTAGTTCCATGGTGCAACCTGTGCTGCAACACCGTGTGGTTCACGACGAATTGTTGATGTGTGATTCTCCATATATTCAGCTGTTGCAGTACCTTGAAGGATACGCGCCGCACCTGCGAAGAAACGGATCTGATCCGCTGATGGAATAATTTCCCCATCACGTACAAAATGCTTTAACTGACCACTGTTACGTACTTGCGCTTCAACAAGCTCATCTGCACGCGCTTCAATTGCATCTGCAATTTTTAAGAGTGCTGATTGACGCTCTCCAGGAGTCATACGGCCCCAAGTTTTGAACGCTTCTTTCGCTGATTTAAGTGCGCGATCAACATCTTCTGCGTTTGATTTGGGCGAAACACCATTCACTTTACCTGTGGTTGGGTCAACGAGCTCAAAGGTCTCTTGGCTGATTGCATCAACGTACTCACCGTCGATAAAGTTTTTTAGTTTTGTAAACTGACTCATAAATACTCCTTTAGGTTATTAATAAAGTTTCTCTTCATTAATGCTATTGAATAAGCATAATTCTAAATCTATCACGATTTTTTAAATTGTAAAAGTAAAAGCATGCATGCAACCCACTCCCCCTTTTTCTAAATCCTCTTTTTCACTCTCACCCTAGAGGTAATAGATTAATTAAATGTATAAGCAACTGAATGAGATAATTTTTTATTTGCTAAAAAATATACAGACTCTTCCCATAATTCCCCAAAAATTAAGTACAATTTAATGAAAATTTAAGATTTATCCCCTAAAAATGGATAAAAAAGGGCGTTATTAATATTCTCTTTTTCAATAATATTAGATAAATAGAGGAATAAAAAAGCCCCCCTATTTTCAATTAATAGGAGGGCAAATTTAAGACTTAGATCTCACTTATTTTAAAGATCCCAACTATTTCTCTTCATACGTAGACGGGTCACGATACTCGGCATAATAATGGAGCCGAAGATAATCCCAGCAAAGAGAATCCCCGCGCCAATCATCCATTGACGGCTACGACTATTATCTTTTAAGAGGCGATTCTCCGTATCGAGTGCTTTATAACGAACCTCTAAATTGTAATTCTCTGTACTCAACTCTGTATTACGGCGATCGATCTCAACCGCTTGTGTTGAGACTTTTGCAAGCTGCGCATACTTTGCACCCAGCTCATCTTTCTCAAGTGTGAGCTTCTCAATCGTTCCACGAAGCGTCTCAACTTCCGCCTCAAGTGTTTTGATATTCTCCTCTAACACTCCAATCTCAGCGAGCTTCTCTTTCGCCTCTTTTACAAGTTCTCGAGCAACGGGCTCATCCATAACAAAAGAGCGATGAATCCACCCTGTCCCACCGCTATGGCGCACCTGAATATGTTGCCCACTCGCCCCGATCTGCTCCAATTTTGTTCCAGAGGGGAGCATTCGGGTAATGCGTGCGCTCTCACTTGCTGATGCACGTAAAGGAGCGGTTAATTGATCGCTGACGTAATACTCCTTTGCGTGCGCTACGGTCGCTACCAAGCAACTAAATGCGATGACCATAAGTTGGGTGATCTTCTTCATCAAAATTCCTCTAATAACTCAAAAATCTTCCACCTAATAAACAGAAGAGCTCTTAATGAATAAGAGCTCTTCTAACCTACTCAATGGAGAGTAACTCTACCATATTTCCCCACTTTTTGAGGGGCTTTTATCGCGATTTTCGCTCCTCTAATGCTGCTAACATAGTCTGACCGATCTCAGCAAGTGAGCGCGTATAACGGATTCCCGCCGCTTCAAAAGCGCGAAATTTATCTTCAGCAGTCCCTTTTCCACCTGAAATAATCGCACCTGCATGCCCCATTCTCTTTCCTGGAGGAGCGGAGACACCAGCAATATAGCCAACAATCGGTTTTGTAATATGCTCTTTAGCAAAAGCAGCGGCCTCCTCTTCTGCAGTTCCTCCAATCTCACCGATCAGAATAATCCCTTCAGTTTCAGGATCTTCCTCAAAAAGCTTAAGCGCATCGATCTGACTTAAACCAGGAATAGGATCACCCCCAATTCCTAAACAGGTCGATTGCCCTAATCCAAGCGCCGTTGTCTGCGCCATTGTTTCATAAGTTAACGTTCCTGAACGTGAGATAATCCCAATCTTCCCTCGCATCCCAACAGCTCCAGGAATAATGCCGATTTTGCACTCATCAGGCACTAAAATTCCAGGACAGTTCGGACCGATAATAATCGGTTCTCCATGAAGACGAGCATACTCATTCGCAATCATCATATCTTGCGTCGGAACCCCTTCTGTTATCACAACGATAATCTCAATCCCCGCATCGATCGCTTCTAAAATCGAATCGAGTACAAAGGGAGCAGGAACAAAGATCATACTTGCTGTTGCTCCACTCTCTGCAACCGCCTCCTTCATAGTATTAAAGACGGGGCGCCCAAGATGGATCTCACCCCCTCTGCCTGGAGTGACGCCTCCAACAATTTTAGTTCCATATTCAATACATTGCTGAGCATGAAAGGTTCCATTCTTTCCAGTAAATCCTTGCACTAACACTTTGGTCTCACGATTAACTAAGATCGCCATAATTTATCTCTCCTCTCTTGCTGCATCTGTTGCGGCGATGATCGCTTCAGCCGCCTCCCCCAATCCTTGAATCGAGATGATTGGCAAGCGACTCTCTTCAATAAGTGCAAGCCCCTCTTTTGCTCGATTCCCCTCTAAGCGCACAACAATCGGAAGATTGATCTCGATCTCTCCCATCGCCTCAACGATCGCTTCAGCAATCATGTCACACCGAACGATCCCACCAAAGATGTTGATGAAGATCCCTTCTACCTGCTGATCTGAAAGGATCAATTTCAGCGCTTCAACGACTCGATCTTTCGTCGTTCCTCCCCCAACATCTAAGAAGTTTGCAGGCTCAGCTCCATAGAGTTTAATGATATCCATCGTCGCCATCGCAAGCCCCGCACCATTCACCATACAGCCGATAGTTCCATCTAGCGCAACATAGTTAAGGCCAAGTTCTGTCGCGCGCTGCTCCGCTTCATTCTCCTGCGTTCGATCTCGAAGCTCAGCTAAATCAGGATGACGAAAGAGGGCATTTTCATCCACCGTCACTTTTGAATCGAGTGCGACAAATTCACCACTCTCTAAAATTCCTAAAGGGTTGAGCTCTAAAAGAGAGAGATCATTCTCAACAAAAGCTCGATAGAGTCCTTGAATGATCTTAATAAAGGGGTTGATCTGTGAAGCGGTAAGATTGAGTTGGTAGGCCGCTTCTCTAATTTTAAAATCGGGAATACCGACTAAAAAATCGGTCGTCAGATAGAAGACTTTTTCTGGCTCCTCTGCGGCGACCTTCTCAATATCCATCCCCCCTTCTGTGGAGAGCATAAAAGTGACCCGCTGAGTCGAGCGATCGATCAAAATACCGACATAGAACTCTCGAGCGATGCCAGAAACCACTTCGCTAACTAAAAGATGATTAATAGGAAGCCCTTTTGCATCTGTCTGTTGCGTAACTAACCGCTCTCCTAGAAGGGAGCGAACAAACTCGACTCCAGAATCGACATTATCAACAATCTTAACGCCACCCGCTTTTCCACGCCCTCCTGCATGTACTTGAGCTTTAATAATCACTCTCTCAGGTTGATACTCTTCGAAGATACTCCGCACCTCTTCCGCTTTCTGAATCGCCGTTGCGCGGGGGAACGGGACTCCATACTTCGCCAATAAAGATTGCGCTTGATACTCATGTAGATGCATAGCCACCTCCTAAGGGTTCATCTCAACTGATTGATTATTTCAGCATAACACATTCTATTTTTACGCATAAAAAAAGCCTTAATCTTTTGACTAAGGCTTAGTTTTGATGAGATGATCGCTTTTTTAACGGTAGGAGCGATTAAATTGAGGCTCTCTCTATTAACGCCCCATTAAACGATTGATGCGAGCAACAAACTCAGCAGGATTCTCTAACCGAGCCCCCTCAAGAAGTTGCGCTTCTTCATAGATTAATAGCGCTAAATCTTGCTGCTCACGCTCATCACTACTCCCTTCTAACGCTTTTAAGAGGTGATGGTCAGGATTGATCTCAAGCCACGGCTTCATCTCAGGAACATCGTGCCCCGCCTCTTTTAAAAGCTTCTCAAAATGGCCACTCAAAGCATGCTCACTTCGAACAAGGCAGGAGGCTGAATCGGTTAGTCGCTCAGAGATTTTTACACTCTCAACACGATCACCCAATAATTGAGCAACCTTCTCAGCAAGGGCGCTCTCCTCCTCTTTAACCGCTTCGCTCTTCTCCTCTTTCCCCTTCTCATCAGGAAGTTCAACATCTCCTTTAGCGACGTTTACAAGCGGCTTACCCTCAAACTCATGGAGGAAGCCCATCATCCAATCATCGATCACATCGGTCATTAAGAGAACTTCAATATCTCGCTTCTTAAAGAGTTCAAGGTGGGGGCTATGTTGCGCTGTTGTTAATGAATCTGCAGTTAAGTAGTAGATTGCTTCTTGCTCCTCCCCCATACGCTCTACATAATCAGTGAAAGAGACAATCTCATCCGCCTCTTTAGTTGAGGAGAAGCGCATCAATTTAGCGAGCTTTTCACGATTGGAGAAATCCTCTCCAAAGCCCTCTTTCAAGACACGCCCAAATTGAGTCCAGAGAGTGCGATACTTCTCAGGCTCATTGAGGCTTAATGACTCAAGCATGCTCAGTGAGCGGCGTACCAATCCTTGACGAATGGTATCGATCGTCTTGGAGTTTTGTAGAATCTCACGGGAGATATTGAGAGGAAGATCCTGCGTATCCACAACCCCATTGATAAAGCGGAGGTAATTTGGCATCAGCTTCTCACTGCCTGCCATGATAAAGACCCTTTGAACATAGAGATCAATCCCTGAGCTCACCTTCTGATCCCATAAACCTGCTGGTGCAACAGATGGAATATAGAGGAGCGATGTGTAAGAGGTATTCCCCTCTACACGATTGTGTGACCACGTAAGCGGTTTATTGTAATCGTGCGTCTTCTGCTGATAAAACGCCTCATACTCCTCATCGCTAATCTCAGCCCGATCCCGCTGCCATAAAGAGGTGGCGCTATTAACCTGCTCCAACAGAGATTCTGTTTTTGGCTCTTCCCCCTCATTCTCCACAGGAATCACCTTCTCACACTGCATCATCACAGGGTAAGCGATATGATCGGAATATTTTTTAATGATCTCTTTTAACTGCCACTCGTTGAGAAGATCACGGTGTTCCTCTCGTAGATGGAGAGTGATCGCTGTTCCTGCACGCTCTTTCTCAGCAGGACCAATCTCAAACTCCCCCTTTCCTTCAGAGCGCCAAAGGGTCGCCTCCCCCGATTGATCTCCTGCACGGCGAGTTACAAGCTCAATCTCATCCGCAACAATAAAAGCAGAGTAGAACCCTACCCCAAATTGACCAATTAAGTTGGAAGCATCCTTCTCATCCGCCTCTAATTGAGCGATAAATGCTTTTGTTCCAGATTTTGCAATTGTTCCAATATTCTCAATCACTTCATCACGGGTCATTCCAATACCGTTATCGGTGATAGTAAGGGTGCCCTTCTCTTCATCAAATTCGATCAAAATTTGAGGATCCCCCTGCCCTTCAATAATTGAAGCATCAGTTAACCCTTGAAAACGGCGTTTATCGAGCGCATCCGATCCATTAGAGATCAATTCCCGTAAAAATATCTCACGATTAGAGTAGAGCGAATGAATCATTAGATCGAGGAGCTGATTCACTTCCGTTTGAAACTGCATAGTCTGATTAGTCGCCATAAAAATATACCTCTTTCTCTTTCATCAAAAATGGTTAGATCAATAAGGAGAGCGGTACCGCTCAACACTCTGCCACAAAATATGGGGCGATTTTTATCGATTTCAAGGCATAAAAAAAGAGCACTCTAGGTGCCCTCTTCTTTAGATCGGTGCATACTCCCTTTAATCGGAGAGCTTTTGACGAATCAATTGATTGATTGCAGCAGGATCTGCCTTACCACGGCTCAACTTCATCACCTGCCCCACAAAGTAACCGAGAAGCTTACTCTGCCCCCCTTTAAATTGCTCAACCTGCTTAGGATTATTCGCAATCACCTCATCAACCCACGCTTCAATAGCGCCAGTATCAGTTACTTGCTTCAACCCTTCCGCTTCAATCACTTCATCTGCTGTTGCATCTGATTCAAGCATCTTTGCAAAGACCTTTCGTCCAATATTGTTGGAGATTGTCTTATCACTGATACGATTGATTAATCCAGCTAAACGCTCTGCAGAGATTGGGAGCGCTTCAATCTCAATCTCAGCCTCATTAAGATACGCCGAAATATCGCCAAGCAACCAGTTAGCTGCCGTTTGTGGATCCGCCTTCTGCTCAAGCAGAGCAAGAAAATAATCACTCATTCCACGAGATTGAGTAATCACATTTGCATTATATTCACTAATTTTATGCTCACTCACCAATTGGGCTGCAAGCTCTTGAGGCATTAATGGTAATGTTTTACGAACCGCTTCTATCTTCTCATCACTAATTAAGATGGGGAGAAGATCTGGATCATGGAAATAACGGTAATCGTTAGCCTCCTCTTTGGTGCGCATCGAGCGGGTCTCATTTTTATCAGAATCGTAAAGACGTGTCTCTTGAACGATCGTTCCGCCCGCTTCTAATACCTTAATTTGACGAGCCACTTCATAATTGATCGCCTGCTCTACAAATCGGAATGAGTTGATATTTTTGAGCTCTGTTCTTGTACCTAATCCTTCACCTACACGATTTACAGAGACGTTTGCATCACATCTAAATGAGCCCTCTTGCATATTTCCATCACAAATTCCGAGCCACGTCACAATCTGATGCAGTTGGCGTAGATAGCTGATCGCCTCTTTAGCGGAACTGAGATCTGGCTCCGTTACAATCTCTAAAAGAGGCGTTCCTGCACGGTTGAGATCAATCCCCGTCATTCCCACAAAATCCTCATGTCGAGAGCTACCCGCATCCTCTTCTAAATGGGCACGATTGATCCTGATCTTCTTCTCATTCCCCTCTTCATCCTCAATCATAAGATAGCCGTTATAGACGATCGGCTTATCCATCTGACTTGTCTGATACCCTTTTGGAGAATCTGGATAGAAATAGTGTTTACGCTCAAAAATAGTGCGGCGCTCAATCTCTGAATTAGTCGCTAATCCCAATAGAATCGCCTTATCCAACACCGCTTCATTTAGGCTCGGCATGGTGCCTGGCATCGCAAGATCGATAAGGCTCGCCTGCGTATTTGGCTCATGACCAAATTGAGTACTCGAACCTGAAAAAATCTTCGATTTTGTCGTTAATTGTGCGTGGACCTCTAATCCGATAACAACTTCCCAACTCATAATATCCTCGCTCTCCTATTTATATTGCTCAGGGCGTGATAAGTGCCAATCAGTACGATTTTGATAGTGATGAGCCGCAGCTAAAAGCCCCGCTTCATCAAAGGCACGCCCAATCAACTGCATCCCTACAGGCATCTGATCGACAAAACCGATTGGATGGCTTAAAGCAGGCAATCCTGCAAAGTTAGCGCCGATAAGATTTGCATCAAATAGAGAGTTCTCAATTCCTGTTGCTTCAGCTCCAATCGCAAAAGCTGTTGTAGGAACCGTTGGTCCCGCTAAAAAGTCGACTGATTCAAAAGCTGATCGATACTCTTCTGCAATAAGACGACGAATCTTTTGCGCCTGTAGATAGTGTGAGTGGTAATACTCCTCTGTAAGAGCGAGCGTTCCCATCATGACACGGCTCTTAACCTCCATACCAAAACCCTCACCACGGGTGCGGCGATAGAGATCTTCAAGATCGAGAGGATTTTCACAACGGTAGCCGTAACGCACACCATCATAACGGGAGAGATTACTCGATGCCTCAGCAGTTGCGATCACATAATAGATGGGTGTTACAAGATGATGATGCTTAAACTCTAAAGGAACAAGCTCAGCGCCCATTGCCTCATACTCTTTTAAAGCAGCATCCACCTTTGCACGAATCTCATCATCAAGGTGAGCACCGAAGAACTCTTTAACAATCCCAATCTTCTTTCCTGCTAATGAATTCTCTTTAAGAGAAGCTACATAATTGGGAACAGTTGCCTCCATAGAGGTGGGATCTTTAGGGTCAAAACCCGCCATCCCTTGTAGAAGATAAGCGCAATCTTCAGCGCTGCGGCCAATAGCTCCCAATTGATCGAGAGAAGAGGCAAACGCAATCGCTCCATAACGGGAGACACGTCCATAAGTGGGTTTAATCCCCGTTACGCCACAAAAACTTGCAGGCTGACGGATCGATCCTCCTGTATCGGAAGCGGTCGCCCCTAATACTAACCCCGCTGAGACTGCAGCAGCAGATCCACTTGAAGAGCCCCCTGCTACTCTGCTCTCATCCCACGGATTTTTCGTCACACCGTAAAAACTGGTCTCCCCTGTTGAGCCCATCGCAAAC
>JASLFR010000071.1 GCA_030150565.1 Cardiobacteriales bacterium | reverse complement strand
CTACGCTTCACTTCTATGGGCAGCCTTTAATGAGGCTCTTGAGGAGATGGTGAAGGGGGGTGCTCGAGGGAATGGGGCGATTAAAGCGGCGGCGGATGAGGTCTTTTCACGCCAAAATAGAATCACCTCTTTCCCCCGTTATGTGCGTGATTTTGTTACCGATCTTTGGTTCTTTCAAAATCGCTTAATGGCGGAGCATATTGACGATTCGGAACGGATTATGAAGCATGAGCGTTTTAAAGCGGCATATGACTTTTTACTGCTTCGAGCGGTGGCGGAGGAGTCCGATGAAGTGATCCGCCGAGCTAATGAGTGGAGACTTCTCTGGACAGAGTTTGAGAGAGAGAATCCTACCGAAGCGACAAAACCTAAAAAGAGGGAGAGACGTCCTCGCCCGCGCCGTCGTAGACGCTCATAGTGACTCTATTTGATAAAGAATTACTCTCAATAAAAAAAGCTAGGTTTTCACCTAGCTTTCTCTTTTGTTACTTTTAAATATACTGCTCTGGATTGATCGTCTTATTGCCGTTGCGAATCTCAAAGTAGAGTACTGTTCGAGAGTCGACGCTAGTCCCCATTGTGGCGATGCTCTCACCTGCTTTTACTTTCTGCCCTACTCGTACAGAGACAGAGGAGAGGTAACCGTAGGCGCTATAGGTATTTCCCCCATGCTTAATGATGATGAGTTGCCCATAGCCAGAATTTCCTTCACCCGCAAAGACCACTTCACCGCTATTAGCTGCTCTAATCTGCTGATTAGGAGAGCCTGCAATCTGAATCCCTTTTTGGCCAGGAATATTGGGGTTATACCGTTTTACAATTGCGCCATCAGTCGGCTTTACCCACCCTTTAACAGTTGTTGTACCGCTACTTGCAGGGGGTGGGGTATTCTCTCCCGCTTTTCCTACAGGGCCACTATCACGGCGTGCGATACCGGTTGATGGGGGGGTCGAACTACCGCGCGGATCACGAACTTTAGTGCCCGAGCTACGCCCTCCCTTCACTTTGAGCGTCTCACCAACCTTAATCAGGTTTGGGTTAGCGATATTATTCATACTCGCAAGTTGAGCGGTGCTCATATTGTGCCGTTTAGCGATAATAGAGAGCGTATCACCTGGTTGAACCCGATACGTCCCGATGCTACTTGAGGCACACGCAGAGAGAATAAAGAGGCTAAAGGTAAGAATTAAGAGTCGCCGATGCTTCATAAGATGTTCCGTCAGTGGCAATAAAAAATCTCTACCATAATATCGAATAGAATCGCATTATGGTAGAGCCTTAATGGTAGGAGAACTGCTGATTACAGGAGATTATCCGTTGCACAAACGGCCGTTAAATTAACAATTCTGCGAGAGGTTGCAGTATTGGTAACGACATGTGCAGGGCGAGATAGACCTGTCACAACAGGACCGACAACGATGCTATCGGTTAACGTACGTACAAAATTGTAAGTCACATTTGCAGTATCGAGATTTGCAAAGACGAAGAGATTCGCAGGCCCTTTCAATTCAGAGTTGGGAATATACTCTTCACGATGGCGCTCCCAGATCGCAAGATCAGGTTGCATCTCCCCTTCACACTCAAGTTGAGGTGCTCGCTCCTTCACAATTTGGAGGGTCTCTTGCATCTTCTTGGAGAAGCGAGATTCACGAGAGCCAAAATTGGAGTGGGAGCAGAGAGCAACTTTAGGGGTCATCCCAAAACGCTCTACTACTTCTGAGGCCATCAAGGTGATATCTGCAAGCTCTTCTGCAGTAGGATCCTCATTGATATGGGTATCTGCAAAGAAGAGGGGGCCTTGAGAGGTGAGAAGAATGCTGATCGCTGCAGGTTGATGAATTCCCTCTTTTAACCCAATTGCATCTGTTAGATGCTGGATATGGCGGTGATATTGACCAAGCACGCCACTGATTTGACCATCAATCACCCCCTGTTTTAGGAGCATCGCTGCAAGGAGATTGCCGCGAGTCTGAATGCGTTGATAAGCAAGTTCAGGAGTAACCCCTTTACGTTTCATCAATTCGTAATACTCCTTTGCACACTCTTTTAAGAGGGGAGGATTACGGTAATCGATTACTTGAATCGTACTGCTCTCAATATCTTTACTGATAGTATCCTCAGGAGAGAGAACTTTAATCTCAAGGTTGATCCCCATCTCTTTAATACGCGCCTCAATAATATCGGGGCGACCGATGAGGATAGGGTTTGCTAATGCATCCTGTTTTACAATGTGCACCGCGCGAATTACCCGCTCATCTTCCCCTTCTGAGTAGGCGATTGTGCGAGCATTCTCTTTTGCTTGGGTAAAGATGGGGCGCATCGTCATATTTGTTTTATTGACGTGATCCCAAAGGCGATGGCGATACTCAACAAAATCTTCAATCGGTGTCTGTGCAACGCCTGATTCCATCGCCGCTTTTGCAACAGCAATAGGGAGCTCAACAATTAAGCGAGGATCAAAGGGCTTTGGAATGATGTAGCGACGGCCAAATTGGAGATTCTCCCCTTGATAGGCGTGAAGCACCTCATCGGTAGGCTCTTTTAGTGCAAGTTCAGCGATCGCCTTAACACACGCAAGCTTCATCGCTTCATTGATCTCTGTTGCTCCACAATCGAGTGCGCCACGGAAGAGGTATGGGAAGCAGAGAACATTATTAATCTGGTTGGGGTAATCAGAGCGGCCCGTTGCTAAAATTGCATCAGGGCGAGCGGCAAGCGCGATCTCGGGGCGGATCTCTGGCTCAGGATTAGCGAGCGCAAAGATGAGCGGATCGCGCGCCATCTTCTCAACCATTTCAGGTTTTAAAACACCAGGACCTGAAAGACCAAGGAAGATATCTGCTCCCTCAATCACCTCATCTAATGTATTGAAGGGGGTATCACTCATATAGGCCCCTTTATACTCATCGAGTGTTTCGGGGGTGCGATTACGGTTTACAACACCGTCGCGGTCGGTAACGATAATATTCTCTTTCTTCAACCCTACCTGAACTAGTAGATTGAGGCAGGAGATAGCGGCAGCACCCGCTCCGCTACAGACAAGCTTCACCTCTTCAATCTTTTTATCTGCGATTTTGAGCGCATTGATCACCCCGGCCGTTGCGATAATCGCCGTACCATGTTGATCGTCATGGAAGACGGGAATATTCATGCGGCGCTTCAGCTCTTCTTCAATATAGAAGCATTCAGGCGCTTTAATATCTTCAAGATTGATTCCACCAAATGTTGGCTCGAGGCTCGCTACAATATCGATCAGTTTATCGGGATCTTCCTCATCAACCTCAATGTCGAATACATCGATATTGGCAAATTTTTTGAAGAGAACCCCTTTCCCCTCCATTACAGGTTTACCTGCAAGCGCACCAATATTTCCAAGGCCAAGAACAGCCGTTCCATTGCTCACAACAGCAACTAGATTTCCACGAGCCGTGTAATCGAGTGCTGTTAAAGGGTCACGTTGAATCTCCTCACAAGCATAAGCGACACCAGGGGAGTAAGCGAGAGAGAGATCCCGTTGATTGACCATCGGTTTTGTGGCGTTAACGGAGATCTTTCCAGGAACAGGGTGCTTATGGTAAAAGAGTGCTTCTTTGCGAAGATCTTCAATCTCTTTCATGCTTTCTTCAGTATTCATTATTCTCACTTTGGCTGATTTGTATGTGGATCGTAAGAGTGTTTAGCGATTATCTCTATTCATTTTAGAGAGCTGCGCTGATTTATCACTCAGGCGAGAGAGCCATTTTGAATTTTCTCATAATGGCTCATATAAAGGGGCGAATTGCGCTATAGATAGGGGGAGAGGGCTTTTAAGAGCGATGCTCTCTCCTCATCTGTTAATGCAACTCGCTTCAATTTTTTATCAAGAAGGAGAGGGGGGTGATTGCCCTCTTCAATAGGCACAATGCCAAGGGCAAAGGTTCGCTCATCCCCCTCTACAGGGAGGAGAATCGGCCCCTCATTTTGAGAGAAGGTGGTCTTATGCCGTCGCCCTTCTCGTCCCTCTTTAATAACATGATAATTGATTATATGGTAGCGAATAAAGGTGGAGCGACTCGTAGTGAAGGGGAGTGCCTCTAAACGGTATTGGACACCTTCCCCCCTCTTCTGATTCCAAAGATTGTAGGAGAGGCGTAGAAAGATGTAGAGCACCACTAAAAGGGTGGCTCCCCGCTCGATAAGCGCTATTAAGCGAACCTTTCGCTTCTCTTGTAGAAGATTGAGTGTAATCTTCTGTGGCTCATCGATCGCTTGAAGTGCTACTAAACCTTCAATCTCTTCTCGAGAGAGCCTCTTGCCGTAGTAGTTAATCTGCTTTGGCTCACCATTAATTAGCGTTTTAGGTGTGACGATAAAGCGGCACTCTGGATCGAGAAAACTGTGGCTTGAGAGAATACCGCGCCGCTCATCAATAAGGGGGCTACATTGCGCCTCTATTTTTGCCTCGATCGGCTCTACCTTCTCTTTAGGGAGATCACCCATTAAACTCCCTGCAGCTCCAAAGGTGTAGCTCCCTAGACGGAGTAGAATCCAGAGAAGGAGAAGAAAGATCGGCCAGCGAAAAGCATCCCACTCGCTCCTAACTTGGATGGGGCGATTTGGGAAGAGTGTCGCTAATTGTTGGTTCAGCGAATGTAGAGGCACAAATAATCTCCTAATCAGAATGAGTGGAGGGGTGGAAAGGTTCTCTTTCTCTTAAAAAGTCTTCGGCTATCTTATCAGGTTGAGGTGAAAAGAGTAACGGCAAAGAGTGATAAATAGTGTGAGTTAGCAGAGCATTAGCGGAAGATAAAATGGCGCAAAAAGAGCCTTTTGTTAAAGAATAAAACACTCCAAAAGAGGGGGATTGGTGCTATAATAAGTATACGAATCAGTTAAGAAAACAATCACTCGAAAGAGCGTTTGTTAGGAGGTTTAAATCGATTATGTCACACAATAAAGAGCTTGTATTACGCGCAAATACACTCCCTTCAACTGCGGAGGGAATGGACGCTTATATCAGTGCTATTAGTGATATTCCGACCTTATCGGCAGAAGAGGAGCGCTATTTAGCCGAGCGTTTGATTAAGTATGAAGATCTTCAAGCAGCGCAGAGTCTTATTCTCTCTCACTTGAAGTTTGTAGTTCATATTGCCAAAAATTTTACCGGCTACGGATTACCCCTTATCGATCTTGTTCAGGAGGGGAATGTTGGATTGATGAAGGCGGTTCGCCGCTTTGATCCAACCTTTGGAGTAAGACTTATCTCCTTTGCCGTTCATTGGATTAAATCTGAAATTCACGATTTTGTCTTGAGAAATTGGCGGATTGTGAAGGTTGCGACAACAAAAGCGCAGCGAAAACTCTTCTTTAACTTGCGCTCCTCTAAGGAGCATTTAGGGTGGCTCTCTGAATCTGAAGCAGAAGCGATCGCTAAGGATCTTAATGTGAGCTTAGAAGAGGTTAAACGGATGGAGAAGCGCCTCTTCTCAAGTGATATCGCTTTCGATCTTAACCCTGCAAGCAGTGATGATGAGGGGTACGCTCCTTCCGAGTGGCTCTCAAGTCGTGAGCTCGATCCTTCACAACAGGCGGAGAAGGATGATTATGATCAGCATAATCAGGAGCAGCTCTATCACGCTCTTGAGCAGCTTGATGATCGGAGTAAAGATATTTTACAGCAGCGTTGGATGAATGATGAAGAGCAGAAGCCAACTCTTATGGAGCTTGCGGAGAAATACTCGGTGTCGGCGGAGCGAATTCGCCAGATTGAGGTGCAAGCGATGAAACGATTGCGCGGATATCTCGCACATTAAGATTAAATTTAGAAAGACTCAGCAGTCGCTGGGTCTTTTTGCTTATTTGTAGAGGAAAGATTAGAAAGCTATGTACCAAGAACATTTTCGGGAGAGTATCGAAACAAAAGAGCGATCACTCTCGCTACTCGGTGAGCAGATTGAAGCGGATGCGCAGCGCCTCATAGAGCTGTATGAAGCGGATGGGAAGATGCTGATTTGTGGAAATGGGGGCTCCGCTGCTGATGCTCAACATTTAGCAGCAGAGTTGATCAATCGCTTTGAGAAGGAGCGCCGCCCACTTGCTGCAATTGCGCTCACGACAGATAGCTCTAATCTCACTTCAATTGCGAATGATTATTCGTACGATGAGATCTTCTCTAAACAGGTTGAGGCTCTCGGCCGAAAAGGGGATTGTTTAGTTGTGATCTCCACAAGTGGAAATTCAGAGAATATTCTTAGAGCGACGAAAGCAGCGCTTGATCGAGGGATGAGTGTTATCGCTTTAACGGGTGAAAGTGGAGGGCGTCTTGCAGAGATAACGCACGAAGCGCTCCATCTTGTGAAGGTGCCAAGCGGAAGAACGGCGCGCGTCCAAGAGGTTCATCTCTTAATTATTCATATTTGGTGTGCATATCTTGATGCACATTTTGCATAGGGGAGAGGGGTGTGAGAAAGAGAATTATCCATCTACTTTTGCTCTCTGGAGCATTGCTGCTTGCAGCTTGTGCGCCAGTTATTGTGGCTGGTGTAGGGGCGACAGCACTCGGGGTTAATGAGCGCCGAACGTCGGGCGTACTTTTAGAGGATCAATCGATCGAGATTAAGGTGCAGACCCAGATCTCCTCTGATCCTGAGCGTAATCAGGCGAATGTCTCCGTTTTAAGTTACAATCTCAACGTTTTATTAACAGGTGAAGTACCAAGCCAAGCGTTTGGATTGCGGATTGAAGAGAGCGCACGACGTACTGAAAATGTGCGTCAGGTCTATAATGAGCTGATCGTAAGTGAGACAGCAAATTTAGGTAATCGCACTAATGATACTTACCTTACGGGTAAGGTGAAGACAGCGCTAACGACAGGTATTCGCTCTCCAGGCTTCAATTCTGGCCATGTGAAGGTGAAGACTGCACGTAATACGGTCTATTTAATGGGGATCGTAACAAGAGCTGAAGCGAATGAAGCGATTGAGATTGCGCGTAAAGTGAGTGGGGTAGAAGAGGTTGTTCCCCTATTTGAGATTCGATAAGTAAATAAGGAAGATAAAATGAGTAAGAAATATGATGCAATTGTTATTGGAGCAGGTTCAGGAGGTCTCTCATTTGCTGAGCGTGCTGCGAGTTACGGGGCAAAATGTCTCTTAATCGAAAAAGCGGAGCTCGGCGGGACCTGTGTCAATGTGGGCTGTGTTCCTAAAAAGATTATGTGGAATGCCGCTTCCTTAAGCCATATGTTTGATGATGCTCGTGGATATGGGTTCTCTGTTGAAGAGAAGGGATTCAATTGGCAGACCCTAAAAGCGAAGAGCGATCAGTATATTAACAATATTACAACTTGGTACGGTGAGAGCTATATTCCTGGCGCTGGTATCGACTTACTGCATGGCGCTGCAAAATTTGTTGATAATAAGACGATTGAGGTAAATGGTGAGCGTTATACCGCTGAACGTATTGTGATCGCAACGGGTGGTCGTCCTGCTCTCCCTGAAAACACCCCTGGTGTTGAGTATGGAATTACGTCAGATCAGTTCTTCTCGATGGAGGAGCTTCCAAAGCGGGTTGCTGTTGTGGGAGCAGGTTATATTGCCGTTGAATTTGCTCAAGTTTTAGCAGCATTAGGCTCTGAGGCGCACCTTCTTTGCCGTCGTGAGATGGTATTGCGCAATTTTGATGGTTTCATTACTGATCATCTTAAAGAGGTGCTCGATAAGGAGGAGAATCTTACACTCCATCCTCATAGTGAAGTGAGTGAAGTGGTGAAGCAGGAGGATGGCTCTCTCTTAGTGAAGAGTGGTGATAAGAGCATCGAAGTTGATCTTCTAGTGTGGGCGATTGGTCGCCGTTATAACACCGATAATATCGGCCTTGAGAATACAGATATTGAGCCGAATGAAGATGGTTCGATCACGACAGATAAATTCCAAGAGACCAATGTAAAAGGGGTCTATGCATTGGGGGATATTATTGGGCAATTTGAATTAACTCCTGTTGCGATTGCGGCGGCACGCCGTGCGGCGGATCGTATTTACGGAGGAATGGAGGGGCGTCATCTCGAGTATAAGAATATTCCGAGTATTGTCTTTACCCATCCACCAATTGGGACTGTTGGGCTAACAGAGAAAGAGGCGATTGAAACCTATGGAAAAGAGAGTTTAAAGGTTTATACCACCTCATTTACAGCGATGTTCCATAGCTTTAGTGATGCGCCTGTCAAGACTGCGATGAAGATGATCTGCCATGGTGATGATGAGAAGATCGTTGGAATTCATCTCTTTGGGCCACAAGTAGATGAGATGCTTCAAGGTTTTGCTGTTGCTGTGAATATGGGGGCAACCCGTAAAGACTTTAACGATACTGTTGCCCTTCATCCAACTGCGGCTGAAGAGCTCTCAACCCTTCGTTAGGCACTTTTTAAAATCACCACTTATTAAGAGATAAACAGATGTTTGATTTTCTTCATGGGCTAGATTTATCCGTTGTTATTGTTCTATTTCTCTCTGTTGGGCTTGTGCTCGCGTTTGAGTTTGTCAACGGATTCCACGATACAGCAAATGCTGTAGCAACTGTCATTTACACTAAGTCCATGCGTCCAGGGATGGCGGTTTTCTTATCTGGAATATTTAACTTTTTAGGGGTTATGTTGGGGGGATTGGGGGTCGCTTATGCGATCGTCAATCTGCTCCCTATGGATCTATTAGCGAGCGCAACCAATATGAAGGGGATCGTAATGGTCTTCTCTCTCTTGATTTCAGCGCTAATTTGGAACTTGGGGACGTGGTATTTTGGAATACCCGCTTCAAGCTCCCATACGCTAATCGGTTCAATTTTAGGGGTGGGATTAGCTAACGCATTGATGACCGATCGCTCACTCTTTGATGGGGTAAATTGGTCTAAAGCGTTAGGAGTTCTTGAGTCGCTCCTCTTCTCCCCCTTCATAGGGGCGGGATTAGCGGGTCTCTTTCTCCTTCTACTCTTAAAATTTCGCCCTAAAAGTTATATTCACAAGACCCCTTATCAGCGTCATGTCGTTGAAAAGCGCAAACGTCCTCCATTTTGGCCCCGTTTTTGGCTCATCTGCTCTGCAATGGGGATGAGTTATGCCCATGGTCAGAATGATGGTCAGAAGGGGATAGGGCTTGTGATGCTCGTGCTCTTTAGTATTCTGCCTGCAAAATTTGTACTCGATATGAGTGCACCAGCTTATGCAATTGAGCAGACGGGAACGGCGGCTGATCGAATGCTTCAATATTATGAGCGTAATAAAGAGGTGATCGATTCCGTTTTTCCTGATGAGGTGGATAATAAAGAGGAGGCGAAAGATGGATTGTTCCATTGTGAATTTGGAGCGATGGAGTCACATGTCGCTAGCTTGAAGTCAGTATTGAGTAAAGCGGCGAATCATGCAGATGGCTCGGGTGAAAAGATTGAGAAGAGTTATGACTACAATAAGCTCTCAATCGACGATCGCTGGAAAGTTCGTAATGAAGTGATGTGTCTAGCCTCAATTTCAAAGACATTAGAGCGAACTAAAGCGCTTCCTAAGGATGTTCGAGAGTCTTATCGTCATGTCTCTAAAGATTTAACCACAACGACGCAATACGCACCGTTTTGGGTGATTGTTGCAGTGGCGATTGCGATCGGTCTTGGAACAATGATCGGATGGCGTCGAGTAGTGGAGACTGTTGGTGGAAAGATTGGAAAGAAAGATATGACTTACGCTCAAGGAATGAGTGCGCAGGTTGTATCGGGAATTGCAATCGCATCTGCAAGTCATATGGGATTCCCCGTCTCAACGACCCATATTTTATCGAGTTCGGTAGCAGGAACGATGATTGCGAATAAGTCAGGATTACAGAAATCTACAGTACGTAATATCTTAATTGCATGGATTTTAACGTTACCCGTTTCGACAGGATTATCTTTTGCTCTCTACTTTTTAGGTACGAAAATATTTTTATAAAGGTGCCTAAATGATTTTGACTCAGGATGAGGCGGTAGAAGCCCTCAAAGCGGGTGGTATCATCGCTTACCCGACAGAGGGTGTTTACGGTTTAGGGGTGGATGCTTCTAATAGAGAGGCAGTTTTCTCACTCCTAAAATTGAAGAAACGTCCAGTAGAAAAGGGGCTAATTGTGGTTGTTAATGATCTTGATCAAGTTATTCAATGGATAAAAAAGCTTGATGTAGATCAAAAAAACCGTATACTTCAGCGCAATGATGAAGGATTTCGTGCTACGTGGACAATTCCCGCAAATGAGAAAGCGCCCGATTATTTAACAGGTGGGCGTAGCGAGATTGCTGTACGCGTCACGACTCATCCAGAGTTAAAAGAGCTCTGTCGAAGATTTGGAAGTCCAATTGTCTCAACAAGCGCTAATATTAGTGGCGAAGAGAGTTTATCAACAATTGATGAGATAATTGGCAAGTTTAATGGTAAAATCAATGGAGTATTAGGGGGGGCACTTGGTGGAGCTTCGAAGCCGAGCCAAATAATCTCTCTATCAACTCATACAATTCTCAGATATTAAAGTAGAGGAGTACTTAAGATGAGTGATGTAATGATCGAAGGCACCAAGCCTTTAGCAGAAGATGCAAATTCTATTATTATCCCTGATATGTCGATCGACGATCTTCCAGCAGGAGCGGAGTATCGTGAAGTAGATCATACCTACTATTCAGGCCATAGCCGTAAAATGTACATTGTTGATGATGAAGAAGATTATCCAGAGGGTAGCTTAATCATCTCTGTAACAAACTCGCAAGGTTTGATCACTCAAGCAAATGCTGAGTTTATCGAGATGTCAGGTTATAGCCGTGATGAGATCATCGGTATGCCACACTGTATCTTACGTCACCCCGATATTCCTTCAGCGATCTTTAAAGAGATGTGGGAGCATATCCTTGACGATAGAGTTTGGTACGGATATGTGAAAAACTTGCGTAAAGATGGTCGTCACTACTGGGTAAACGCTGTTGTAAACCCAACCTACAGAAAAGGGGAGTTGATGGCTGTAACATCAGTTCGTCGTCAACCTAACCGTGGTAAGGTTGAGGAAGCAGCGGCTAAATATAAAGAGATGCTTGCAGCAGAGCAAAAGTAATTTCATTTAGCTTGACTTAAGTCAGCTAGAGCAAATAGAGCGCCTTTTTGGATAGTATTAGGCAATAAGATCGTTTAATTTACTTAACTATAATTAAAGAGCGTGACTAGATCACGCCGGTATAAAGCACACATTATAGAAGAGGTAGATTAAGTGAAAGTTAGAGAAATATTGCCTGATATGAGTCTTAACGATGTTTCCCCTGAGGAGCGTGATTCTGCTTTGGAGTTGGATGTAACTCATTATCAAGGTAGAGCGCGTAAAATCTTTGTGGTGGATCGTGAGATTCCTTATCCAGATGGGCGCTTAATTGTGTCCAGAACAAATGCAGAAGGGGTGATTACACAGGCGAATACTGCATTTATCGATATGTCTGGATATAGCCGTGAAGAGCTAATCGGACAGCCACACTGCATTTTACGTCACCCCGATCTTCCATCAGCAATTTTTAAAGATATGTGGGAGCATATTCAAGCGAATAAGCCTTGGTATGGTTATGTTAAAAATCTTCGGAAAGATGGTTGTTACTACTGGGTTTATGCGTCAGTTAATCCTACCTATCGTGATGGTGAATTAGTTGCGGTCACCTCTGTTCGTCGTAAGCCTTCTCGAGAGAAGGTTGAAGAGACGATTGCCATGATTGAAGCGATGAATGCTTAAAAGCGCATAGGGGAGAAAAAGATGAGCGAGCAAAAAAAATTATCTGATATGGAGCTATCTGACCTAGCTCTTGCAGATAATCAGGCGTACGAAACGGTTACCCAGAAGTATTATGGAGGGGAGGAGCGCAGACTATTGGTTGTGGATGAGGAAGTTCCTTATCCTGACGGTCGATTGATTGTCTCTCGTACCGATCTTAATGGGGTAATCACTCATGCAAACCAAGCTTTTATTGAGATGTCAGGATACTCTGAGGAGGAGCTTGTAGGCTCGCCCCATTCAATTCTACGTCATCCAGATGTGCCTGCAGTTATTTTTAAAGATCTGTGGGATACTGTTTCAGCAGGTAAGCCTTGGTACGGTTATGTGAAAAATTTGCGTAAAGATGGGCGTTACTACTGGGTGTACGCTTCGGTTAATCCCTGCTATATCGATGGAGAGTTAGTGGCTTACACTTCAGTTCGACGTAAACCCGCACGGAAACATGTGGAGGAGACGATTGAGCTAATTGGTAAAATCAATAGTGGTGAAGTTGTCCTTTAGAATCGATAGTTGATGAGCAATAATGATGAGCAATAAAAAAGCCCTAGTTAAATTAACTAGGGCTTTTCTTTTAATCTTTAAAATTATGCGATCGCTTTGATCTTTGCATTTAAGCGGCTAACTAAGCGAGCAGCTTTGTTCTTGTGTACTAAGCCACGCTTTGCTGAACGAGCTAATGCACTCTGTGCACGAGTAAGCGCTTTTTGTGCTTGCTCTTTATCATTCGCTTGAATCGCTTTTAATGTGTTTTTAACATATGTTCTCGTCATTGAGCGATACGATGCGTTTGCAGCGCGGTTCTTCTCATTCTGACGAATTCTTTTTCTTGCTTGTGCTGTATTTGCCAAGGTAATACTCCAAATATTAATTAGATCAGTAGGTTAAATATGCTGATGAACAGCGCAGTTAACGAATTTTAATAGCCCTATATCATCAGCTTTTTTTTAAGTTTTGTCAACTAATAGCCCGCAATTAATTGAGGGGAAAGAGTTGATTAGAAGCTAGGTATAATCGCTCCTTCATACTTCTCTTCAATAAATTTTTTCACCTCAGGGGAGTGAAGCGCTTCCATCAGCTTTTTACTCTTTTCGCTCTCTTCATCTCCTCTACGTACTGCAACTAAATTTGCATAGGGGGAGTCTGATGATTCAATCACTAAAGCATCTTTTACAGGATTTAATCCAGCATCGAGAGCAAAGTTAGTATTGATGAGCGAAACAGCCACTTCATCAAGAGAGTTGGGAAGCATAGGTGCTTCTAATTCTAAAAATTTAATCTTCTTAGGATTATCAGCAATATCAACAATGGTTGAGAGAATATTGCTGCGATCTTTTAGCTTAATCACCCCCTCTTGATCGAGAATTAAGAGTGCTCGAGCCTCATTTGCAGGGTCATTTGGAAGGCTGATTCGATCCCCCTTCTTCAGTTCATCAAGCGATTTTATCTTTGTTGAGTAAGCCGCAAAAGGTTCGAGATGAACATTGCCGATCGATACTAAATCGAGCTGATGATTCTGAATAAAATCTTCAAAATAAGGCTTATGTTGGAAGAAGTTAGCATCAACCTCTTTTTCAGCGAGCATAAGATTGGGCATAACGTAATCTGTTAAGACCACAATCTCAAGATCATAACCCGCTTCTTTCAAGAGAGGGGCTGCAACTTCTAAAATCTCTGCATGGGGAACTGGAGTTGCCGCTACTTTAATCTTCTCTGCTGAGAAGCTAAAGAGAGGGGTAAGCGCTAAAGCGAGCGCTGTTACTAATTTACGCATTGATGATCTCCTATAAAATTTAGTGCATCAATCAGTTATAGAGTGAGTATTTGATAAAAGCAATCACTTTCGATTTCGATTAAACAAGTGCCGTAATCAGTTGATCACGATCTCCTGCTAATAGATCAATTAGAGGAATCTCAATTAAGGTGTAAGCTCCTGCTCGCTGTTTGGTTACCGCACGAGCACTTGAGACGAGCACTTGCGCTGTCAACGCAGGATTATTGACTCGCATATCAAATTCAAAGAGCTGGTTTGGCGTCTTTCCTGATGTCCCTTTACGTACGATATTAACTCCATGCCCTGCATCTTTTAAAGGCTCGATTGAATCAACTGCTTGAATGATACACTCATCATTTTTGAAATAGTCATCCGCTAAAATAGTCGATTTAATGGTTTCAAAATCGTAACCATCGGTAACCTCGATATAGACCATGCGGCGATGAACGCCAGTCCCTGTAGGAATGGTAACGGAGAGCGCATCTTTCACCCCCTCAAAACCTTTAACAACGGTTGAGTGCCCCATGCTCATTCCAGGCCCAAAGTTAGTATAGGTAACGCCTTGAGGAGCGGCTGCTAGGAAGACCGTTCTGAGAATTGAATCTGTACCAGGATCCCATCCAGCAGAGATGATAGCGCTGCTATTATGCTCTTTGGCGATCAGGTCGAGTCTATTGCGCATCGCTGCGATCTCACTATGAATATCGAAACTATCCACCGTTGCGATCCCCTTTTTAAGGAGTTCGGTTGCATACTCCTCAATCATGCGGCTCGGAACGCAGAGAATAGCAACATCCACATCTTCTAATTGATCGATTGAGGTAACGACAGGATAGTCGAGCCCTTTAATCGCTTCAGGATTGCGACGAACGATTCCAGCAATGGTGAAATCATCAGCAGTTTCAAGCGCCTCTACTACATACTCACCAATATTTCCGTAGCCGATAACAGCGGCATTGATCTTCTTCATACTCATAAATCTCCTCCTACTTACGGGTGAAATGGAGCATTAGACGATTACCCGTAAATTGAATCGTCTGTGCAATGATAATTAGAATGATAACAACAAAATTAGCGACATCCGCCTGTTTGCGATGGAATCCGTAACGAACCGCAAGATCACCCAATCCATTTCCTCCAACAACCCCCGCCATTGCAGTGAACGAGAGAAGCAGGATAGCGGTGATCGTTGCCGCAGCAATGAGGCTAGGAAGCGCTTCAGGAATCAGTACACGCCAGATGATCGTTCTTAAGGGGGCGCCCATGCTCTCTGCCGCTTCAATCACTCCACGATCAACCTCTCGCAGAGCGCTCTCAGTCAATTTAGCGAAGAAGGGGGTTGCACCAACAATTAAGGGAAAAATTACTCCACGAACTCCAAAAGCACTCCCCATAATATTTTTTGTGATAGGGAGTAGAACAACGATCAGAATAATAAAGGGGATGGAGCGTAAAATATTGGTGATAAGGGAGAGGGTAGGGTAGAGCCCACGATGCTCAAGCAGCTGACCTGGTGAGAGGAGGTAGAGCAGAATTCCCATCAGTAACCCAAAAAAGAGGGTAAAAAACCACGATAACCCGAGCATCGTAAGGGTGATGAGTGTGTTATCCCACATCATTGGTAGATTGACGTTGGGGAAATAATCGAGCATTAGTTGTGTGAAAAGGTTGTGATCCATCGTTACTGCTCCTGCTCTTTTTGAAGTGTGAAGGGGTGAATCTGAATATCGTGCTGCGAGAGGAGCGAAAGAGCGTCTCTCTTCTCTTCAACACTTCCATTAAGTGCAACAATTAGTTGTCCATAGGGGAGTTCTCGAATATAGCTGATGCTCCCTGAGAGAATGGAGATCTGCACGCGACTCTCTTTAATAATATCGCTTAGATGGGGAGCAAACGTTGTATCACCAAGATAGGTAATTTGGTAGAGGGAGCCGAGATCAGGAAGCCGTTCAATATCCCGCTTTAAGCTCTTCAATTGAGATTGATCCACAATAAATTGCTGCGTAATCTGCTCTTTTGGATGAAGAAAGATCTCTTCAACGGGCCCCGATTCAATAATTTTACTGTTATGAATAATCGCTACACGATCGCAGATGGCGCGAATCACCTCCATCTCATGGGTAATTAGAACAATAGTTAAATTGAGTTTACGATTGATCTGAACGAGGAGCTCTAAGATCGATTGGGTTGTCTGTGGATCGAGCGCCGAAGTTGCCTCATCACATAGTAGAACTTTAGGATTATTCGCAAGCGCTCGAGCAATACCGACCCGCTGTTTTTGGCCTCCAGAGAGTTGGGCGGGATACTTATCTGCATGCTCTGAAAGATTCACAAGCGCAAGTAACTCCTCTACCCGTCTCTTTATGGATGCTCTATCAACCCCTTCAAGCTTTAGAGGAAAGGCGATATTCTCAAAAATTGTCTGGCTTGAGAAGAGGTTAAAGTGTTGAAAGATCATTCCGATTTTACGCCGCTCTTGCCTCAACTGAGCAGAATTTAGCGCTGTAAGATCGACATTATCGAGCAGCACTTGTCCACGATTAGGGCGCTCGAGCAGATTAAAGCAGCGGACTAAGGTGCTTTTCCCTGCTCCAGAGTGACCAATAATTCCAAAAATCTCCCCTTTAGGAATAGAGAGTGAAATATCGGTAAGGGCGGGAATCTCTCTCCCCTTAACCATGTACGATTTTGAAAGATGAGTAACCTCAATCATAAAGAGCCTCATTGAGCCAGTAGTGCGGATAGTGATGAGCCAAAAGTGTGGCAAGTGCTTATGATAGCGCAGAATCGAAGTGAGCGAAAAGGGAGATAATTAAACGAGCGCTAACCATAAAAAAGCTAGATGCGATATAATATCCCCATTCGTAAATACGACCATTTATACGCAGGAGAGCGCTGCCAAAAAGCATTACTGTAAGAGCAAACAGCGTGCTCTCTTATCGTTTAACCAAGCGAGCATCACCCCAAAAGGGTGAGAGAGTTGCTCAAAAAGAGGATAAATATATGGCTGATCAAAAGTTATTAAATGATATCGATCCAATGGAGACGCAAGATTGGGTTGATTCGATTGAGAGTGTGCTTAATACCGATGGTGAAGAGCGTGCCCACTATCTAATTGAGAAGGTGATTGAGCGAGCTCATCGTGACGGCGTTCAGATCCCATTTTCAGGCACAACGGAATATATCAACACGATTCCTGCAGATAAGCAGCCCCGTTATCCTGGCAACTCTGAGCTTGAGCATAAGATTCGCTCCTATATTCGTTGGAATGCGATGGCGATGATTGTTCGCACCAATATGGAAGACTCCTCATTAGGGGGGCATATTGCAAGTTACGCCTCATTAGCCACTATGTGGGAGGTGGGTTTTAACCACTTCTGGAAAGGGACAGATGAAAATCAAGAAGGGGACCTCATCTTCTTCCAAGGGCACTCAAGTCCTGGCATCTACGCACGTGCATTTATTGAGGGGCGCATTACAGAAGAGCAGATGGATAACTTCCGCCGTGAAGTGGATGGTAAGGGGCTCTCCTCCTACCCACACCCATGGTTGATGGAGGATTTTTGGCAATTCCCCACTGTTTCAATGGGGCTTGGTCCGATGCAGGCGATCTATCAGGCGCGTTTCTTAAAGTATCTC
>JASLFR010000082.1 GCA_030150565.1 Cardiobacteriales bacterium | reverse complement strand
ATACACCGCTCCCTAAAGAAGAGAGCGCCCCCTCTCATCGCCCCTTAACGCCTGAGCAACGAGCGAAAATTGAGGCGGCAGAGCGTGCTCGCACCCCAATCTCCAAAATTCAAGAGCGCCAACAGCTACATCAACATAGCGCATCCCCAGAGTAGAGGAGGTTAATGGATGAAACTACTAACCCTTAATGGTCGAACCATTGAGCTATCGGGAGCGTGGATTCTCCCAAACTATAGCGCAATGCGCTCTGCTCTTGCCGATTTAAGCAGATCGGAGTTGCAAAAGGGGGCATGGAAGATTGATGGCTCAGCGATTGATGATCTCGATACTAATGGCGCACTACTCATTACAACCATCGCACGCCAATTTGAGAGCGCAGGCGCTACCATCACGCTTGAAAATTTTGCCCAACAACAGAGCGATCTTCTCGACTATATAAAGACGGTAGAGATCGATCTCGATGAGCTTGATCGTGAAGCGGGCGAAGTGAAGCAAGAGCCCTTTGTAATCCGCTTAGGTAGAGGGACGGTAAACTCTTTCGATGAGCGAATCAACTTTCTCGCCTTCTTTGGTCGTGTCTCTCTTGCGATGGGGCGTAGCATCATTCGTCCATGGAATATTCGTTGGACCCCTTTTTGGTCCAATCTACAAACCGCTGGAGTGATGGCGCTCCCAATTATTGGCCTGCTCAACTTCCTGATCGGACTTGTCATTACCTATCAAGGAGGGACGCTCCTACAGATGTTTGGGATGAATATCTTCGCTGTCCATCTCGTTACAATCTCAACCCTTCGTGTCCTTGGCCCACTCTTGACCGCAATCATTATTGCAGGGCGCACAGGCTCCGCTTATGCTGCTCAAATCGGCACAATGGTGGTGAATGAAGAGGTGGATGCCCTTCGCACCTTTGGAATCGACCCTGTCGATCAATTGGTGATCCCTAAAGTCTTTGCCCTCATCATCGCTCTCCCCTTCCTTACCCTCTTTGCCGATATTATGGCGATTTTCGGAGGGATGGTGTACGCCAATATCTACCTTGATATTACATTTGCTGAATTTATCGAGCAGATCCCTAAAGTGGTCACTCTAAACTCTCTCTTTGTGAGCCTGATTCAAGCGCCTGTATTTGCGATTATTATCGTCTTAGTTGGATGCTATCAAGGGTTCCAAGTGAAAGGGGGCGCAGATAGTGTAGGGACTCAGACAACAACAGCGGTTGTACAGGCGATCTTTCTAGTCATCATCTTTGAGGCGATCTTCTCAATCGCAACTCGAAGCATTCCCCTATAAGGAGCGATTATGAGTGATGAAAAGATATTAACGACTCCCGATGATAAGCAGATTATTCGCCTAGAGCATATCTACAATAGCTTTGGCACCCACTCCGTTCATGAAGATTTAAGCATGAGCGTCACTGAAGGGGAACTAATTGCACTCGTTGGAGGCTCAGGCTCAGGAAAAACAACCCTACTGCGCACTATTATCATGCTTCTACGTCCTACAAAGGGGCAGGTTTATCTCTTTGGTAAGCCGATCTGGGGGGTGAGTGAAGCTGAACAGCAACGTTTTAAACGCACCTTTGGGATGCTCTTCCAGCAAGGGGCGCTCTTTAGCTCCCTAACGGTTCTTGAGAATATTATGGTTCCATTAAAAGAGAACTATAAACTCCCACTCAGTGCAATGCGTGAAATAGCGATGCTTAAACTGACTCTTTCAGGGCTTCCTCACCATGCGGCGAACCGTTTCCCGAAAGAGCTCTCGGGGGGGATGTTAAAACGGGCAAGTTTAGCACGCGCCCTAGCACTCGATCCTAAGCTACTCTTCCTCGATGAACCCACCGCTGGGCTCGACCCTGTAGCTGCGGGCGCTTTTGATGAGTTAATGTGTCACCTAAAAGCTTCTCTCAACTTAACCATTGTGATGGTGACCCATGATTTAGATTCCCTCTGGGCAACTACAGATCGTGTCGCTTTTCTTGGTGAGAAGCGATTATTGGCCTATGAGCCGATGAAGGAGCTTGTAAAGAATCCTCATCCCCAAATTCAAGATTATTTCCAAGGTCCTCGTGGTCGAGCGACTAGCGATGTTTATGGAGCTTAAATTAAATGGAAAATAGATTTAGTTACGCCCTCGTGGGCAGTTTTGTTATTGGATTTCTCATCCTTACCCTTGGGGTTTCGATGTGGCTCTCCTCTGGTCGAGACAAGGTGAAATATATTCAATATCAGGTAATTACAGGTGAATCAGTTGCAGGGTTAGCACTCAACTCTCAAATCGATTATCGGGGGGTAAATATTGGTAAAGTCTCCAATATCTCGCTCGATAAAGAGGATCCCTCACTCGTTACTATTCTACTCGATGTTGATGAAAATGCCCCTATCAAGAGGGATACAACCGCTGTTCTTACAGGCAAAGGGGTAACAGGTTTAGTGACCGTCAGCTTAACGGGGGGATCAGCCGAAGCTGAACGTCTTCTTCCTACAGCAGAAGAGCCGATTCCTGTCATCAAAAATGGCCCCTCTCTCTCAAAACGCCTCGATGAAGCTTTTGACAACATTACAGCATCAATCAGCAACTTAAGTGATCAGATCGACCATATTCTCACCCCTGAAAATATTGAGCGCTTCAATCGCGTTGCTGAGAATATTGTTCAAATTACAGATGATCTCGCAGATGCTACCCCAAAGGTACGCACCTTTATTGAGGAGAGTACCGACCTTGTCAATAGTGCAAAACCACACATTGAGACCTCAATGGGGAGCATTCAGAGCATTATTGAACGCATCAATAAGAGCACCAAAAATATCGACAAATCGATTGAGGAGTTTCTCGTCTCCTTCTCTGGCGTCCCTGAAAACTTCAATCGCACTGTAAAATCGTGGCACGGAGTTGCTTATACAACGGATGATCATATTCGCCGCGTTCTACCACAATTGCAGACCACTTTGGAAGATCTCTCTCGCCTCATTGAGAAGCTCAACCATACCCCAGAAGCGTTGATTCGTGGAGATGCTAAAGGGCGTCGTGGGCCGGGTGAATAATCTCTCTTAAACTGATAAAGGAGTATAAAAATGAGACAACTTAAATCTGGAATATTGGGGCTTATCACACTGCTTCTCGTAGCGTGTGGTGCCCCTAAAGCGGGAACGCAATATACGCTTGAGCCAAATCCAACCCTCAATAGCGTTCGTACAAGTGGAAAAACACTCTCTGTTAATCGCATTACTGCAGCAGAGCCATTACATAGCACTAAAATGGAGTATACTCGCGCCAATAATGAGCTTGAGTATTACACCATTAATCACTGGGCGGTTCCCCCCTCTAAAATGTTGCAAGAGCTCTTTGTAAAAGCGTTTATTGAGAGCAAATATTATAAGGATGTCATCTCCCTCCCCTCAGACCTGAAGGCGAATGAGCGACTTGACCTCAATCTTCTAAAAATGCGCCAATATTTTGAAGGGAAAGAGAGCTACGTTGAGGTGGAAATTCACGCACGCCTTATCGATAGCAATACAAAGAAGACCTATCTTAGCGAGCGCTACTACACAAAAGAGCCTGCGGAGACACTCGACGCTCACGGTGGGGTAAAGGCGTATAATCGCGCTCTTGCTCGCCTTATTAGCGAAATCACTCGCGATGTGATTCGTCACTAAAGATGTACAGATTAATCGAGCAATTTAGAACGCCCCAACTTAACCACTATTGGGGCGTTTTCTATTCCAACATCAAAGGGGCGATCGGCTATATTCATCAAGATCGAATCGAACATCTCTGCTCTCTTCCCCTCTTTAATCGTCTCTTTATCGCTAATGATCAGCAGCGCACACTCCACTTCTCCCCTCTCTTCTGTGAGAGCCCTTTTGAGAAGAGAAATAAATGGATGGAGAGCCTAGGGTCACTGCTCTACCACCACTACCCCCATCTTGCATGGAGGGATGAGCCGTACGGCTACTACCATCTTGGTCATTTTAGTGAGCCGCTTTTTACCTTTGAGCGAGCCCTCGCCCCTTTTTTTGGTTTCCCCGCTTATGGGACTCATATCACAGGTTTTCTTTGGGATAAGCATCTTCAGTCACCCTCAAAGATATGGGTCGCAAAACGCTCCGCTTCTAAGAAAGTAGAACCTTCAAAATTGGATCAACTGGTTGGAGGAGGCCTCTCTTACGGGATGACGCCTCTAAAAAATGTGATCAAAGAGGCGTATGAAGAGGCGAAGATTCCTGCTCATCTCCTCAAAGAACTCTCTTCCCCCCCAAAAATTATCCGCTATATGATTGAAGAGCGGGGGGAGATTCGGCAAGATCTGCTCTTTAATTATCAGCTGCCGCTCCCTAACGATTTTAATCCTACCCCACTCGATGGTGAGGTGGAGCACTTTATGCTACTGCCCCCCTCTGAGGTGATTAATCAACTTGAGACTCCTGAGCGCTTTAAGCCCAACAGCGGATTGGTGATGATCCAATTCCTCCTCCATCATCAACTAATTCCTAAAGATTACCCCAATTTTCAGGCGATAAAAGAGGGGATTGAGTCACACTCAACCCCCTCATCACCTATTTCACAATAGTAAGATGAATTATCTACTGTCGATAACGATCGGGAACATTCACCTTAGTCGGCTCACTCCATTGATCGATGTAACCATCTCGAGCGATTGTCTGCACTCGGAAGTAGTAAGTTTTAGGAATAATACGCTCCACTTTCAGAATCGCCTCTTCAAGCGTCTCATCAATTAATGGCTCTTCAAAAGCGGGGCTCTCCGCTAATTGAACGCGGTATTGAGTCCCCTCCTCTAATGGTTGCCACTCGAGCGTAATATCACTGACATGAATGTAGCTATCGTTAAGCGCTGGCTTCTCGAGCAATACACGGAAGCTTTGAGGCTCACTAAAAGGTCCCCGCTTCTTCTCCTCATCTAGAGCCGCAACACGCCAATAATATTCACCTGCAGGTAGCGGCTGTTTTGTGGTGTAACGCGCCTCACTCAATTGAGGTTCGCTAATTAGAGGCATCTTAAATTGAGGCTCATCAGCAATCTGAAAGAAGTAACCATGATTGTACGCCTCATCTTTAGGCTCCCACTCAAAAAGGAGCGCTTTTGCTAAAACTTTCTCTTCAAGTTGAGGCATTACAGGAGCTGGGCGGTATGGTCGAGCATTGAGAATAAAATCGGCTCGTGCTGGCTCCCCCGTCACCCCTTTTTGATCAATAGCGCTCACAATAAGGTGGTAGCGCCCATCGGGCAAGCGGTCACTCACAATTAGGGGCTCACTGCTCACCGCACTTGAGATTGGAGCCTTAATATCCCCTCCAAAAGGGACAACCAATGCGCTATAGCCACTAATCTCCTCTTTTTCAGGAAGCTCAATCGCAAGCATCTCCTCTTCAATAAGGGCAGGAATATCGTGAAGCTCTGGCGGAGGAAGGAGCGTGATTGGGGCAAAATCTGCCTCATTCTCACTCATAATAATCCCCTTTCCTGCACTTAGATCGAGCGCTTTCTGATGATCTTTACTCACAGCGTTAACAGCACCCTCAAGCACCTCAGTTATCGCGCGCCCCTCATCTCCACTCACTCGAAATTGTGTTCCCCGAACAGCTGTTGTTCCCCGCATTGTGGTCACTTCATAATTGGTATTTGAGATGATACTTACGGGGATACTATTCTCAATCCGTCCTCGCTCGAGATTTAGCATCATCTCCGTCAATGAACCATCACCATAACGGTGAAGCTCCTCTAAAAGGAGCTCACTCTCACTCTGAAGAAGGAGCTGAGAGCCATCACTAAACTCAACTGTAGCCAATCCCCCCTTCTGGGTTGTTAATCGTGTCTCAGGAGGAAGAGAGAGCGTTCCACTCTCAAGATCTTCTGGAGTAATCCGCTCACTCTCGCCATCAGGAAAGTGGAGCTCCACCACCCCTTTTAGAGCGGTCAACTTCGCTTCTGCATCATGCTTCTTCAACCAACGGTGGGGAATCTTAAGGATTGTCCCCGTCTCAATGTGATCGGCATCTTCAAGCACACTGCTATTAAGATCACGCAATTTCGTCCAGAGTTTAAGATCTACCAGATGGCGCTCTGTAATATTCCACAAGCTATCATTAGGAATTGTTTTATAGAGGAAGAAGGTCTCATTCTCCCCTATCTTCGCTAATTCATTCACTTCAATGGGTCGCTCATGATCCGCCATCGCCCAAGGAAGAGCGAAGAGTAGTGCTCCACAAAGCAGTGTGCGTTTCAACATAAAAAAATCTCTCCTAATTGATAAATAAAACATCCACTCAAATCCCCTCTCGGTCCCTAAAATTATACCTATTTTTCTCTCTAAAGGAGTGAGGATGTGAGGTAACAGATCTTATCGAAAAAGACCTTATATTTCGGCCGTTTACGCCAGCTTCTCAAATCTAAGCGCTCAGCATCTTGAATATCACGGTAGAAATCGGCGGCCAATTCTTCAGCAAAAGATTCATCATAGATCACCGCATTCACCTCAAAGTTGAGGTCGAAACTGCGATTATCCATATTAGCTGTCCCTACCATCGCCATTTTACGATCAAAAACACTCGTCTTGGCATGAATAAATCCTTTCGTGTAACCGTAAATCTCAACCCCTGATTCGAGAAGATCTCGGAAGAGGGAGCGGGAAGCGAATCCTACCATAATGGAATCGGGGTGCTTCGGCACTAAAATCTTCACCCTTACACGGCTCATCGCTGCTAATTTTAACATCGTTAAGACCGATTCTGAGGGGACAAAATAGGGGGTTGTGATCAGCACCTCTTCTCGAGAGAGTGCAATCGCTTGAATAATGGAGTTCATAATCATCGGCTCAGGGGAGTCGGGGCCACTCGCCACAATCTGCACAGTCTCCCCCTTCTGATCAGCCGATTTAATGGTGGGGAAGAGCTCCTCTGTTGGGCGCATCGACTGCCCTGAACAGAAATTCCAATCTGATAGAAAGAGATACTGCAACGAATGGCAGCTATACCCTTCCAATTTTAAGTGTGCATCTCGCCAATACTTCTGCTTATTCTCCTCACTATTGATATATTCATCCCCAATATTGATCCCCCCTACAAAACCGATTCGCCCATCAATCACAATAATCTTTCGGTGATTACGATAATTTAAACGGTTCGCAAGATAGATGAAGACTAACTCTCTAAATGGGTAGATCTCAACCCCTGCGGCTCTCAACTCATCAGCATACCCTTTACGAATGTGGCGAGCACCATACGCATCATAGATAAAGCGGACCTTAACCCCCTCTTTCGCTTTACGAATGAGAACCTCTTTAATCGCATTACCGATTTTGTCATTTCGAACAATATAATACTCAATATGGATCGTGCTCTTTGCCGCCTCAAGCGCCTCTAAAACAGCAGCAAATTTCTCCTCACCATTATTAAGAAGCTCAACACGGTTGTAGATGCTCAATCCGTGAATATCGTCTGTTGCAAGATGGTAAGCGAGCGGGGCGAAATGTTCGATCGATGGATTTTCAGCATGTAGCGCCTCCCGCTTTAAGTTATTAAAATACTCCCGCGCTGATTGCTCCATCGCTTGGTCGGTCTCTAACTTCTTACTATACATCGCCCGATTGCGATAATTGACCCCCAAAGAGAGGTAGAGAATCACCCCAAAAATTGGAACAAAGATGATTAGAAGAAGATAGCCGAGCGTTTTACTCGGGCTTGTTGTGTCGTAGATGATCTGAATCGTCACCGCAGTGATGAAGAGTAGATAGACCCCAAACAGCAGCCAATGCAGAATGGGTGAGTGTAAAAAATCGAGCATCGCCATAACTCCTTATTGTTATAATATTGAGCGATTTTAACTATAACACGCGCCCATTAAAGGCGGGTAGAAGAAGGGAGTGAGTCATGAATAAAAGAGCGATCGGTCTAATTTTGGGGAAGTTTTACCCTCTCCATTTAGGGCATCTACAGATGATTTTAGAGGCGAGCTGCCAAGTGGAGAGACTTCACCTCTTCGTCTGTAGTGAAACAGCAAGGGATCTCGCACTCTTTCGCAAGAGCCACTTTCGCACCTTCCCCTCCCCTGAGATACGCACGGCGTGGGTAGAGAGACTGACCGCTCCTATCGGGAACATTATAGTTCATCATCTTAATGAGGATGGGTTGCCGAGTTATCCTAATGGCTGGGAGGCGTGGAGCGATCGGGTAAAAGAGCAACTTAATGAGAAAGGGATCACTCCAACGATCATCTTTAGTAGTGAACCCCAAGATAAGGCTCCTTACGAGCAATTCTTTAAGATCCCCGTAAAGTTGGTAGATCCCGATCGTAACCTCTTCCCGATCTCAGCGACGAAAGTGCGGGAAGCTCCCTACCAACATTGGCAATTTATCCCACGCATCATTCAACCAAGCTTTACCAAACGAATCCTTCTTCTTGGCGCTGATAAAAGATGGATTGAGGCTCTCACCCTCCTCTATCAAACAGAAGCGATTGCATTAGATACGCTCTTAAAGAGCCCCCACTCCACCACTGAGCCACTCCTCTTTGTAACAACTTCTAAAAAGATTGTTGCTGATAGCCTCATTGAAGAGGGAGAAATTAGCGCCATTATCGATCTCTCATTAGAGCGAAGAGAGAGAATTGAGCAGAGAACTCGCCCCTACTTTAGAGCGCTTGAAGGGAGTAGAGAGGAGAATTTCCGCTACCTTGTTGAAGCGATTGGCCAATTATTGGCGCCAAAATCTTCCGATCCTTAGGCAAATTTTCTCTCTCCTTGCTTGTTCATTCGCCCCTCTATATGCTGTTTGAGGTTGCTAAAATTTCTCATTTTTTGAAAGGATATATTCAATGGAATCACTGATCCGTAATACGCTCTCTGCGCGTGTTTATGATGTTGCTGATAATACCCCTCTCGATCGACTCAATCTCTTAAGTCGCCAACTTGGGAGTGATATCTGGTTAAAGCGGGAGGATCTACAACCGATCTTCTCCTTCAAGATTAGAGGGGCCTTTAATCGTATCTTTAAACTCTCTCCTGAAGAGAAGAAGAAAGGGATCATCTGCGCCTCTGCTGGAAACCACGCACAAGGGGTTGCGTTAAGTGGTCGCCATCTTGGAATCGATACCACGATTGTAATGCCAACCACTGCCCCAACCTTAAAAGTGAATGCGTGTAAAGAGCTAGGAGCGATGGTGATTCTCTATGGTGAGAACTTTGATGAAGCCTCAGCTTACGCCCTCAACCTTGCTAAAACAGAGCAGAAATCGTTTATCCACCCCTTCGATGATCCTGATGTTATTGCAGGGCAAGGAACCATTGGGCGGGAGATGCTCGATCAGCAACCCGATCTTGATGCAATCTTTGTCCCGATCGGTGGAGGGGGCTTGATGGCGGGAATCGCAAGCTATGTGAAATTTATTAAGCCTGAATGCAGAGTGATTGGGGTTGAACCTGAAGAATCAGCCTCTATGAAGCGCTCGATTGAAGAGAATGAGCGCATCGAGCTAAAGCAGGTGGGCTCTTTTGCGGATGGAACAGCGGTGAAAAAGGTGGGGGAATATACCTTCGATCTCTGTCGCCAATTTGTTGATGATATTGTCACCGTCTCAACGGATCAACTCTGCGCTGCAATGAAAGATATTTTTAATGATACCCGTGCTGCAAGTGAGCCATCGGGCGCCTTAAGCATTGCAGGAATTAAAAAGTATCTCTCCGAACACCCCGATCACGGTTTTAAACATATTGGGGGGATCTTAAGTGGCGCTAATATCAACTTTGAACGGATCCGTTACGCAGCAGAACGTGCAGAGTTAGGAGAGAAGACCGAAGCGTTGATGGCCGTAACCATCCCTGAGGTGCCAGGAAGCTTTATGAACTTTATCCAAATTTTAGGAAAGCGCTCCATCACAGAGTTTAACTACCGCTATGCAGACCATAAAGAGGCGGTGATCTTTGTTGGAATTCAGCTTACAGGGGCGGATGCTGAGAAGCAGCAAATTATTGAGGAGCTCACAGAGAATGGCTTATCGGTGATCGATCTTAGTGATAATGAGATGGCAAAGCTCCATATTCGCCACATGGTTGGAGGAAAAGCGGATCAAGTTCGAGAAGAGCGTCTTTTACGCTTTGAATTTCCAGAGCGTCCTGGTGCCCTCCTCCAGTTTCTAACCACGATGGAGGGGAAATGGAATATTAGCCTCTTCCACTACCGCAATCACGGCTCCGATTATGGTCGGGTCTTGGTGGGAATTGAAGTCCCCTCTAATGAGAATGCTGAAGAGGAGAATCGAGCGTTTGAAGCGTTTCTCGATCGTCTTGGCTATGAATATATGGATGAGAGTGATAACCCAGCGTTCCATCTCTTCTTATAGATCATAAAAATAGAGAGAATAAAAAAGCCTCTTCAGATGAAAGAGGCTCTTTTTTAGCTCACTTATTCCGCTCTTAATAACTTTGGTAGAGGGAAATAGACATCTTCAGTAATGCCGCTATCGAGCTCCTTAAGCACTAACCCCTCATTTTGTAGAAACTCAATCACCTCTTCTACTAAAATATCGGGTGCAGAAGCCCCTGCCGTCACACCAACTTTTGCATGCCCTTCGAGCCATTTTGGATCGATATCTCGAGCTCTATCGATAAGATAAGAGGTTGCCCCCTCATTCTCCGCTAACTCCCTTAAACGGTTGGAATTGGAGCTATTTTTCGACCCTACCACAAAGATAAGAGAGCAGACTTCAGCCAACTGCTTCACCGCATCTTGACGATTTTGAGTTGCGTAACAGATATCGCTCTTTTTTGGTCCCTCAATCTTAGGGAAACGGCGACGTAGAGTATCAATAATGAGTGAAGTATCATCTAAAGAGAGGGTTGTTTGAGTCACATAAGCGAGATTATCAGGATTATCGAGCGTTAAATTCTCCGCATCTTCCAGATTCTCAATCAGGTGAATCTTTCCTCCATTTGAAGAGTCAAATTGCCCCATTGTACCGATCACCTCAGGATGCCCTGCATGCCCGATTAAGATCGTATCTTTTCCATCACGAGAAAAACGGCTCACCTCTAAATGTACTTTAGTCACTAATGGGCAAGTTGCGTCAAATACCTCTAATCCTCGACGCTCCGCCTCCTCCTGTACCGCTTTTGAGACTCCATGCGCTGAGAAGATAACAATTTTTCCATCAGGAACTTCATCTAACTCATCGACAAAGATAGCCCCCTTAGCGTTGAGGTTATCCACCACATACTTATTGTGCACCACTTCATGACGCACATAGATTGGGGCTCCAAAAAGCTCAAGTGCTCGCTCAACAATGCTAATCGCCCGATCAACCCCCGCACAAAAACCGCGTGGATTGGCTAAATAAATCTCTGAACTCATATCTTTTTATCTATTTTTCTAATGAATTATGCTCGTGAAACTCTTCGAGCAGATTTTTATTCTGTACATACCCATCAACAATCGTGTGCAACTTCCCTGTCGCAGGGTGCATTACAAGCCCATGAACCGCAATCTTCCCCGGCATTAATGGGTGATTTTTAATAGTGCCGACAGTAAAACGGACACTATCTGCAACATTATCAAACCCTCTCAACCAACGATCAAGATCGATGCCTGCGTGACGAAGCGTGTCGATTGTTCCCTGCGTAATACCCGCTTGACGCGCCTTATCGAGCAGATGCTCTGGCTCAAATCCTCTCATACCGCAATCGGTATGACCAATCACCATAATATCGGTCACTTTAAACTCTAAGACGGCAACGAGTAGACTGCGCATTACAGCCCCCCATGGATGGGTAACTAACGCGCCCGCATTTTTAATAATCTTAGCATCGCCATTTTTCAATCCCATCGCTTTAGGAAGAAGCTCAACAATGCGTGCATCCATGCACGATAAGATCGCTAATTTTTTATCAGGATATTTGTCGGTTCGAAGTGTTCCATACTCCTCTGCCTGCACAAATCCTTTATTAAATTCTAAGATTTCACTCAATACTGTCATCGGATTAACCTTCTTCTATAAGAGAATTTTTACCCCTCTTTTCCTCCTCTTGATGAAAAAATGAGGAGAAGAGCACAAAAACCACCCCAACGGTTACAAAAATATCAGCAACATTAAAGATGGGGAAATGGTAGTCAAATAAGGTCAGATGGATAAAATCAATGACATATCCTAAAAGAAGACGATCGATCAGATTGCCGATCGCTCCTGCAAGGATAGACGTTAATCCTATCAATAATATTTTTTCTGAACGTTTCGTCCGCCCAATCCAGTGGATAATAAAGAGGGAGGCGGCAAATGAGACAGCTGTAAAGAACCAGCGTTGCCATCCCGCTTGATCTGCTAAAAAACTGAACGCTGCGCCTGGATTATGGATGCGTGTCCAGTAGAGGAATGGAAGAACCTCCTCACTCACACCATAAAGCAGCGAGCGTTCCGCCCACTGCTTAGTGATAAAATCGAGCACGATTCCAATAAATGCAAAGAGGAGCCAAGGCCACTTTCGCCCTAGCTCCCTGATGAATGAATCGTTACGCATAGCGGCGTACTTCACCCTCTTCTTCTACGTTTGTGATACAACGGCCACAAAGATCAGGATGCTCACTACTGCTACCCACATCTTCACGATGGTGCCAGCAACGATCACACTTCTGATACCCCTCTCCAAGTGGTGTTACTTCAACAGCGTACTCTTCTGAATCGAGCTCAAAACGAGCAAGTGACTCATCAGCCTCTGCTAAAGGTTTCACATCTGCATAAGAGGTGAGAAGAACGAAGCGAAGCTCATCTTCCAGCTGATCGAGTTCTCTCTTTAGCCCATCACTTGCATAGATTGTTGCACGCGCCTCTAACGCTGATCCAATTAAACCATCGGTTCGTACCTTCTCAATCGCTCTTGAGACTTCTGAGCGTACGGTTAAGAGATCAGACCAGAATTTCGCAGTAAAGCCATCCTTCTCATCAAGTGGCTGCAACTTATCATAGAAGGTGGTGAGATAGACCGACTCTAATCGCTCATCTCCACGCTCACGCATATTGAGCCACACCTCTTCTGCTGTAAAGGTGAGGATTGGCGCCATCCAGCGAACCATCGCCTCTAAGACGTGGAAAAGCGCTGTTTGACACGAACGACGAGCTAAAGAGTCCTTCGCTGCAGTATATTGACGATCCTTAATAATATCGAGATAGAAGCTACCTAAATCGAGCGAGCAGAAGTGGTGCAGACGCTGATAAACATTGTGGAATGCATAATCGGTATACGCCTCTTCAATCTCATTTTGAACTTCTAATGCACGTGCAACAATCCAGCGATCAAGCGGGAGTAGCTCATCCATCGCAATACCATCTTTCTCAAGATTAAACTCATTGGTATTCGCAAGGAGGAATCTAACAGTATTACGGATGCGGCGATAAGTCTCAGAAGTACGAGTTAAAATCTCATCAGAGACAGGAATCTCCCCCCGATAATCGGTAGAAGAGACCCAAAGACGAAGTACATCTGCCCCCATCTTATCGATAACATCTTGAGGCTCTACCCCATTTCCAAGTGATTTAGACATCTTGCGCCCCTGCGCATCTACCGTAAATCCATGAGTTAAGAGCGCTTTATAGGGAGCAATACCATTCATCGCAACAGAGGTACAGATCGATGAGTTGAACCAGCCCCGATGTTGATCCGATCCTTCAAGATAGAGATCTGCTGGATAGGTTAACTCTGCGCGCTTAGAAAGCACGCTGTAATGGGTCGTTCCAGAGTCGAACCAGACATCTAAAATATCGAGATTCTTTTCGTAAAGCTCCGCCTCTTCTGCAGGAAGGAAGTCACTCACTTTCGCGCCGAACCACGCCTCTAAACCATCTTTGCGAATGCGCTCTGCAACTTCCGTCATCAACGCTTCTGTCTCAGGATGAAGCTCACCACTCTCTTTATGAAGGAAGAAGGGAATAGGCACACCCCAGTAACGTTGACGGGAGATACACCAATCCCCTCGCCCTTCAATCATTCCATAGAGACGCTCACGCCCCCATGACGGGATAAATTGAACCTTATCAATCTCTTTAAGAATCGCTGGGCGCAATCCATTTTTATCCATCGAGATGAACCATTGTGGTGTCGCACGATAAATTGTGGGGGTTTTATGACGCCAACAGTGTGGATAGCTGTGAGTGATTCCGCTCTTAGCCACTAAAGTGCCCGCTTTTTCAAGCGCCTCAATCACAACAGGGTCTGCATCACGAATATTGAGCCCCGCAAAGAGAGGAGTCGCTTCGCTATAATCACCATTTGCTAACACGTAATTCTCGAAAGGAATCTTATACTCTAACGCAACAGCATAGTCCTCATCACCATGCGCAGGAGCTGTATGAACAAAACCTGTACCCGCATCAAGCGTGACATGATCCCCTAAAATAAGCGGCACGTTTCGATCAAAAAGAGGATGTTTAAGAGCAATATTCTCTAAGACTCCCCCTTCAAATCGCTTAAGAACGGTTAATTCGCTCTTCCAACGCTCAGAGAGTGCTTCGACTAACTCGTCAGCCACTAAATAGAGTGCACCCTCACTATTTTTAACCAATGCATATTGGTAATTTGCATGAGCAGAGACAGCAGCGTTTCCAGGGAGTGTCCATGGAGTTGTCGTCCAGATCACAACAGAGAGCGGCTGATCGATAGGTTCAAGACCGATCTTCTCAAAGAGCTCTTCTCGATCCACCACTTCAAAAGCGACATCGATACTTGAAGAGCGCTTATCCGCATACTCAACTTCTGCTTCAGCTAGGGAAGAGCCACAATCCACACACCAGTTAACAGGACGAGCCCCCTTCTCAAGATGCCCCCCTTTAACGATGTCTCTCAACGCAAGGACGATATCCGCTTCCGTATTCTGATTCATCGTAATATAGGGGTTTTCGTCATCTGCAAGCACACCTAAACGCTTAATTCCATCCGCTTGAATCGCTATTTGGCTCGTTGCAAATTCACGACATTTTTGACGGAACTCAGCCGCTGTTAACTCTTTACCCACCTTTCCATACTGACGCTCAACTACAAGCTCAATAGGGAGACCGTGACAATCCCACCCTTGAACGTAAGGAGCATCAAATCCAAGCTGGCTGCGGGATTTTACAATCATATCTTTGAGAATTTTATTTACCGCATGACCAAGATGAATCGCCCCATTTGCGTAAGGAGGCCCATCGTGCAAAACAAATTTCGGACGCCCCGCAAAAATTTCACGCTGCTTCTCATACAGATCGATCGATTTCCAATAATCGATAAATTCAGGTTCCCGCTTAGGAAGATTTCCCCGCATCGCGAAATTAGTTTGCGGTAAATTTAAAGTATCCTTGTACTCTTTCTTATTCTCTCTGCTCACTCTCTAAATTCCTAGCTAATATGATGTTTAAAATATTCTTTAGATCTCTCAATATCTTTCGCAATTTGCGTTTTGAGTGCCTCAAGTCCAGAAAACTTCTGCTCTTCTCGAATTTTTGATAAAAAAATCACTCTAAAATAGTGGTGATAGAGATTTTCATTCGTATCGTGAAGGTGAACTTCTAAACTGGGCTGAGTCTTATTAACTGTTGGACGCAATCCAACATTAGCTACTCCAAGATATTCTTTTCCTGTAGCACAATCAATCGCTTTTACATTAAATACACCCTGTAGAGGGAGCGACTCTCGGCCAATCGCAATATTGATAGTCGGCGTACCCAATTGTCGAGCTAACTGATTACCATAAATGACTCGCCCCCCCATCTCATAAGGTCGACCTAGATAATCAGCAACTCGCTCAAAATCAGAGATCTTTAGCGCCTGTCGAATCAATGTTGAAGAGACGCGCTCTCTATTTAAGTAATAAAAAGGCTCTTCATGCACCTGATACCCCAACTCATCTGCACGATGCTTCAAGTAAGCAAAGTCTCCTTGAGCTCGATATCCAAATCGAAAATCCTCCCCCACTACAATTGACTTCATCTGTAACTGCTCAACCAATATCTCTTCTAAAAATTGGTCTGCTGTCAACTTTGCCCAATATTGATTAAAAGGGAGGATAAAAACTTCATCAAGCAATTCCGTCTCACGTAAAAAATAGAGTTTTTCACGCAGAGACATCACTTTTTCTCGACTTGGCAGCTGAAAATACTCAGCTGGTGATGGTTCAAAGGTAATCAGCGTTCTTACAAAATCATTCTCTTGCGCTATTTCCGCATTACGTAATAAAAGCTTTTGATGGCCTAAATGCAGACCGTCAAAAGCTCCTATAGTGATAGCTCGATTACATTGCTTAATCTTTAGATGGGGACGATAGTAATTAAATTTCATTTTTCCATAGACTAACAAAAAAGCCGGTCAATCAACCGGCTCTATAATCTAAATTGTATTAAGCATCTGCTTGCTCAGCAACTGCTGGCCGATCAACTAACTCTACGTAAGCCATCGGTGCATTATCTCCTGCTCTAAATCCACATTTAAGGATTCGGAGATATCCACCTGGACGCTCTTTAAAACGTGGACCTAGCTCATCAAAAAGCTTTTTAACAGCAGCATCTGAACCTAAGCGCGCTTTTGCTAAACGACGATTAGCAACAGTATCATTTTTAGCCAAAGTGATTAATGGCTCAACAACTCTTCTTAGCTCTTTCGCTTTTGGAAGGGTTGTTTTGATGATTTCATGCTCAATCATCGATGCAGACATATTTTTGAACATCGCTTGTCTATGCGATGAGGTGCGACTAAACGCACGACCTGATTTACGGTGACGCATTTCTAATTTTCCTATCTGTCAATTAAGTAACAATGTTATGCCGGAGGCTTACTCGTATCTAAGTTGGGTGGTGGCCAATTCTCTAGCTTCATTCCCAAAGAGAGACCGTATTGAGCTAACACATCCTTAATTTCAGCCAGTGATTTTTTACCTAAGTTTGGAGTTTTAAGAAGCTCTGTTTCCGTCTTCTGAATTAAATCTCCAATGTAGTAAACACTCTCTGATTTTAAACAATTCGCTGAACGTACTGTTAACTCTAAATCATCAACAGGGCGTAGAAGCGTCGGATCAATCTCAAACTCTGGCTCTTCTGGCTCAGGCTCAGCTTCAGGCATCGGTTTAAGATCCACAAACACAGCTAATTGCTCATGTAGTATGGTCGCAGCGTTACGAATTGCTTGCTCAGGATCGAGCGTACCATTCGTCTCAAGCTCAATAACTAACTTATCTAAGTCAGTTCTCTGCTCAACACGCGCTGTCTCAACACGATAGCTAACTTTATTTACTGGGCTAAATGTAGTATCGAGGGTAAAACGTCCTAATACTGACGTCGCCTCTTCACTCATCGCTGCTCTCTCAACAGCTGTAACATACCCTCTTCCTGCCTCTACTCTCACTCTCATATTGAGAGAACCAGTATCGGTTAAAGTCGCAATAATGTGATCAGGATTAACAATCTCAACATTATGCGGAAGTGTAAAGTCAGCAGCAGTTACTACTCCTGCTCCAGACTTTTCAAGGGTAATTGTTACATCTGATGCATCATGCAAAATGATCGCAAGCCCTTTGAGATTTTGAAGAATATCGATTACATCTTCATGAACACCCGGAATCGCTGAGTATTCTTTCTGCACCCCTTCAATTTCACACTCTGTCACCGCTGCACCTGGCATTGATGAAAGTAGGATTCTGCGTAACGCATTTCCTAATGTATGAGCGAAACCTCTCTCTAACGGTTCTAAAGAGATTTTAGAGGTATTGTGAGATACCGTTTCTAAATCGACAATTCTAGGAGTCAATAACTCTTTTAAAGCCATAATATATTTTACCTAAGATAAATTGAATCAAATGACGAGTATTTCTAGATAAAATCAATTATTTAGAGTACAACTCAACGATTAATGATTCATTGATATCTGCAGGTAAATCAGCACGCTCTGGAACGCGTTTATACTCGCCTTCAAACTTATTAGCATCTAACTCAACCCAATCAACTAAACCTTGTGATTGTGAGAGTTCCATTGCATATTGAATACGAGCTTGTTTTCTGGATTTTTCACGAATCGAGATTTTATCCCCAGCTTTCACTTGATATGAAGGGATATTAACGCTCTCACCATTCACTAAAACTGAACGATGTGAAACTAATTGACGCGCTTCTGCTCGTGTAACAGCAAATCCTAAGCGATAAACAACGTTATCAAGACGTGATTCTAATAACTGAAGTAAATTCTCACCCGCTGAACCACGACGACGATCTGCTTCTTTATAGTAGAGTGCAAACTGCTTCTCTAACAGACCATACATTCTTTTTACTTTCTGCTTTTCACGTAACTGCAGACCGTAATCAGACATTCTACGTGGACGGCTACCATGCTGTCCTGGCGTTGATTCATGCTTACATTTTGATTCGAAAGGACGTGCACCAGATTTTAAGTATAAATCTGTACCTTCACGTCTTGCTAATTTACATTTTGGACCTAAATATCGTGCCATTTCTGTCTCTGCTCCTTTATAAAGTTATACTCTGCGCTTTTTAGGGGGACGGCAACCGTTGTGCGGAATAGGTGTTACATCCGCAATACTTGTTACCTTAAACCCAATTGCATTTAATGCTCTAACAGCAGATTCTCTACCAGGACCAGGGCCACTAATAGTTACATCCAAATTCTTTAAACCATACTCTTTTGCAACTTCACCAGCTCTTTCAGCTGCTACTTGAGCTGCGAAAGGAGTAGATTTTCTTGATCCTCTAAAGCCTGAACCACCTGCGGTTGCCCAAGATAAAACATTTCCCTGTTTATCAGAGATTGTTACAATAGTATTATTAAACGATGCTTGTACGTGCGCAATGCCATCAACAACGGTTCTTCTAACCCGTCTACGCGCTCTACTTACTGAAGGTTTTGCCATGATTTACTAATCCTTATTAATTTTTCACTAATCTTCTAGGACCTTTGCGTGTACGCGCATTAGTCTTAGTACGTTGTCCTCTTAAAGGTAGACTTCTACGATGACGAATTCCTCGATTACATCCAAGATCCATAAGACGCTTGATGCTCATTGAAACTTCACGTCGTAAGTCCCCTTCAACAACATACTTAGCAACTGCTGCTCTAAGCGCATCTACCTGATCATCATTCAAATCACGAGTAATTGCCGTTGGCTCAACGCCTGCTTCTTCACAAACTGCTTTCGCACGAGTTTTTCCAATCCCATAAATAGATTGTAAAGAAACAATGATATGTTTATGTACTGGTAAATTAATACCTGCGATACGTGCCATATTTCTTAACCTTACCTTAAATTCATTGAAGCGGATAATAATACAACATATCCGTTTTTATCTCAAACCTTATTAGCCTTGACGTTGCTTGTGACGGCCATCTGAACAGATGACTCTAACGACACCACCACGACGTACAATTTTACAATTGCGGCATATTTTCTTTACAGAAGCTCTAACTTTCATTTTATAAACCTTTATTTATCTAAAACTATATTGACGGAGGTCTTCCATTATTCCCTAATGCTGAACTTATATTCGCTCGCTTCATCAAAGACTCATACTGATGTGACATCAAATGCGCTTGAATCTGTGTAACTAAATCCATCACAACTACTACCGCAATAAGAATAGATGTTCCACCTAAATAGAAGTTTAAGTTAAACACTCCGTTCAAAATTTCAGGCAATAGACAAATAATCGTGATATAGAGCGCTCCCCATAAAGTGATGCGCGTTAACACCTTATCTAAATATTGTGATGTATTAATACCAGGGCGAATACCAGGAATAAAGCCTCCTGATCTTTTCAAATTTTCTGCTGTCTCTTTAGAATTAAACTGGATAGCAGTATAGAAGAAGCAGAAAAATATAATCAATGCAGCAAAAATTATGATGTAAGCAGGCTTACCTGGAGCAAAATACCGTACTCCTGCCTCCCCTACACCTTGGAAAAAACTTGCCACATAGTACTTAATTTTAGCCCAAGAGCTCAAAGTTTGTAGATCAACTGTAGCAATCTCTATTGATTGCATTCCCGCACTAATCGTATTAACAAATGCTAAGAATGCCGATCCAAAAATTGCTGGGATAACTCCCGCCATATTAAGCTTAAGAGGCAGATGACTGCTCTGTGTTCCCACAGACATTCTACGCCCCTGCTGCTTTCTAGCATAGTTGATGGTAATCCTTCTTTGGCCACGCTCAACAAATACAATACAGAAGATTGTTACTAAAATTATTGCAAAAAGCACTATCGGGATAAAATAATTTCCATTTGTTCTTGCAATCTCAAATAGATGACTCGCTCCAGAAGGAACTCCCATCAAGATACTTGCAAAAATCAACATAGAGATACCATTACCAATTCCCTTCTCCGTGATCTGTTCACCAAGCCACATTAAGAACATTGTTCCTGTTAAGAGGGTAATAGTTGAAATGGTTAAAAATAATCCCGAAGAGATCAAAACTACATTCTGATCTCCAGTAAAAGCACCTTTTACGATTGCTAAAGAGTAGAAAAATCCTTGCGCTCCAGCAAATAGAATAGTCAGGTAACGGGTATATTGGGTAATTTTTCTACGTCCAGCCTGCCCCTCTTTCTTAAGCTGCTCTAAAGGGGGGTATACAACCGTCAACATCTGCATCACAATTGAAGCAGTAATATACGGCATCACTCCAAGCATAAATATGGACATTCTTTCAAATGCTCCACCCGAAAAGAGATTAATCATCGCTGATATACCGCGATTCTCTTCCCCTTTACTCGCTTCCATCAATTGCATTAAATAGGATGCATCAATGCCTGGAATAGTGATATGTATACCAATACGGTAGACAATCAATGCCAATACTAAGAAGACTAGGCGATTTTTCAGATCGGAAAATTTACTTAAAACCCCTAAACTCTGACTATTGCTCATATTACTCTACTGACCCGCCAAGGTTTTCAATTGCAGCTCTTGCACCTTTTGTTACCATGATTCCTTCAAGCTTAACCTTTTTATCTAAGCTGCCTGATAGCATCACTTTAACTCTATTATATTTAGAAGAGATAATATTCTGCTCCTTAAGAACCTGAATATTAACTACCTCTCCCTCAATTTTATTGAGTGCTGAGAGTGGCAATTCTGCTGTAGTTAAACTAATTTTGGAGTTAAAACCAACTTTTGGCAAACGCTTATGAAGGGGCATCTGACCACCTTCAAACCCAACTTTATGATAACCACCAGAACGAGAATGCTGCCCTTTGTGCCCACGTCCAGCTGTTTTTCCTAAGCCAGACCCAACACCACGACCAACCCTCTTCTTCTCGGTAACACTACCTAGAGCTGGTTTAATAGTATTTAATTTCATCTTATTAACCTACTTCTAATTTATGAACCGAATGATTATTGGATTTCTAAAAGATAAGAAACTTTATTAATCATACCCATGTTTTCAGCAGTCTTTGTTACTGTTACAACATCGTTAATTCTCTTCAAACCAAGACCACGAACGCAATCTTTATGGCTCTTGAGACGACCATTTGTACTTTTGACTAGCTTAACAGTTACTGTTTCTTGTGACATCTCTATTAACCTCTAATCTCTTCGACAGCTTTTCCACGCTTAGCAGCAATCTCTTCAGCTGTTTTCATGCTTGCTAATCCCTTAATCGTCGCCTGAACAACGTTAATTGGATTACGTGAGTTTTGACATTTTGCTAAAACATCCTCAACTCCAGCAACCTCAAATACTGCACGCATTGCACCACCTGCAATTACGCCCGTACCTTCTGAAGCTGGCTGCATAAATACACGAGCTGCATTATGAATTCCTGTTACAGGGTACTGTAACGTCTTCCCGTTAAGGGCAACTGTAGTAATGTTTTTCTTTGCTTGCTCGATTGATTTCTTAATTGCTACAGGTACTTCTTGCGCCTTTGCATAACCAAAACCAACTCGACCATTACCATCACCCACAACTGTCAAAGCAGCAAACGCAAAATGTCTACCACCTTTTACTGTTTTTGCAACTCGGTTAACGGTTACTAGACGCTCTTGGAATGCATCAGCAGGTGCTACATTTTTATTATTAGTAGTCATCTATCCTATCCTTCTCTTAAAACTCTAAACCAGACTCACGCGCTGCATCAGCTAACGCTTTAACGCGTCCATGATATTTGAATCCTGAACGGTCAAATGCAACTTCAGTAACACCAGCAGCTTTTGCTTTTGCAGCGATATCATGCCCTACCGCTTGTGCTGCTTCAACATTTCCACCATTAGTGATTTTCGACTTCACATCTGCAACTAAAGTTGAGCTAGACGCTAATACTTTAGTTCCACATGGGCTAATCACTTGAGCATAGATGTGACGTGGAGTTCTATGAATAGTTAGACGATTAACTCCTAACTCTTTAATTTTAATACGAGTTCTTAAGCCTCTTCTTAATCTAGCTTGTTTTTTACTCATCTCTCTTTACCTACTGTTTCTTAACTTCTTTTAAGGAAACCACTTCATCCGCATAGCGAACACCTTTACCTTTATAAGGCTCGGGTGGTCTGTACGCACGAATCTTAGCTGCAACCTCACCTACCGCTTGCTTATCAACACCTTTGATAACAATTTCAGTTTGTGATGGGGTTTCACATGTGATCCCTTCAGGCATCTCATGAACGATAGGATGTGAGAATCCTAAAGTTAAGTTTACAGCATTGGTGCCTTGGGCTTGAGCACGATACCCAATACCATTAAGAACAAGTTTCTTTTCAAAACCCTCGCTGACACCGACAACTAAGTTATTTAAGAGAGAACGCATCGTTCCCGCTAATGCATAGCTACCGTTAGTTTGATCCAGATTAGGAGTAATAAAAAGCTCCTCCCCTTCTTGTTTCACACCAACCGCAGAATGTAATTGCAGCTCAGCTTGGCCAAGCTTCCCTTTTGCAGAGACTTTATTCCCTGTAATTTGAATTTCAACACCTGCAGGTACAGGTACTGCTTGTTTTGCTATTCTAGACATTAAAACCGCCTCCCTTAAGCTACGATACAGACAACTTCTCCACCTAAGGAGAGTGCGCGCGCTTTATGATCAGACATCATACCTTGTGAAGTAGAGATAACAGAGATCCCTAAACCACCTAATACTACTGGTAATGAGTTTTTATCGCGATAGATGCGTAAGCTAGGCTTGCTTACACGCTTAATCTGCTCAATAACGGGTTCTTGTTGATAATATTTTAACTCAACATCTAGAACTTTAGTCGCAGCACTGTCGCCAGATACTGTTACTGATGCAATATAACCTTCATCAAGTAGTACTTGAAGAATTGATTCTTTTACTCTAGAAAATGGAATCGATACTCTCTCTTTATTCGCAGCTTGCGCGTTGCGAATACGAGTTAACATATCGGAAATTGGATCATGCATACTCATTGCTTACTTTCCTCTCTTCAATTACCAGCTTGATTTTCTTAAGCCAGGAATATCACCACGCATAGTGATCTCTCTTAACTTGTTACGCCCTAAACCAAATTTACGGTAAACCCCGTGAGGTCTACCTGTAATGGAGCAGCGACGCTGTCTACGTGATGGTGAAGAATCGCGAGGAAGCTTCTGTAATGCAAACATTGCAGCCTGTTTCTCTTCCATTGTTGCTTCTTCATTAATAATGATTGCTTTAAGCTCTGATCGTTGCTCAGCGTACTTATCTACAAGCTTAGTACGCTTCTGCTCACGATTGATCATTGATAGTTTAGCCATATCTTATTTACTTACCTTTAACTTTGAGTTAGTTACGGAAAGGGAAACCAAAAGCTGCTAATAACGCCTTTGCTTCTTCATCAGTTTTAGCTGTTGTTGTAAAACTAATATCCATTCCTCGGATCGCGTCTACTTTCTCATACTCAATCTCGGGGAACATTGTCTGTTCACGCACACCAAAACTGTAGTTTCCACGTCCATCAAACGAACGACCATTTACACCACGGAAGTCGCGAACGCGCGGTAATGAGATATTAATTAAACGATCTAAAAACTCGTACATTTTCGCACGACGAAGTGTTGTCTTACATCCAACAGGCCATCCATCACGAATTTTAAAACCCGCAACAGATTTTTTAGATAAGGTAACTTGAGCTTTTTGACCAGCAATTGCCGCCATCTCTGCTACCGCATTATCCATAATTTTCTTATCAGTAACCGCCTCACCTACACCCATATTTAGAGTAATTTTAGTGATTTTTGGCACTTCCATTGGATTTGTATACCCAAATTGTTCAACTAATTTAGGGACAACAACATCATCATAATATTTTTTTAATCTTGCTTTCATTTTTCCCTCAATAACTAAACGGATATATCACAAGTAATGCATCCTGTATAGTTGATGATTTTTCACAAATAAGCTGGCTAGTCTATCAAAAGTACTAACTATTAGCCAACCTTTTTATTGTTGCTCTTAAAGAAGCGTTCGCGAACTGTTTTAACCTTACCATTCTCATCTTTGGTTTCAGTTACTTCAATGCGCACTTTGTCAGCCTTGCCTGTCTCAGGATTTACGATCATTACGTTAGAGATATGAATCGCTGCTTCCTTTGAAACCCGACCGCCTTCAATACCCAATTGAGGATTTGGACGCTCATGTTTGGTTTTTACATTAGCTCCAGAGACTAATACTTTATCACCATCAACATTGAGAACAGTACCTTGTACGCCCTTGCTCTTACCAGCAATAACGATTACGTCATCACCTTTATGAATCTTTTTCATAACTTCTCCCCTTAGATAACTTCAGGCGCAAGTGAAATAATTCTCATGAATTTATCACCTCTAAGCTCGCGCGTTACTGGTCCAAAAATACGTGTACCGATTGGATCGAGGTTAGCGTTGAGAAGAACTGCTGCGTTCCCATCAAACTTAATTAAAGATCCATCTTGACGGCGAATACCTTTACGCGTTCTTACAACAACAGCATTATAGATTTCACCTTTTTTAGCACGTCCGTGAGGAATCGCTTCTTTTACAGAAACTTTAATCACATCACCAACACTTGCATAACGACGTTTTGAACCACCTAGTACCTTGATACACATTACACGACGTGCACCAGAGTTGTCCGCTACATCTAATACGGTTTCTGTTTGAATCATTTTCTATTACCCTCTCGCCGCTTCAACTACTTTTACAAGCTTCCACGTCTTCAATTTTGAGATTGGGCGGGTTTGAACGATCTCAACTCTATCGCCCACATTGCATACATTTTCCTCATCATGAGCATAGAATTTGGTTGAACGCTTCACATACTTTTTATAGATAGGATGCTTTACCAAACGCTCTACTGATACAGTAATCGTTTTGTCTGAGTTTGACACAACGATTCCTTCAACTGTACGCGCTACTTTATTTTGTGCTTCCGACGTCATGCTTACTCTCCTGCCTTAGTCTTTTCATTAATGATTGTATTAATGCGAGCAATCTCTTTACGCGACTCTTTAAACTGATGTGGCTTTTCGAGACGTCCGGTAGCTTTCTGCATACGCAAGTTAAACAACCCACGCTGCAAGCTTTCACGCTCAGCTACGAGCTCTTCAACTGTTTTATCTCTTAAGAGAGATGCTTTTGAATCTTTTTTCATTTCTACAAAACCTTCTAATTACAGAACGCTATAAGCAGCAAACGCAGTTTGAACTGGAAGTTTTGCTGAAGCTAATCTAAATGCTTCACGCGCAACTTCTTCGCTCACACCCTCAATTTCAAAGAGTACGCGGCCAGGTTGCACCTTTGCTACCCAAAATTCTACGTTCCCTTTTCCACTACCCATTCGCACTTCTAGCGGCTTTCCTGTAACTGGAACATCTGGGAAAATTCGGATATAAACTTTACCACCACGGCGAACATATCTGTTGATCGCACGACGTGCTGACTCAATTTGACGCGCTGTGATACGACCACACTGAGTCGCTTTAATACCGTAATCACCGAAATCGATACGATTTCCGGCAGCCGCAACACCACGGTTGCGACCTTTACGCATTTTTCTAAATTTAGTTCGTTTAGGTTGCAACATAATTACTCACCTTTCCTTTTTTTGCCTCGAGCCTGCTGAGGAGTATTAGATTCTAAATAATCAAACACCTCACCCTTATAGATCCATACCTTTACGCCAAGGATTCCATAAGTTGTTTCAGCTTCTGCAAAACCATAATCGATATCTGCTCTAAATGTATGCAATGGAACACGCCCTTCACGATACCACTCAGCACGTGCAATCTCTGCACCATTTAAGCGTCCTGATACGTTTACACGAATTCCTTCAGCTCCTAAACGCATAGTATTTGTTACTGCACGACGCATAGCACGGCGGAACATAACACGGCGCTCTAACTGCTGGGCAATACCTTCCGCAACTAAATAGGCATCAAGCTCAGGCTTTTTAATTTCTTCAATTGAAACATGAACAGGACAGCCCATCATTTCAGTGAGATCTTTGCGTAATGCATCGATATCTTCACCTTTTTTACCAATAACTACACCTGGACGTGCAGTATGGATTGTGATGTGTGCTGATTGAGCAGGACGTGAAATATGAATTTGTGATACTGCAGCATTCTCTAAGCGCTTTCTTAAATACTCACGCACACGAAAATCTGATTCAACAAATGCAGGAAAGTCTTGCGAAGAAGCATACCAGCGCGAATTCCAGTCCTTAGAAATACCTAAACGTATCCCTGTTGGATTTACTTTTTGACCCATATCTATAACTCCTAATTTCTTTCCGCTACAGTAACAGTAATATGACTCGTTCTCTTTAAGATACGATCACCACGGCCTTTAGCACGCGCACGCATACGCTTTAAAATAGGCCCTTCATCTACCATTACAGACTCTACAAAGAGGTTATCGATATCAGCGCCAAAATTGTTTTCAGCATTTTCCATTGAGGAGACTAATACTTTTTGAATTAATCCTGCCGCTTTTTTATCACTGAATTTGAGGATGGTTAATGCCTTATCAACAGGCAAACCTCTAACTTGGTCAGCGACTAAACGTGCTTTCTGAGGAGAGATTCGAGCATAACGATGTATTGCTTTAGTTTGCATAATAGTTCCTCTTAACGTCCAACTTTATCAGCAACGTGACCGCGGAAAGTACGGGTAAGTGCGAACTCACCTAACTTATGACCGATCATGTTTTCTGTGATTAAAATAGGCACATGAATTTTACCATTGTGCACTGCAATTGTTAGTCCGATCATCTCTGGAATAATCATCGAACGGCGTGACCAAGTTTTAATTGGGCGACGATTTTTTGTCTCTACCGCTTCTTGCACTTTTTTGTACAAGTGATGATCGATAAATGGACCTTTCCTTATAGAACGTGGCATATTTTACCCTTTATCTTCAATTATTTTTTATTACGACGGCGTACGATATATTTATCAGTGCGCTTATTCTTACGTGTCTTAAAGCCTTTAGTTGGCTGACCCCAAGGTGTAACAGGATGTCTACCACCCGATGTTCTACCTTCACCACCACCGTGTGGGTGATCTACTGGGTTCATCGCAGCTCCGCGTGTTTGAGGACGAATACCCGCCCAACGAGAAGCTCCAGCCTTACCTAATACTCTATGGCTATGTTTTTCATTGCTCACAACGCCAATAGTGGCTTTACAATCTAGATGAACACGACGCATCTCGCCTGAACGGAGGCGAAGCGTTGCAAACTCACCCTCTTTAGCTACTAACTGCACTGATGCTCCTGCTGAACGAGCCATCTGAGCACCCTTCCCTACTTTCATCTCAACACAGTGAACTGTCGTTCCTACAGGGATGCTACGTAAAGGGAGTGCGTTACCTACTTTAATTGGTGCATTCGCTCCTGAGAAGAGCACATCTCCCTCTTTAATCGCACTAGGTGCAATGATATAGCGACGCTCACCATCTGTGTAGCAAAGAAGTGCAATATGCGCAGTACGATTAGGATCGTATTCGATACGCTCAACTTTAGCAGGAATATTATCCTTGTTACGCTTGAAATCGACTACACGGTAGTGTTGCTTGTGTCCACCACCACGATGACGTGAGGTGATACGACCGCTATTATTACGTCCGCCTGTTCTCTTTTGACCTTCAACCAACTGAGCAAAAGGCTTACCTTTATGGAGACCAGGGGTTGTTACAGTCACTAAAGAGCGACGACCATTTGATGTTGGCTTTGCTTTTTTAATAATACCCATTACATATCACCTAAAAAATCAATCTCTTTCTCGCCATCAGCTAAAGTAACGTACGCTTTTTTCCAATCTTGCTTACGCCCTTCACGATATCCGAAACGCTTACTCTTTCCGTATTGATTAAGAACTTTCACATCCTTAACTTTACGATCAAACATAAGCTCAACAGCTTCTTTGATCTCTTGCTTATTTGCACTCTTCAATACGCGGAATGTTACCTGACCATGCTCCTCTTCTAAACGAGCTGTCTTCTCAGAAGCATGAGGTGCAAGTAACACCTTCATCAATCTCTCTTTTGTGCTAAATGTCATACTAACCACTCCTCAACAGATTTTAATGCCTCTGCAGTAATAACAACTTTATCGCTTGATACTAAGCTGACAGGGTCAATTGTTTCTGAATCTAAAACAGCTAAACGGGGAACGTTACGCGCTCCTAAATAGAGATTGCCATCTAACTCATCAACGATAATTAAAGTTTTACCTGTTGCATTGAGCTCTTTTAATTTAGCAATTACTTCTTTAGTCTTTGGCTCAGAAACTGTAAATGAATCTACAACGACTAAGCGCTCAGAACGTAATAGTTCAGCAAAAATACTGCTTAATGCAGCCTTATACATCTTCTTGTTAACTTTTTGCGACCAATCTTGAGGTTTAGCTGCAAATGTAACACCACCGCCTCTCCAAATAGGATTTTGAGCGGTACCCACACGAGCACGACCAGTCCCTTTCTGTCTCCAAGGTTTTGCACCAGTTCCACGCACTTCTGCACGTGTTTTTTGTGCACGCGTACCTGCACGTCCACCAGCTAAATAGGCTGTTAATACCTGATGAACTAAAGCCTCATTGTACTCTTTGCCAAAAAGCTTATCGTTCAACTGTAGCGTTGAGCCGCCTTGAACTTGAATTTCCATTACTTACCTCTCTTAACTTTTACAGCAGGAGAAATTACAACATTAGAGCCTTTAGAACCAGGAATTGCCCCTTTAATAAGCAGAATTTGCTTATCTGCATCAACTGCAACAATCTGCAAGTTTTGAGTTGTACGGCGCTCAGCTCCCATATGTCCAGTCATCTTCTTACCTTTGAAAACACGACCTGGATCTTGACACTGTCCGATTGATCCTGGAACACGGTGTGATAACGAGTTACCGTGCGTATTACGCTGTCCACGGAAGTTGTGACGCTTAATTGTACCTGCGTACCCCTTACCCTGTGTGATACCAGAAACATCAACTTTTTGACCTTCTTCAAAAAGAGTTACATCTAGCTCTTGAGCAATTGCGAACTCTTCAAGCTGAGCATCGCTATCGACACGAAATTCCCATGACGCACGACCTGCTTCGATACCCGCTTTTACAAAGTGACCATTTTGGGGCTTTGTATTTCTGCTCGATAAAGGCTTACCAACAGCAACTTGAATTGCGTTGTAACCATCATTTTGAACATTTTTAATTTGTGAGATCTGATTAGCATCTACCTGTACAACGGTAACAGCTGTTGCTTTACCATTGTCAGCAAAGACTCTAGTCATCCCTACTTTTTTACCAATTAATCCTACTGCCATTTTACTAACCTCATTTATTTAATATTGTTACGAGAGGAAGGTTGGCCACCCTCGTCAATAACTACTTTTGTCTAGCCCACTTGAATCTGAACATCAACACCAGCAGCTAGATCAAGCTTCATTAATGCATCTACTGTTTTATCCGTAGGATTAACAATATCCATTAAACGCTTATGCGTGCGAAGCTCATACTGATCACGTGCATCTTTGTTTACGTGAGGTGATGTTAACACAGTGAAGCGCTCTTTTTTGATTGGTAAAGGGATTGGACCTTTTACCTGAGCACCAGTTCTTTTCGCTGTATCAACGATCTCTTTTGCCGACTGATCAATTAAACGATAGTCAAATGCTTTTAGACGAATTCTAATTCTTTGATTGTCCATACTACTCTCAATTATTTAGTAAACAGTGAAGCGCTTATCTTGCTAACAAGATAAGCG
>JASLFR010000052.1 GCA_030150565.1 Cardiobacteriales bacterium | reverse complement strand
AATTCCATTATTGAGCTGCTGAACTACCGCCTCATGAAGAAGGATACTATTTTGTAGTTCCCGATCTTTCTGCCTCATATTGATATTGGCGCGTTGAATCGTTTTGAGCCAGCGATTACTCAAAACCACCGCAAAGGCGGTAAAGACCCCTTGGGTAATGATGCGAACAATGTAAGGATCGCTCATATAGAGATGGAACGCTGTGTAATCTTGCGGGTCGTAGAGCTGATACCAGAAGTAGAGCTGAACCGCTGTTGCAATCCCCACAAGCATTAAGCCTTGATAGAGGGGAAGAAACGCCCCGTGCGCCATCAAGGAGATGAGAATCATAATGATAAGGGGGCTATCTAACCCATCGGTGAGATAGCAGAGGAAGAAGAGCAGAATCAGATCAACGATCGAAAAAACACGAATCGTTGCACTATTCTGAAAAGGGCGCTGTTTGAGGAGAAAGGTGGAGAAGAGAAGAAAGCCGAGATAGAAGAGGAGAAGAATCTGAAATTGCTTTGAGAGATTATCATCAAGAGGCCACAATTTTTGGCTAATGAGATAGATCGCAGAGAGCATAACCGCCAATACAAGACGAAATATCCCAAGGAGCTGTAACATCGTTCCAGAGAAATTATCTGGGCTATATTCGTTGCGATTCATCGGCTCCTCCTATTAGATACTTTTCATGATTTTTTGCTACTGATCAATCGGATCGAATGGCTCTCATAATGGTTTGGTTTAGCTGTGGTGCGTGATTATATTGTGCTGCTGAGAGGGAGAGAATCGGAAGGTGCTTCTCCTCTCCATCAGTTAGCCTCTTTTTCGCCATCTCTTCAAGCGGACCATCATTCTCACTTAAGAAGATCGCAAGAAGTGGATCTTGGGTCGCTTCAGCTACCAGAAGAAAAGGGATTAGAGCGCCACTCTTCTCCTCAGGCATAAGGGCAGATATCCCAACCTTTGGGTAAATGGTGATCGATTCCCCCTCTAAAGCCACCTGCAACATAAGAAAAGCGTGCTGTTCATGATGGTTTAGGAGTCTCTCTCTTCGTCTAATTCTCTTTTTAGGGAGAATTTTCTCCCTATTTAGATTAAATTTTCCGCCATATTTAATGCCTAGAAAGAGAATCGCTCCAAAGAGTATCAGTTTGAACATCAATCAATCCTCTTTAATGAGCTGAGCTCGGACACTTAAGATATTGGCTAATTCGCGCACTATCGCCATTAATATGATGATAAATAATAGCATTTTCTATCACATTTTTGACGTAATTTCGTGTCTCGTAGTAGGGGATGCTCTCAATCCAGAGGAGTAGATCATCACTCTCCTTTTTAAGCCAACTCTTAACACGGCTTGGGCCTGCATTGTAGCTCGCTAAGACGTGTGGAAGGCATTGCCCCACCTCATCACCAAGATATTTAAGGTAGGTGATTCCGTAACGAATATTCGCTTCGGGGTTGTAGAGGGGCTCCCGCTTCTCCCCAAGAAGGCGCGCCATCTTATCTGCGGTAGGAATTAAGAGCTGCATTAAACCGTATGCATTTGCCCCCGATTTTGCCTCTTCATGAAAGAGGGATTCTTGACGAATTAAACCGAGCACAATAGGGGTTGTGAGCCATGCGGTATCGAGTAGATGGGGGGAGATCTGCTCAAGATAGTTTTGTGGGTAGCGGTAGGTCAAACCCCCTTTACTGCGGGCGCTAATCGCTGCACGAATACTAAAATCGTAGAGCGATTGTTGATAGGCGTAGATACTGGCAAAGTGTTGCTCTTGCTCTGTTAGCTCCCGTAATCCTGCAAACCATTCGGAGCGTGCAAAGTGCTTCTCCTTCGCTTCATGGAGGATGAGCGCTCGCCGAATTTTATCATTCGTTGGGAGGAGTGCAGAGCCTGCAGGATCTTGAATCATCTGCTGCAAGACAGCGTAACGTGCTGAGAGATGATCCGCTGCTAAGAAGCCATAAAAAGAGGGTTGATTTGCGATCTTTTGATATTCGCGCACCGCTTCTGCACGATACCCTTGCCGTTCGAGCATATTGCCCCGCCAATAGGTCCATGTTGTCTCTTCTTGCGCCTCATTACTCATCTGTGTAAGAAATTGGTAGGCAAGGTGGTAATCTTTCTTATTTGCAGCGAGTCTAAAGCCCCACTGTAATACCTGATCATCCCGCTCTTGAACGGGGATATTTTTAATCCGTTTTAGAGGAGCAACAGCATCATTTCTTCCAGCTTGGAAGACCGCTAGCTGATTCCGAATAGGGATAAAATCTTGAAGCTCTAGAGCATCAAATTGCATGAGATGATCGAGCCCCGCTTGCGCCGCGACAGAGTTCTGCTTAGACCAGCGATCGATGGCAAGCGCATAATATCTGCTCCCACTCTCTGGAAAATGGTGCATCGTGAGAATCTTTTTAGGATCCTCAACGATCGGAATCATCAAACGGTGAAACTCCTGCTCACTTGTGGAGAGGTAGGGGATCAGCTCTTTGGCTCGGGTGATGTAGTTGCGCTCAAGGCGATCGAAAATCTTCTGCTTTAAGATGCGATCTGCTACCCCCCGTTTTAGCCAGTGGCGCTCAGCAAGATTACAGCTACTTGGGAGCGTTAACGCATTGATCCACTCCTTTTTGAAATTCTCCCCATTGAAGAGGTCGGGATTCTCATTGAGTTGAGCGGAATAGAACATGCAGCGCATATTCTGAGTGGAGAGGAGGGCTTCATTCTCTAAAAGAAAGGAGTAGTTGCGTTTCTCAAGCTGCCACTGAAAGAGGCGGGTTTTGAGTGTTGTGATAAAGGTGTGATCAGGGTAGCGCTCAATGAAGGTTAAAATCTCACTAGGCGGGAGCTGATCGAGCATCTTTTCATAGTAGTAATACTCAAGATAGGGCAGAAGAAGAGAGGGGGTTAACTCCTGCCGAATCACTTGATAAGCAGCCCAATTCTCCTGCTGAATATAATCTTTCCCCTTCTGATAACGCTCAATCTCTTTAACCATCGCCGCAGCAGAGAGGGATTGCGCCATCGAGAGAGGAAAAAGGGTAAGAAGCAGAAGAAGGGGGCGTAAGAAACGCAACAGAAGACTCATAAAGCTTACGACTCCACAGTACCAAAAATTTTATCACCCGCATCCCCAAGGCCAGGAAGAATATAGGCATTTTCATCCAACCCTTGATCGACCGATGCAGTATAGATTGTTACATCAGGGTGCGCCTCTTTAACAGCCTCTATCCCTTCGGGAGCGGCAACTAGAAAGAGCGTTTTAATATCTTCACAACCCGCCTCTTTTAGAAGATCGATCGTTGCAATGACAGATCCCCCCGTAGCTAACATAGGGTCGAGAATGAGAGCAGTTCGCTTATCCATATGGGTGGTGAGTTTATGGTAGTAGGCGCGCGGTTTTAAGGTTTCAGGATCCCGCTCTAAACCAACAACAGAGACACGAGCGCTAGGGATAAGATCTAATACACCTTGAAGCATGCCGATCCCTGCACGCAAAATTGGTACGAGGGTGATTTTACGCCCCTTTAGCTCCTGAACCGTGACAGGCCCAGCCCATCCTTCCACCTCTTTCTCCACTAAAGGTAGATCTTTGGTGGCTTCATAAGTGAGAAGCATGGCAACTTCAGAAGCGAGATTACGAAAATCGCGCGTTGTCATATCATGTTTGCGCATCTTTCCAAGTTTATGAGCAATGAGGGGATGTTTAACTTCGATAACGGCCATGAGCGCCTCCAATTAATCAGACTAAAGAAAAAAGGCCCTGACTAGCAGAGCCTTTTCAAAAATTTAAGCGTTAGTGCTTTGTTTTTCAATCGCTTCTGCCATCATTCCTTTTAGATCATTGCGCTCGGCAAGCTCAAGAACGATGTCGCACCCGCCTACTAATTCACCCCCGATATAGATTTGGGGGAAGGTGGGCCAATCTGCATATTTAGGGAGGTTCTCATAGATCGCCTCATCATCAAAAACATTAACAAATGAGAAGGGGAGCCCTGTATCTGCTAATGCTTGAGCTGCACGGCTTGAGAAGCCACACATTGGAAATTGGGGTGACCCTTTCATATAGATAACAACGGGATTTTCAGTCACTTGTGACTCAATTTTTGCTAATGCATCTTGTGTACTCATTCTGATTCTATCCTTACAATTCGATTATTCTCATTATTGATTATGGGGCGTTTTTAAAACGCCCTTTTTGGAAGATCATTTTACCACTCTTAATCGCCGATTACTGTTAAATTGTCGGCCGATTGAGAATCAGTTTCATCTTCTATTGGCGCCCTTCGCCATTTCCAAAGACGATATATTTGAGCGAGGTTAATCCCTCTAAGCCGACAGGGCCACGAACGTGGAGCTTATCGGTAGAGATGCCGATCTCAGCACCTAATCCAAACTCAAACCCATCGGCAAAGCGGGAGGAGGCGTTGATCATCACACAGGCAGAATCAACAGCACGGAGGAAGTTCATCGCTCGGGTATGATTTTCGGTGATGATCACATCTGTATGGTGAGAGCCGTAATGGTTGATATGATCGATCGCCTCTTGCGCATCTTTTACAATCTTAATTGCTAAGATGGGGGCGAGATACTCTGCATGCCAATCCTCTTCTGCTGCATCAATTGCTGGAATTTCCGCACGATTTAAGATGGCGCGAGCACCCTGATCAGCACGCATCTCTACCCCTTTTTCATGGAAGATCGCCCCAATTTTGGGTAGATACTCCTCTGCAATCGCCTCATGTACTAAAAGGGTCTCCATCGTATTACAAGGGGCGTAACGTTGAGTCTTTGCATTATCGGTAACGCTAATCGCTTTCTCTAAATCTGCCGCTTCATCAACATAGGTGTGGCAGATACCATCAAGGTGTTTAATGACGGGAACGGTCGCTTTATCATTGATCCGCTTAACAAGTGAGAGCCCACCGCGTGGGATAATAACATCCACATATTGGGGGGAGGTGATCATATGATCCACCATCGCACGATCAGTTGTATTGATGATCTGCACTCCGCTCTCTGGAAGATTCGCTCGCTTTAGGGCACGTTTAATTAGCATTGCGAGATATTGGTTGGTGTGAAACGCTTCACTTCCGCCACGAAGGATCGCAGCATTCCCTGACTTTAGGCAGAGAGCAGCCGCATCGATAGTGACGTTGGGGCGTGATTCATAAATAATGCCGATAACACCGAGCGGCACTCGCATATTGCCCACTCTAATTCCACTTGGGCGGATGCGAACATTACTAATCTCGCCGATAGGATCGGGGAGGAGGGTCATCTCTTTCACCCCTTGCGCCATCGCTTCAACCCCTTTTTTATCGAGCTTTAGGCGATCAACAAACGCCTCGTCAAAATCTTTCCCCTCTGCGTTTTTTATATCTTTACGATTCTCAGCAATGATCTCTGCGCTGTGATTGATGATTTCATCATAGAGTGCTAGTAGAAGTTCATTCTTTGCATAAGCATCTGCAAGCGCTAAATGAGCCGCTGCAGTACGGGCATTCTGCCCAACCTCTTCCCAATAACGATCTAATTCAAGAGTCATCTCTCTCCTCCAAAATGATGGGGTAACCCCTTTCTGTTTATCGATAGCGTGAAACTACTCATTTTAGCTGAAGGGTAAAAAAAACTCTTTAGAATTTATCCTTCTAAAGAGTCTTCAATTATCTTGCTCTACTCAATCTTCTATTGAGTATTTTTCCCATCTCTTCGATTAGCGAATCGCTGCTGCAGCTGAGAAGAGAACAGCACCGATACGAACCGCAGATTGGATTCCTTGGGTTGTTACACCAATATCACGAAGCGCTTTTTCGTGCGCATCGATACACATACCACAACCGTTGATCGCTGATACTGCAATTGAAGCGAGCTCAAAGGTCGCTTTGTCAAGACCAGGATCAGCCATCTGATTCATACGGAGGCGAGCGGGTAATTTTCCATACTCTTTATTGCTCGCAAGATGAACAAAGCGGTAGTAGATGTTATTCATGCTCATGATGCTATTTGCGATCTGTGCACCTTTAATCTCCTCTTCTGAGAGGATGCCTGCTGCAAATTCGCTCACCGCTTCTAAAAGTTTATCGGAGTTTGTTGCCATCGCTGATGCAAGGGCTACCGCTGCGATCTGCTTCTCTGTTAAATCAGGTGCGCCCCCTTCTGTGAGTACGCTTGAGATATTAAGACGCATATCACGTGCATATTCAGGTAGAAGCGCTTTGATTGTATCGATACTCATAATGGTAAACCTCCAAATAGATGTTAAATAAGAGTGGGAGTCTGAATCTAATCACTCCCCTGATCTGTTGATTTCATTTAAGCATAGAGGGGGGTGAAAATCATATGGATAATTTCAATAGCGACGATAAGGGATATTTACCGCAAAAAACCTTTCAATTTTATTTAATTATTCAGGCGAAAAAGGATTGCGTCGCGCTTTACGATTCTCTACTCTGAAACTTAATAAAAGAGCGTAAGGGACTGATTATTTCAGGACTCAATAATAAAAAAGAGGAAGGGGGAAGGCGATGAGCAATCCATATTTAGCAGAGTTGATCGGTACAGCGGTGATGATCCTCTTTGGAGGGGGAGTTGTAGCTACAGTTGTTCTCAATCGCTCAAAAGGGGCAGGGGGTGGCTGGATTGTGATCACATTTGGTTGGGGATTTGCCGTCACAATTGCAATCTATGCAGGTGTTGCGCTCGGTGGCCCTGCCCATTTTAATCCTGCTGTCACCATAGGGCAGGCGATTAATGGGAATACCCCTTGGAGTGTTGTTCCATTCTATCTGGTGATGCAGCTACTTGGGGCGATGATTGGGGCGCTTTTAGTCTGGCTCGCCTATCTTCCCCACTTTAGGGATACCGAGAGCAAGATCGCAAAACGAGATGTCTTCTGTACAACTCCTCAATATGAGAATTATGTCGCTAACTTTTTAGCAGAGATGATCGGTACGGCGATTCTTCTCTTTGGAATCTTAACCATCAATGCCAACCCATTTGGTGAGGGGTTAAATCCTATTATGATCGGGTTTTTAATCACCGCGATCGGGATGAGTCTTGGGGGAGCAACAGGGTACGCTATCAATCCTGTTAGGGATTTAGGGCCTCGAATCATGCATGCGCTTCTCCCAATTCATGAGAAGGGTTCGAGCAATTGGAAATATGCGATGGTCCCCATTCTTGGCCCGATTGTAGGCTCAATCATTGGCGCTGCACTCTATAGTGCGCTCTATGTAGGAGATGGGTCAGGTTGGATCTGGTTTATTGTGGGGTTAGCGCTTGCAGGTGCACTCTTACTCTTTGGAAGGATCTGTAACGAGCGCTTATTGGGAGGGGAGGCTGCTCCTCTTATTTAGCAGTAGATTGAGTGAAAGAGTACGCATCAAATAGTGAGGGGAAGCCCTAAAAGGAGTAGAGAATATGAGTAGTAAAGAGCGATTTATCTTAGCGATCGATCAAGGTACCACCAGTACCCGAGCGATTCTTTTTGATCATGATGGAAAGATTAGAGGGATTGCACAGAAGGAGTTTACGCAACATTTCCCCCAGTCGGGATGGGTGGAGCACGATGCTACTGAAATTTGGGGATCGGTGCTCTCTGTAGTTGCAACGGTATTGACGGAAAATGGGCTCTCAGCAGAGCAAGTTGAAGGGATCGGCATCACCAATCAGAGGGAGACCACCGTTATCTGGGATAAGAAGAGCGGCCGTCCAATCTATAATGCGATTGTGTGGCAATCTCGCCAATCAGAAGGGATCTGCCGAACATTGCGAGAAGCGGGGCATCAAGAGCTTTTTCGGGAGAAGACGGGGTTATTGATTGATCCCTACTTCTCTGGAACGAAAGTGCGCTGGATTCTCGACAGAGTAGAGGGGGCTCAAGAGCGTGCAGAGCGGGGAGAGCTCCTCTTTGGAACGATGGATAGCTGGCTTATCTGGAAGCTGTCGGGGGGCGCGGCGCATGTCACGGATTATTCAAATGCGAGCCGTACTCTCCTCTACAACATCTACGATCTTAAGTGGGATGAGGAGCTCCTCTCTCTCCTCAATATCCCTAAAGCGATGCTCCCTGAGGTGAAACAATCTTCTGAAATCTACGCTAAAACAACAGGGAAGCACTTCTTCGGGTATGAGGTACCGATTGCAGGAGCAGCGGGGGATCAGCAGGCGGCGCTCTTTGGACAGGCATGTTTTGAGGAGGGGATGGCAAAAAATACCTACGGAACGGGCTGTTTTATGTTGATGAATACAGGCGATAAAGGGGTGAAATCGGAGCATGGCCTCTTAACAACCCTTGCGTGGGGGCTCGATGGGGAGGTTGAGTATGCTCTTGAAGGATCAATCTTTGTAGCAGGCTCCGCTATTCAATGGTTGCGTGATGGATTGAGAATGTTGCAAACCGCCCCTCAATCAGAGCAGTACGCCACACGTGTTGAAGATACAACAGGAGTCTACGTTGTTCCCGCTTTTGTGGGGCTTGGCACTCCTTATTGGGATTCTGATGCCCGTGGAGCGATCTTTGGATTAACACGAGGGACGGAGAAAGAGCATTTTATTCGTGCAACGTTAGAATCACTCGCTTACCAGACACGGGATGTATTGGAGGCGATGGAGCAAGATTCAGGAATTGAGTTGCAGACCTTAAGAGTAGATGGTGGGGCTGTCTCTAATAACTTCTTGATGCAATTTCAGAGCGATATTTTAGGGGTAGAGGTGGAGCGCTCCGCCATTGCTGAAACAACCGCACTAGGTGCCGCTTATCTTGCAGGTTTGGCGGTCGGATTTTGGGATTCAAAAGAGGAGATCTCAAAGCGCTGGGCTCTTGATGGGACCTTTAAACCTAAGATGGAGGAGAAGCGTAAAGAGCAGCTCTATCGTGGGTGGAAGATGGCAGTTGAAGCGACACAAGTCTTTAAGCCAGAGCGAGATTTCGGTGCGGAAGAGAGATCCGAAAAGGGGGAGAAATGAGATTAGCAACAAAAGAGCGGGAGACTATTTTAACGCGCCTCTCTACTGAAGCGTTTGACCTTCTCATTATTGGAGGGGGGATTACTGGAGCAGGCGCAGCGCTCGATGCATCAAAGCGGGGCTTAAAAGTGGCGCTTCTAGAGATGCAAGATTTTGCTGAAGGGACGAGCAGTCGCTCCACAAAATTGGTGCATGGAGGATTGCGTTACCTGAAAAATTTTCAGATCGGAGTCGTGCGCACAACAGGGCGTGAGCGAGCAATCGTCTATGAGAATGGGCCACATGTCACTACGCCTGAAAAGATGTTGCTTCCACTCCATAAAGGGGGGACGTTTGGGCGCTTTAGCACTTCAATTGGTCTGGCGCTTTACGATCATCTTGCACAGGTGAAGAGAGGTGAACGCCGTAAAATGCTCTCTCGTGAGGAGGTATTAAAACGGGCACCACTCATTAAAGAGGAGGGCTTAAAAGGGGGGGGATACTATGTTGAGTATCGTACCGATGATGCTCGCCTGACGATGGAGGTCCATAAAAAGGCGGTGACACATGGCGCCCTGATCCTCAACTACCTCAAAGCGGAGGGCTTCACATATGGTGATGATGGGCTTATTAATGGGGTGATCGCTAAAGATCAGCTCACCCAAAGAGAGATTCTGGTTCGTGCAAAAATTGTGGTGAATGCGACAGGTCCATGGGTGGAGAGCATTCGGGATCAGGTGGAGCATCCAAATGATAAACATCTTTTATTGACTAAAGGGGTGCATCTTGTGATCGATAAGGGGGATTTTCCACTCGATCAGGCGGTCTACTTTGATACCAAGAGCGATGGGCGCATGATCTTTGCTGTTCCAAGAGGGCGAAAAGTCTATGTCGGTACTACCGATACTAAGTATGAGGGCTCTAAAACTCATCCTGTCGTAACAGCTGAAGATCGTGCTTACCTACTCTCAGCGATCAACTATATGTTCCCACAAGCGAAGATCTCAGAAGCGATGATTGAATCCTCATGGGCGGGAATTCGCCCCCTTATTTTAGAGGAGGGGAAAGATCCTTCAGAGATCTCCCGTAAAGATGAGATCTGGGAGGATCCTTCAGGATTAGTCACAATCGCTGGTGGGAAATTGACTGGTTACCGCCATATGGCAGAAGAGATTATTGATCGTGTAGCGATGCGCCTTTTAGAGCGTTATCAGATAGAGAGCGCACCGTGCGATACGATCGATGAGTCCATTTCAGGTGGAGAAGTGGGGGGCTCTAGAGGATTTCAATCCTATATTGAAGCACTTGTTGAGGAGGCGGATCGCTACCATTTAAGTGAGCAGGATGCACGTACTCTAGTTCAATTTTACGGCAGTAATGCGCCAATTCTCTTTGAGATCGCTAAGAGTGCTAAAGAGGGGGAAGAGCCCGCTCTGAAGATACTCCCTCTTCTTCTTTTTACTCGCCTTAAATATGCGCTTGAGGAGGAGTTGACAGTGACCCCTGCAGATTTCTTTATTCGTCGAACAGGAATGCTCTTTTTCAATATTGCGGAGGTTGAGCAGTATAAAGAGGGGGTTATTCAATATATGGGGGATTATTTTGGCTGGAGCGATCTGCGTCGACAACAGTATGCGGGAGATCTTGATCGCGCTCTTTTTGAGGCGAAAAATGGAGTCGAACAATCCCAAGCAGTGAGTCAAGAGCAGCTTCATGCTCATCTTGAAGAATCCTCTTTAGGAGAAAATGGAGCAGAGAATCAGAACAATCTTCAAACAGATAAGGAGGAAGAGAAGATGAGTGATACATTTAAAAAAGTGGGAGAGAAGATTAAAGATGGTGCCCACGCCGTTAGTGAAAAAGCGCAAGAGCTTGGGGGTAAAATCGCTGATGAAGCGAAAGAGCTCACCGAAAAGACCAAAGATAAGATTGAAGAGGCGAAGTTAAAAGAGCGTGCTCACGATTTTGTTGAAGGGGTGAAAGAGAAAGCGCACGACTTAAAAGAGAATGTGGAAGAGAAGTGGGATGAGCATAAGGTACGCAAAGCGGAAGAGGAGCTCCGTAAAGAGGAGAAAGAGGCGGATAAACTCTTTGAAGAGCGTGATTAATCATCTATAGAGCACTCCCTTAATGGGGAGTTATCATCTCTTTTAAATAAAAGGGCTTCAGCTAATGGCTGGAGCTCTTCTTTTTTTGCCGAAAAAAAGTCGGACAATATTACGGCAACTTTGCGCTTCTCTATTGACAAGAGAGGGGGCATAAATTATTGTGCTATTACACTGGAACAGATTCAAAGAATCGTGATCCTAAATCGGTCAAAGAATTAATTAAGATTGGGGAAGAGTATGAGCGAAGAGAAAGAGGCGCAGAAGAGAGCTGATCTGATCGAGGAGCTATTAACCGCAATTTTAATGAATCAGAATATTGAGGAGGCGCGCGCCTTCTTTAAAGATCTCTGTACACCACAAGAGCTAACCTCAATGGCGGAGCGTTGGCGTGTCTGTAAACTTTTAGAGAGTGGTGAATACTCCTATCGGCAGATTAATGCACTAACAGGGGCGAGCTTAACAACAATTGGGCGGGTCGCCCGTTTTCTTAAAGATGAAGAGAATAATGGGTATAGCACAATTTTGCGCCGTATGAGAGAAGAGAACGAAGCACAATAGTTTTAAACCATCAATATTTGGATAGTAGGAGAGTATTAAATGAAGCGATTATTAACCGCATTAGCCGTTAGCTCACTCTTTATGGGAGCAGTTAATGCTGAAGAGATGAAGAGAGTTTATGTCAATCAGATTGTTGAGCATCCCGCGCTCGATATTACCGCACAAGGGATTAAAGATGGGCTCGCTAAACGGGGTTATGTGGCGGGTGAGAATCTCGATTTCCGTGTTGAATCGGCACAAGCAAACGTCGCTTTAGCAACCCAAATCTCTACAAAATTTGTGAGTAATGGGGCAGATGTAACGGTAGGATTGGGGACACCTTCTGCACAGAGCTTAGTAAAGCCTGCCCGTGAAGGAAAAACAAAGATGGTCTTTAGCTCCATCACGGCACCGATTGAGGCGGGATTAGTGAGCAAGCTTGAAGGATCAAATAGCAACGTAACGGGAATGTCTAACTACGTTGAGGTTGAGCCTCAATTAGAGATGTTCCGTCAATTTGTTCCTGAGCTTAAAAAGATCGGGTTTATCTACAATGCGGCGGAAGCGAACTCAATCGTTCAATTGAAAGATACTCAAGAAGCGGCAAAAAAATTGGGGATGGAGGTTGTTGAGCAGGCGGTTACTCGCACGGGGGATGTTCCTCAAGCGGCAGCACGTTTAGCAGCACGTACCGATGCGATCTATATCTACGGGGATAATACAGCGCTTGCAGCACTCGGCAGTATTGTAAATGCGGCAAATAAAGCGGGTATTCCTGTCTTTGTTGCGGATACCGATGCGGTGCCTGTTGGAGCACTCGCAGCGCTTGGACCTAATCAGTACGATTTAGGGCTCGATACAGCAGAGATGATTGCTCGTGTCTTAGATGGTGAAGATATCAACACGATTCCTGTTGGCTTTCCAGGAAAGATGGAGCTCCACATCAATACAGATGCTGCGAAGATCCTCAATATGGAGTTGAGTGAAGAATTGCGCGCTAAAGCGGCTAAACTTGTAACCACAACCACATCGGAAGAGTAGTCAATTTTTATGGATTTACTGTTAGCGAAGATAACTTTCTACCTCGAAAAGCTGATCTCTGCACAAGAGTTCTTTATGAGTGTAGAGTTAGGAATCATCTACGGCATTGTCGGGATGGGGATCTATCTCACCTTCCGTGTAATCAATTTTCCTGATCTTACTTGTGATGGCTCCTTTGTATTAGGAGCCGCAATCTCAGGAATGTTGATTCAGGCGGGGGTTAACCCATACCTCTCACTTCTTTTTGCATTGGGGGGAGGGTTACTTGCAGGCGCATTAACAGGAGTCCTAAATAGTTACTTTAAGGTGACCGATCTCTTAGCGGGGATCTTGGTCGCCTTTATGCTCTACTCCATCAATATTCATGTGATGAATGGGATTCCCAATATTGCACTCACAAAGGGGACGATCTTCACTCTTCCCAATATGTTGATCCTCTCTTTGATTGGTCTGCTCTTTGTTGGAGTGATCGGATGGTTCCTCAATACTGATCTTGGGCTTGCTGTTCGGGCGATTGGCCAGAATAAAAGGCTCTGCCAAAATGGGGGAATCAACGTTAAGTGGATGGTGATTTTAGGGGTTGCGATGGGGAATGGTTTGATCGCTCTTGGAGGTGGGCTTTTCGCTCAGCATCAAGAGTTTGCTGATATCACCGCAGGAATTGGAACCATTATTGCAGGGTTTGCGGCAGTGATTATTGGTGAGCGCATTTTACCTTTTCGTTCCATCTGGGTGCAGCTGATCGCCTGTATCTTAGGATCGATTATCTACCGTTTAGTGATTAGCATCGCCCTCAATGCGGAGTTTTTAAATCTAAAGAGTTACGATTTTAACCTAATTGCAGGGGTCTTAATGGTTCTGATTATGGCAACGTCGAGGAAGAAAACGTGTTAAAAATTGAGTCGGCTGATGTTGTTGTAGGAAAAGGGAGCGTTTTAGAGCGAAAAGTGCTCTTCGATCTCGATCTCAATGTGCCAAAAGGGGAGTTTTTAGTAGTGATTGGGGGAAATGGTGCGGGTAAATCCACCATGTTTAACCTCATCACGGGTTATATGAAACCTGAAAAAGGGGAGCTCTACCTAGATGGGGAGCGAATCACCCACCGCTCTCAAGCTAAGCGCTCTAAAGATGTATCGATTGTGATGCAAGATCCCCGTATCGGAACGATGGAGCATATGACGATTTTAGAGAATATGTCATTTGCTTATAAGCGGGGCGTGGGGCGCCACTTTAGACTCTTTACAAACCGTGCACGGCGCGCCTATTTTCGGGAGAAGCTCTCACTCCTCAATATGGGGCTGGAGAATCGGCTCAATGAGCTGGTGGGGAATCTTTCAGGGGGGCAGCGTCAAGCGTTAAGCCTTATTATGGCGATTATCTCCGAATCTAAGATTTTACTGCTCGATGAGATTACAGCAGCGCTCGATCCAAGTATCGCAGAGACGGTGATGCAGATCGCTAATGATATTGTTCGGGAAGAGCATCTCACCTGCATTATGATTACCCATAATATGGAGCATGCGCTCACTTATGGGGATCGTACCATGTTGCTTAAAGAGGGGCGTTTTAGAAGATGTTACACCCGTGAAGAGAAGCAGAAACTCACCCCTGTAGATTTAGCAAAGGTCTTTGCAGAGGCGTAGCAATATTCTTCTATAAGATGAGAAGAGCGCTAATTGATAGCGCTCTTTTTTTATTTAAAGAATTGGGATTTAGAAAGGCATAGTGGCAGGATCGGGATAGCGGTAGCTAAAATCGGTCTCTTGCGTGATTTTATCCCCATTGATGATCTTATTGCTGCTCACATCCTCATCCTCTTCAAATTCTGGAGGGGTGAGATTCAGTTCAGCTGCTTTCGCTTCATAGTAGCTCTTCCGTTCAGGATGGAGTGGGGCGACTATATTGTAGGGAGCAGAGGGGAGCTCGTCGTTTGAAACAATCGCCATAATCGCTTCGATCACATCCGCTTGATGAACAAGATTGACCCGATGCTTTGGATGGGGGATATCGTGGCGACCACTCAAGCTCTTAATAGGGTGGCGCCCAGCACCTACAAGCCCTCCAAGACGAAGCACAAAGATATCGATCTCTTTTAAGCCTAAAAGATAATCCTCTAACGCTTTCAATGCACGTGCTCGTGTACGAACAGGCATCCGCTTACTGCTCTCAATCAACTCACCATGATTATCCCCATAGACGGAGATGGAGCTTGTGAAGATAATTCGCTTAACTCCGCAGTAGATCGCCGTTTTTACCATCGCTCGAATCATCGGGAGATACTCTTTAATGGAGTGGTGTGCTTCAGGAGGAATGGTGATAATTTGAGTCTCACTCTCAAAGAGTGCCTTCACTTCAGGATCTTTAAGGTAGAAGTTCTCCGTTGCGTTAAAGAGAGCGGTAGGGATCCCTTCAGCGCGCATCTTCTCTACACCTTCGCCACTTGTCTTTGTCCCAATGACGTTAAAACCTTTCTTAATCAGTGCTTTTGCTAATGGCTCACCAAGCCAGCCTAAACCAAAAACTGTTATATTTTTCATCGCTTTAAAAACTCATTCTTCTATTATTTTATGAGAGGGGGGAATCGGGCCACGCTTCTAAGGTTGCCATCACAATGTTAGCAGAGCGATCTGCGGCAAATTGTAGATACTCCACAAAAGTCATGGGGGATTCTTTATCGGGAAGATCGGAGAGGGCACGCATCACAATAGAGGGCGTTTTATAATGAAAACAGACCTGCACAATTGCGGCTGCTTCCATCTCAACAGCGATCACTTCAGGGAAATGGTTCTGAATATGAGCAACCCGCTCCTCA
>JASLFR010000037.1 GCA_030150565.1 Cardiobacteriales bacterium | reverse complement strand
GCCAAGCCCCGTTACATCGTTAATAATATCGGCGCCCTCTGCGAGCATAATACCTATCGTATCTGCCCGAAAGGTATCGATTGAGATCGGCACATCGAGATTTTCCTGTAACTTTTTAAATACAGGGAGCAGGCGTTTTACCTCCTCTTTGCTTGTAATGGGCGCTGCTTTGTGGTTTGTAGATTCAGCACCTAAGTCGAGAATATCGGCGCCATCTTCAACCATTTTATAAGCGTGATCGAGCGCTTTTTCAGGATCATAAAAATCGCCACCATCAGAGAAAGAGTTGGGCGTTAAGTTCAAAATGCCCATAATTTTAGGGCGTGAAAGATCGAGAGTTTTACCATTAAAGTGCAGTATCATCATTTTTTTGCTCTTCTTAAATACGGAAAAAAGGGGCAATAGATGCCCCTTTATCAATAAATGGGAGATTACTCCCGCTTATCAGTTAGTTCATCGATTGTAGCGCTGGGGGTGAGAAGATCCTTCTCCTCCTCTTTTGGTTCCCCACTCTCTTCGGCGGAGCGTTCCTCTAAAAGAAGTTCACCCTCCCCCTGTAATAGGGGATTGAACGCTTCAGGAATGAGCAGATCATTCGCTCTTCTGAAAGAGAGGAGCGCTTCTTGAGGATTCTCATTGCGCAGATGGAGCTCGCCGAGCAATTTATGCGCTTGAGGGAGATCGCTCTTAAGGGCTAGCGCCTCTTTGGTCGCCTCTTCTGCCGCTTCATACTCCTCATTACGTGCTAAGAGCTGTGCAAGTGCAAGATGCCCCTCAGCAATATGGGGGTGATGCTCTACCAACTTACGCGCATGGCGAATATGGGCGGGTAGATTTCCGCGATAGAGGGAACCGTAGGCAAGCATTAGATTGGGGTTGTAATCGACCTTAAGCGCCTTACGGAGCGCATTCTCTGCCTCATCCCCTTCACCTTTATCGAGCAGTAGCGTGATATAGCGAAGAAGCAATCTTTCAGAGCGGCGCATTCTCTCAGGGAGTGAGTGCCAAAAGAGGGTGAGAGTCTCACTATTTTGATCGGACGCTGCAAAATTGAGCGCTGCAAGATAGAGCGACTCCATCTTTTGAGCATCGTGAAGAGGCTCTCTCTCTACCGCTTGCATATACTCAGGCATCATTCTGTGAAGATCGCTCCACGCCTCTGATTGGTAGTAAGCATCGGCTAAGAGTTGGATCACTTGCGGATTTCGATCAGTGCGGTAGAGCTGATTGAGGAGCTCGGTCGCCTTCTCAAAATCGTTAATCTCTAAGAGAAATTCAGCGCGGCGAAGGGCGCCAAAGAGGCGATCTTTTCGATTTTTAATAAAATCGATCTGCTTTAGATAGCGATCTCGGCGGTAGCTATTGCCCTGTTGATGAGCCGCTTTTGCTGCTCCTAAATAGGCGAGTTGATGCTCTCCTTGCCCCTCAATTACTGCAAGATAGAGCCGCTCCGCTTTAATATTATTCCCCTCTAAGAGTGCAAGCTCTGCTTGTGCGAAGTTGCTCTCTACCTCTTTTAAGCGGCGCTCTTCCAACCCTTTTTTGAAGCGTTTTGGTAGGTGCCAAATGCCGCTGATAAGGCGTATGAGAAGATAGCCTAAGATGAAGAGTACCCCCCCCGCAATAAGAAAACCGCTGAAGGTGAGGGCGAAGTAGAACTCACCAAAGTAGGGGAGTGTGCCAGAGAAGGCGACAATTCCAGGATCATTCTCCACCACTTTCAGAAAGAGTAGCGCAAGAATGGGGAGGATAATCGCCCATAAAATAACGGTTGTTGATCGTTTCACATCACACCTCCTTAAGGTTGGCTGTAGAGTGCACGTGTTGCATTAAATGCATTAATGATCGGCTCTAAGCTTGGGTAATCGGGTGTTAAATTGAGCTTAAGGAGCGCTTCAATTTCGATAATCGCTCTTGTTGCAGCGCTATCATCTTGTGCGTAGTAGTGCTCAATCCACCCTTTCGCCTCCTTAAGCTGCTCTTTCATTAATGCTTCCTCCCCTTGAAGGAGTGAGCTCTTTGCACTATTGAGCAGTAATTGAATATTTTGATTAATCATAAAGCGATCATCAGCGTGGAGAAATTGGGGATCATCGAGACGTCTATTCCCCGCAACAAAGAGGGGGGTTAAGTTCTCTTTAACATTGGTGAACCAATTTTCTCCCTCTTTGCCACTCTTTTTGCTCTGCAATTCATCTTTAAGCTCTGAAATGGTGGGGTCAAGAAGTAGTGTCGCCTCGCTAACTGCTTCACTAATCGCTCTGATCTTTTCTGATTCTGCTTGAAGGTCGATAGGTTTAATCGCTCTAAGTGCTTCAAGACGGTTCTGAAGACGCTCTTTTGTCGTCTCAAAGTTGAGGTGGTTAATGCGCTCAAGGCGATCATTCACCTGCGTTAAGGTCTCAATAGCTGCGGGAAGATTCCCCTCAAGGGTCAATTTATAATTTGCAACATTGAGGAGATATTCAATCTCATTGAAGGTGAGGGCATCAAAGTCTGCGCTCTCTTTAACCGCTTTAATGAGTCGCTCTGCCTCTTGAACCACTTGACGTTGGCGCTGAAACTCCTCCTCCATCTTTAGAGAGAAATTTGAAGCGATCCGCTCCGCTTCATCGGCAATTGCGTTGATTTGAGAGAGATCCCCCCCTTGCGCTTCAATCTGCTCTGCGAGGGTGTTGAGCTCTTTTTGGAAATTCGCCTGCTGCTCTGAGAGGGTGATGGTCGCCCCTTCAAGGGTGAAGCTCTTATCTTTTAATGATTGCTCTAACTCTTGAAGATTGATCGCAAGGGCATCAACATCACTTAAGCGCTCAATCTGTGCACGGAGCTGAGCTACCTCTTCTGGGGTGATGATCTGCTCTTTAGGGAGTCCATCGAATCGATGACTGAGTTGAGATAACTCATTAGAGAGCGAGTTGTGCGCCCCTTTTAGCGCCTCCACCTCCTCTTTGGTGGAGAAGTTGGGGCTACTTTTAGGAGCAAGATTCGCTTCGTAGTAGTTGTAGCCTGCAAGCCCTGCAGCACCTAGGGCAAGGAGAAGAGCGAGTGCTGAGGTAAAGCCTCCCGATTTTTTAATAATCACTCGATCATCGATAGAATCTGTAGAGGGGAGTGGAGTATTATCCGCCTCAATTGCACTCTGCTCCCTCTCTTTCTCTTGGCGATCCTCTTCAAAGAGAGGTGCGCCCTCTTCAAGCATCTCTTGAGCGGCCTCTTCTGCTATTGGGTGGGACTCTTTTGGGTCGATTTTTTGGGAATGCTCTTTCGATAAATGTTCCATAACGGTACTCCTCATCCTATGTAGGGAAGAAAAATGGGATGCATGTTCTTGAATGCTCTGCCACATATCCGCCTCAAGTGCAGAAGCAGCAACGATGATGGGGGAGTAGCCTAAGCTCTGAGCATGGGCTCGTAGCCGATCGCTCCCAACAATTGTGGCGGCAAGCTTCGGTTTAATACCACTCTCTTTTAGAGCGGAATCGATATTAGAGAGCGCCTCTTGACTGGTAATTAGCAGAATTAAGGGGTGATTCTCCCCATGTTTTTTCACCTCATCGAGAGGGAAGGAGGAGGGCTTTTTACGGCGGTAGACATCGATATATTGAGTGTGGGCGCCATAATCATCCCGCAACGAATCTCCTAAAATGCGTCTTCCCCCTTCACCACTAATTAGAAGAAGGGAGCGCCCCGAAAGATCTACCGTCTTTAGCTCCTCAATGAGCGCTTCTGATGTATACGGTTTTGGCGCTTTAATGATGGGGTGATCGGTCACCTCTTTTAAAGCATTCTCAGTTCCTGTGCCGATTGCGATGAGCTCAGGCCCCTTCTCCCCCTTTTTAGGGAGTGTTAATCCAAACTTTAAGCCGTAAGTGACGGAATTGGGGCTTGTGAAGAGAAGGTAATCGAAGAGATCGGAGCCACTTAAGAGTGCTTCAATCTCCTCTTTTGGGGTGTGGCTATCGCAAATCTCAAGTGCTGGTACTTCAAAAGCGCTCCCTCCTGCACCATTCACCTTAGGCGTTAGGAGTTTTGTCTGCCCTTTAGGGCGTGTGATGATGACCCCTAAATTCTTTAAGTCTACTCTATCCATAGATCTTATCGAGGATGCGCCCCGCTCCTTTCTCTAAGAGAATCTCTGCCAATTCAAGACCAATATTTTGAGCCTCTTCGGGAGCGCCAATCACTTCATGATAGAGGATTTCACCACTATCGAGATCGCCCACTAATCCACGAAGCCATAACCCTTTTTCAGTCAATTCAGCATATCCTGCGATAGGCGCTTGGCAACCACCATTTAAGCGATTATTAAAGGCACGCTCAGCAGCGACTCGAATGGAGGTCTCTTCATGGTTGAGTGGCGCAATGAGTTGTAACACCTTTTCATTATCTGCAAGGCACTCAATCCCGATCGCTCCCTGACCTACGGCGGGAAGAGAGATATCTTGGCTTAAATTCTCCGTAATATACTCCTCAAAACCGAGACGAATGAGCCCTGCACTTGCAAGGAGGGTTGCGTCAAACTCACCATCTTTTAACTTCTGAAGGCGGGTGTTTACATTGCCTCGTAGATCTTTAATCACAAGATCGGGGCGGCGCGCTAATAGTTGTGCACGGCGGCGAAGGGAGCAAGAGCCGATTACAGCACCTTTAGGGAGGTCATCGAGTGATTTATATTTAAAGGAGACAAAAGCATCGCGCGGATCGGCACGCTCTAAAACAACAGGAACGGCGAAACCCTCAGGAATGCTCGCACTCATTGGTACATCTTTCATTGAGTGAACAGCAATATCAGCCCGCCCCTCAAGCATCGCCACTTCAAGCTCCTTAATGAAGAGCCCTTTGCCCCCAATTTTACTTAAAGGGGAGGAGAGCATCTGATCCCCTTTTGTGGTCATACCATTGATTACCACCTCTAAATCGGGATGATGCGCCTCAAGTTTTGCTTTTACATGATTGGCTTGCCATAGAGCTAATGGGCTTTCACGAGTTGCGATAGTTAACTTCATTTAATAATTCTCTCTCTTCTTTTGATCAATGATTGAGCGGTTGAGGCGACTTCACCCTTTTGGTTGAGTGAGGGTAAGTGCGCAATAGAGCTCTAATTTACCATGAGCTTATTGGGAGTGTCTTCTACTGATGACTATTTCTTATGCGATTGTGGGGAGTGGAGAGGGGCGCTTGTGTCATAATTGGGCGATTCTATCGGTAAATTCTTTAAGGAGCGATACATAATGGAGATTCCTGTCATTACAGTAGATGGCCCTGGTGGAGTGGGTAAGGGGACATTAACATTGCGATTAGCTGAGCATTTAGGGTGGCATCTACTCGACTCGGGAGCGATCTATCGAGCGTTAGCCCTCTACGCAGAGGCAAAAGGGGTCGATCTTGAAGATGAGGCGGGGCTTGAGCCGTTAGCGTTAGCGCTCCCCCTAACATTTCAGCAAGGGGAGGGGGGAGCATTAAAAATCATTCTCGATGGTGTCGATTCTACTCAGGCAATTCGGGCAGAAGAGACGGGGGGAAAGGCGTCAAAAGTGGCAAAATTTCCAAAAGTGAGAGAGGCACTTCTTGAGCGGCAGAGGGATTTTGCACAAGCACCTGGCTTGATTGCTGATGGGCGAGATATGGGGAGTGAGATCTTTCCAAAAGCGCTCTTAAAAATATTTCTCACCGCATCGAGTGAAGAGCGGGCGAAAAGGCGATACAAACAGTTGTTAGATGCGGGTGTTTGCGCTAATATAGAGCGAGTTTTATCTGAAATTGAGGCGCGTGATGAGCGGGATCGTACTCGCGCTGCTTCGCCTCTGATTCCAGCAACGGATGCGATCGAGATCGACACCTCTTTTATGAGTGTTGATGAGGTCTTCAAGACGGTGCTAGAAGCGTATAAAGCGAAGATAAAATAGGGGTATAACTAGGATAGGCCTAGTTTTAATTTGATTCATTTTAACAAGGTGCACGGATAATCCATCCCACTATCCAGTGCGTTTGAGTTTTTATTTATGTCATTAAGTTTTGCAGAGTTATTTGAACAATCCATCGCAGCAGAAGAGAGCCGCAGCGTTGGCGACGTAATCAAAGCAACGGTTGTTGCTGTTGAGAATGAAGTTGTCCTCGTTGATGCGGGTCTTAAGAGTGAAGGCCGTATTCCACGTGCAGAATTCTTAGATGCAGATGGCGAACTTGAAGTTCACATCGGTCAAGAAGTAGATGTTGTTCTTGAGTCTTTAGAAGATGGTTTCGGTGAGACTCGTCTATCACGCGAAAAAGCGAAGCGTGCAGAGACATGGGCACATCTCGAGAAGATGAAAGAAGCAGATGAGATCATCCAAGGTCGTATCTCTGGCCGTGTTCGTGGTGGTTTCACTGTTACATTAGGAACAGAGCGTGCATTCTTACCAGGATCACTTGTTGATGTTCGTCCTGTTCGTGATATCTCTTACCTTGAAGGGAAAGAGCTCGATCTTAAGATCATCAAACTTGATCAGAAGCGTAACAACATTGTTGTATCACGTCGTGCAGTGGTTGAAGAAGCATACTCTGCAGAGCGTGAAGAGCTCTTGAAGACACTTGAAGAGGGCGACATCGTTGAGGGTGAAGTGAAAAACCTTACCGATTACGGTGCGTTTATCGATTTAGGTGGAATTGATGGTCTTCTCCATATCACAGATATGGCATGGAGACGTGTTCGTCACCCTTCAGAGATCGTAAACATTGGCGATAAAATCAAAGTTAAATTATTAAGCTTTGATCGCGAAACAAACCGCGTCTCTTTAGGTCTTAAGCAGTTAGGTCAAGATCCATGGAAAGATATCGGTATGCGTTTCCCTGCAGGTATTCAAGTTGCAGGTAAAGTGACCAACATTACTGATTACGGTTGTTTTGTTGAGATCGAAGATGGGATCGAAGGTCTTGTTCACGTATCTGAAATGGATTGGACAAACAAAAACGTTAACCCTTCAAAAATGGTAAGCGTTGGTGAAGAGGTGAATGTTGTGGTTCTCGATATCGATGAAGATCGTCGCCGCATCTCACTTGGTATGAAACAGTGCCAGCCCAACCCATGGGAAGAGTTCGAGATGAAGTACAACAAAGATGACAAACTCTCAGGAACGATTAAGTCGATCACTGAT
>JASLFR010000029.1 GCA_030150565.1 Cardiobacteriales bacterium | reverse complement strand
CATGGTCCCACCTGATCCCATCCCGAACTCAGAAGTGAAACGTGTTAGCGCCGATGGTAGTGTGGGCATGTCCCATGTGAGAGTAGGTCATTTCCAGGGCTTCATTAAGAGAGCTCCCTTACACTGTAAGGGAGCTTTTTTTATGCTCGAAAGAAAAAGCGCCTAAGCTTTAAGCAAGACGAATAAAAAAGCCCTCTAAAAAGAGGGCTGGGCTTAAAGAGGAAGGTTATTTTAGATTTAATTTAGATCAGGAAGAGCTCCATAACTCATAGTATCTGCATTAGTGAATGTTGAATATTGCCCTTGAAAAGCGAGTCTAACTGTTCCAATAGGGCCATTACGCTGTTTACCAATAATTACTTCAGCAATTCCTTTATCTGGACTATCTTCATTATAAACTTCATCGCGATAAATAAAGCAGATTAAGTCAGCATCCTGCTCGATCGCCCCAGAATCTCGAAGATCACTCATTACTGGGCGTTTATTAGGCCTCTGTTCGAGGCTACGATTGAGCTGAGAGAGCACAATAACAGGAACATTCAGCTCTCGAGCCATTAATTTGATGGAGCGGGAGATCTCCGAAACTTCAGCAACCTTCTGATTACTTCCCAATCCCGGAACTGTCATTAATTGCATATAGTCAATCATGATGAGTGCTAAGTCTCCATGATCTCTTTTTAAACGACGTGCACGGGATCTTAATTCATTTGGTGTTAGGCCACTCGTATCATCGATAAATATTTTCGTCTCATTTAATTGCTGCATAGCGGTTGAGAGGCGTTTTAATTCACTCTCATTGAGCTGTCCAGAACGGATATTTTCCTGTTCAATTCGTCCAACAGAGGCGAACATGCGCATCATCAATTGTTCAGCAGGCATCTCGAGGCTAAAAACAGCAACTGGACGTTTTGTATACATTGCAACACGCTCGACCATATTCATAGCAAATGTCGTCTTTCCCATTGATGGTCGGCCAGCTACGACGATCATATCGCCTGCTTGAAGCCCTGCTGTCATCTGATCAAAATCGGCCCAATCAGTAGGAACACCGGTGATACCGTCGGTTGATTTAGAGAGCTCTTCGATTCTCTCTAAGGTTAATTTCATAACTTCTGACACGGGTGTTAGCCCCCCTTCGTTGGCACGATTTCCCTGTTCAGCGATAGCGAAAATTTCTTGCTCAGCAAATTGAATGAGCTCATCGATGCTCATCCCTTCGCGGTTGTGAGCAGTAGCGACGATTTTTTGCCCTGTCTGAATTAATCTACGTATAACAGAGTACTCTCGAACGAGAGAGGCGTAGGAGAGAACAAATCCACTACTCGTCATCCGCTGAGAAAGCTCTGCTAAATACTCTGTGCCCCCCGCTTCCTCTAATTTTCCTTGAGTACTTAAAAAATCACTAAGGGTTAAAAGATCGACAGGCTCCCCTTTTTGATGCAATTTTCCAATCGCTTCAAAAATAATGGCGTGCTGCTTTTGATAGAAATCATTAGCATGTAATTTTCCATCAATCATATCCCAACTATCGCTTGTTGAATCAACAAGTAGTGAGGCTAAAACAGACTGTTCCGCTTCAGATGAAAAGGGGGATGCATTTATGCTATCCCCTTCAAAAGCGGCATCATCCGGATAATTTATCTCGTGCGGTATATTTTTCATTTTTCCTGAATAATGTTATGATACTTTTTTACACAAAAGGGCTCTGTACAGAAATACTGAGGCCGGTACATATTTTAGCACGTGTGCCTATGGAGTTTTCTGATTAATTAGCACTACGTTTTTTTATGCGTAGTGCTTTTTATCGGTGAGTACAGATCGAATAAATAGATAGGAGTACGGGTTACCATGCCTTCGAATAACAGAATCATTACTAGCGAAAGAGAGCTTTATATTGAAAATCACAATGCGCTCGTTGATGAGAATCGTCGCGATCTTTTCAAGAAGGCGACGGGCGTTTTAGCAGGAAGTGCAGCGTTAGGACTATTTGGATTACATCCAGCACTCGCAAAGCAAGCTTTAACAACTGAGCGTGAGTTAACAATTTTTACGCCAGCTCTTGGTGAGACTTCTCGTGTAATTTACTGGGTTCCAGGTGAAGGGTATATTCGTGAATCTTTAGATGAACTCTCTTGGGCATTGCGTGATCGTCGTACCAATACAGCAAAATTGTACGACCCTCATGTTTTAGATCAGCTCTACGCAATGACGCTTCAACTTGGCTATACAAAGCCTGTTCACGGATTGAGCGGTTACCGTTCGCCACAAACGAATGCGATGTTACGTAAAAATATGGGTGGTGTGGCAAAGAGTAGTTTCCATATGCAGAGTAAAGCGATCGATATTCGTATGCCTGGTGTAGGCACGAATCAGTTGCGTAATGCGGCGCTCTCTTTAAAAGCGGGTGGGGTTGGTTACTATAGTCGCTCCCGTTTTGTCCATATTGATAGCGGTGCAGTGCGCACTTGGGGTAGTTAAGAGAAGAAGAGCGATATGTTTCAAAGCCACCTTTAAGGGTGGCTTTACTCTTTTTTGGGGAGCGAAATTATATGAGACGATTTGGTAAGAAAGATGTTGAATTGTTAGAGCGTGAGGAGAAGTATCGAGGCTTTTTTAAGCTAGATGCTTTAACAGTTCGTCACCGGCTCTTTTCAGGAGAGATGAGTCCCCCCATTATGCGTGAAGTTGTATTGCGTGATGATGCGGTGGCAGTTTTAGCCTATGATCCAAAGCTTGATAAACTTCTCTTTGTGGAGCAGTTTCGAGCCCCTCTAGTTGGAAAATCTACTTCCCCTTGGACGATTGAGATCATTGCTGGCATGATCGATAGTAATGAGTCTGCCGAAAGTGTTGTTCATCGTGAAGCAAAAGAGGAGGCAGGCATTGAATTTGATGAGCTTATCCCGATTCAATCCTATTTTAGCTCTACGGGAGGAAGTAGCGAAAAGCTTCATCTCTACTTAGGTCTATGTGATCTAAAGGATGCGGGTGGTTTTTTTGGATTGGAGGAGGAGGGGGAGGATATTCGAGCATTTACACTCTCTCGTGAAGAGGCGTTTAAACTTCTTGACGCGGGTAAACTCCATAATGCGGCAACGATTATCACGCTTCTTTGGTTTAAGCTCAATTATAGAGAATATAGGAGAGATTAGATGATTATTGAGATACACCCTGAGGATCCGCAAGGGCGCCGAGTTGATGAGGTGGTTTCCTTATTACAAAATGGGGAGATTATCGCTCTACCGACCGATACAAGTTATGCGCTCTGTTGTAAGATTGGTGCGCAATCGGCAATGGATCAGATTTTACAGATTCGTGAAGCTGATCGTAAAAAGCATTATTTCTCTTTGATGTGTCGTGATCTTTCGGAACTTTCACACTACGCACAGGTGGATAATCGGCAATTTCGTCTATTAAAGGCGATTCTTCCTGGCCCTTATACTCTGATCTTAAAAGGAACCCGTGAAGTACCTAAGCGCTTAATGATGCCTAGCCGTAATAGCGTCGGTTTACGTGTACCAGATCATAAAATTATGCAGTCTATTCTTGAGCAGATGGGAGAACCTCTATTAGTGACAACGCTTAAGCTACCGAATGTTGATTCTTATGAGCTCAGCGAGGTGTATGAGATTGATGATTTAATCGGCAAGCGGGTTGCTGCTGTCGTTGATGGTGGTGGAGTAAAGTGGGGGGAGAGTAGTGTTATCGATCTCACTTCAGGAAATCCCGAAGTGGTTCGTGTCGGTTTAGGGAGCGTTGATCTTTTTGAGTAAAGAACTCTGTATTTGTTTTATTAAAAAGTGTATAATGCACGGCTTAGAATAAATTTGGCCAAATTTCTATTAGAAAGGTTTTTATTATGAATATTATTGAAAAATTAGAGCAAGAAGTAATGCAAGCGAAAGAGCTTCCTGCTTTTAATCCTGGGGATACTGTATCAGTTCAAGTGCGTGTTACAGAGGGTAACCGTGAGCGTATTCAGGCGTTTGAAGGTGTTGTATTAGCGGTTCGTAACCGTGGTCTTGGATCTTCATTCATCGTACGCCGTGTAGCTCATGGTGTAGGTATGGAGCGTACATTCCAGACTTATAGCCCACTTATTGCAGGCATTGATGTTAAGCGTCGTGGTAGCGTTCGTCGTTCTAAACTCTACTATCTTCGTGAGCGTTCAGGTCGTGCGGCACGTATTAAAGAGAAATTGGTACGTAAAGAGCAGTCAGCGTAATCGCTCTTTAAAGCATAAAAGAGCCTGCATCTATCTTGGTAGATGCAGGTTTTTTTTCATCTATTGAAAGTGCACGGTAGAATAAGAGAATCGTAGATCATTCCTTATAAGGAGGTTAAAGATGATGAAACGTATGGTTTTATGGGGAGGGACAAATATGGCAGTGATCGCCGTTATCTCCCTGATCGTGAAAATTACAGGGATTGAGCAGGCGCTTGGTGGGCAGCAGAACTATATCGCTCTACTCATTATGTGTAGCGGGATTGGATTTGTTGGCTCATTTATCTCTCTGCAGAGCTCAAAGACGATGGCAAAGCGGGGAATGAATGTGAGGGTGATTGAAGCGCCACAAAATGAGTTTGAGCGCTGGTATTTGGGAGTGGTTCGGCAGCAGGCTGAACGTCTCAATATTGCGATGCCAGAAGTTGGAATTTTCCACTCTCATTCACCTAATGCGTTCGCAACAGGGGCGAGTAAAAACAATTCCTTAGTTGCTATTAGTACAGGGCTTGCCGAAATTATGAACCGTGATGAGATTGAAGCGGTTGTAGGGCATGAGATGGCGCACGTTGCAAATGGAGATATGGTTACGATGATGCTGCTTCAAGGGGTGGTAAATACCTTCGTGCTCTTCTTCGCAAAGATTATTGCGCTCGCTCTTGCAAGTCGTGGTCAAGATCGGGATAGCAACGCTCAGCCTAATATGGCGACCTATATGATGTTTGAGATGGTATTTCAGTTAATTTTTGGCTTTTTAGCTCAAATTATTACTAGCTGGTTTAGTCGTCATCGAGAGTATCGTGCAGATGAGGGGGGAGCGATGTTGACCTCTAATGAGCAGATGGCAAGAGCCTTGGAAGCTTTGAAGCATGGTGTTTCACCCAAGCAAGCCCCTTTAACAGAGGAGTTTAAGGCGTTTGGGATTAATGGGGTCTTTAGCTCACTCTTTAGTACGCATCCTCCCTTAGATGCCCGCATTAATGCGCTACGCCAACGTGGTTAAATTGAATCAATAGATAATCTTAAAGCCCTCTCTTTTAGGAGTAGGGCTTTTTTTATTGTGAGTAGAAACCGAGTGTGACTCGCTCATTATCTCCGTAATCTTTAATCGTCTCAATCTTTTGATAATGGTGTAGAGCGAGTTTTTTGCGTAACGTCTCCCCTTGCTGGTAACCATGCTCCAAAAGCAACCATCCTCCCGATGGAGCTAGATATTGGGGGGCACTCTCTATAATAGTGAAGAGATCGAGATATCCTGAGTGATCTGAAATAAGCGCTTTAAGTGGTTCAAATTTTAATCCATCCCCTGTTAGATGAAGGTGATCCTTAGGGTCGATATAGGGGGGATTAGAGAGAATAAAATCGAATTTCATAGAGTTTGGGATCGATTGAAACCAGTCACTCTTTAAGAAATTGATAGAGAGTTGGTGGCGTTTGGCATTCCGTTTTGCCACTGCAAGCGCCTCCTCTTGGTAATCGACAGCTGTTACAGAGAGGGTAGGGCGCTCCTTTTTTAGAGTAATAGCAATTGCGCCACTGCCTGTGCCTAGATCTAGAAGGTTTGAGGATTGGTTTGAAGGGATTCGCTCTAATGCGGCATCGATGATAATTTCAGTATCATCACGGGGAATTAAGGTCGATTCATTCACTTCAAACAGGAGGCCATAAAATTCTTTCTCTCCAGTAAGGTAGGCGAGTGGTTTACCAAGCGCTCGGGCATCGATCCATCTCTGATATTTCTGATAGAGGAGAGGGGGGAGATTCTTTTCGGGATATGCGATGAGGTGCGTACGATTACACTCTAAAATTTCGCTTAAAATAAGCTGCGCCTCTAAGCGAGGATAAGGGAGATGGTTGAGTTTTTTTATGCCCTCATTTAGGGCTATCTCTACTGTAGTCATATCTTAATTAAAGGGATGAGTTGGCCTATAAGCCGGGTTCTGTCGAGGATAATCATTCATCTAGGATAAGGATCACTCCTTACCTCAAGCAACCTACCCGAGTGCGACGCGGATCACGCCATAAGCACTCCTATTTGGTCTTGCTCCAAGTGGGGTTTACTTCAGCTACGCTAAGTCACCTTGCGTACGGTGCGCTCTTACCGCACCTTCTCACCCTTACCTCAAAGAGGCGGTTTAATTTCTTCAGCACTTTCCATAAGCTCACGCTCTCTAGACGTTATCTAGCACTTTGATCCGTGGAGCCCGGACTTTCCTCTAGTTAAAGACTAGCGATTATCTGGCCAACTCAAGTGCGCTATTGTGAAGCAAGCGAGAAGGATTAGCAATGATTAATTTAAGGATCGATTATTTACCGTTTTCTTAAGATTATTGTGAGAGTGGAAGCTCTCTACCATCAGTGAGAACGATCGTTCCTCTGTGTGGGCGATTATTCTTGAAGTATCCAATAAAGAACGTACCATCGCTTAGGGTGAGTTTCCCTTTACCTGAAAAGATACCATCTATATGCTCTCCTTCATAAAGAGTACCATCACTATTTTTGCTAATGCCGTAACCATTTGGTTTGCCATCAACCATCTTTCCTTGGTACTCCCTCTCTTTTGTGATTAATTTGCCATCCCCTTCAGGAGAGCCGTAATTGAACTCTCCAATATAGGTCGTTCCATCTGGATAATTGATGGTGCCGATGCCGTGTGGAAGGTTATTCTCTAGAGCACCAATATAGTTGCTGCCATCAGGAAGGTGGATAATCTGCTCATTATTAGTAGTAGAGAGGGGAGCGCAAGCAGTCATTAAGATGAGACTAATAATAATTGAGAATTTTTTCATTGAGTTGAGTATCGATATCAAGGGGGAAGAAATGGATAGGCACAAAAAAACCACGGTAACCGTGGCTGACGCTATCAATAAAAATTGGGGTGAACGACGGGGGTCGAACCCGCGACCACCGGAATCACAATCCGGGGCTCTACCAACTGAGCTACGTCCACCATAATAGTATTTTTTTTGTCTGAGATATGTCGCAACTTGAATAAATGGCGCGCTCGGTAGGACTCGAACCTACTACCCTCGGCTTAGAAGGCCGATGCTCTATCCAGATGAGCTACGAGCGCTTTATAAACCCTAAACCAGATGGGCATACCTCAATAAAATTGGTCGGGGCAGAGGGATTCGAACCCCCGACCCTCTGGTCCCAAACCAGATGCGCTACCAGACTGCGCTATGCCCCGACTTGTTCCGTCTTCTTCAAGACAGGAATGTATAATAGGGGCTTCCTCTTTTAATGTCAATTTTTTGAATACTCTTTGATCATGGTTTTGATCAATTTAATTCGCTCCTCCTCAATTACTCTAGGAATATCAGTTCTCTGAGTAGATTTTAGAAGTTCAGAAATATTTAAATTTTTTAAACCTTCGTAGAGATAGAGGAGAAAATGGCGTTGTGGAAAGGGGGAGTTCTCAAATCCTAATCGCCCTTGAGCATCTGCTTGGCACGCATCGATAAATTTAACTAAATATTGAGGGCGTCGAAATGCATCAAGTTTCGTGAAGAGTTTTAGTAATGTTTTAGGCCGTAAAGAGCGTAGTTGATGCATTAAGAGATGGAGCTCAGTCACTTTTAAAGCGATATCTCGATACTCTTTTGGAGCTTTTAAGCGTTCACAAAAGTATTGTACGATGGGGACGCCACGAATCTCATGCATTTTATGGCTCGGCCACTCCTCTTTCGGAGTGATCGCTTTACCAAAATCGTGGCAGAGAACAGCAAATCGTGTGGGGAGATCATCGGTGATCTCGGCAGATTTGGCCAGTGCCATCATTGTGTGAATCCCAGAATCGATTTCCGGGTGATATCTCTCTGTCTGGGGAACTCCAAAAAGATTAGCGATTTCAGGAAAGAGGAGGGGGAGTGCGTTGAGCTCTTTCAGCGCATAGAAAAATTGCTCTGGTCTCTCTTCTGAGAGCGCTTTAACCATCTCCGCCCAGACACGTTCAGGAACAAGATGCTCCAATTCACCTGCATCAATCATCTTCTGTACGAGCTCTTTTGTCTCTGGTGCGATGGTAAATCCGTAAGGGGAGTAGCGAGCATAGAAGCGAGCAAGTCGTAAAACCCGTACTGGATCTTCTGCAAATGCATCGCTTACGTGGCGTAATTTTTTCGATTTTAGATCTTCAAGCCCATTATAAGGGTCGATTAATTTGCCATTTCTATCTTCAGCAATGGCATTGATGGTGAGATCCCGCCTCAATAGATCCTCTTCTAGGGTGATGGTGGGGGTAGAATCCACCTCGAAGCCATGGTAACCCGCAGCAATTTTTCGTTCAGCACGGGCAAGAGCGTACTCCTCACCACTCTCTGGATGGAGAAAGACGGGAAAATCTTTCCCAACCTGTTGATAACCCGCCTTGAGCATTATCTCAGGGGTTGCTCCTACAACAACCCAATCTTTTTCATGATAGGGGTGACCTAAGAGACGATCACGCACAGCGCCGCCGACAAGATAGATTTGGTATGGCATAGAATCCTTTCAGTAATTAACCAGAAATTTTATATCGTAAAATCGCACCATTATAGTGAATAAAAAAGCGCCCGAAAGGGGCGCTGAATAAATAGAGTAGAAAAGAGGGGCTTAGAGAATAAAGCGGCTTAGATCTTCATCCTCTGCTAATTCTGTTAACTCATTTTTTACATACTCTTTTGTGATGGTGATTGTCTCCCCTTCACGGTCAGAGGCGCTAAAGGAGATCTCCTCTAAGAGGCGCTCTAAAATGGTGTGAAGACGACGAGCTCCGATATTCTCAGTCTTCTCATTCACACTATAGGCGATATTTGCGATCTCTTGTAGGGCCGCTTCATCAAATTCGAGTGTAACCCCCTCTGTAGTTAAGAGTGCACGATACTGTTTGATGAGTGCAGAGGAGGGCTCTGTTAAGATGCGATAGAAATCATCTGCGTTGAGCGATTTTAACTCTACACGAATCGGTAGACGCCCCTGTAGTTCAGGAATAAGGTCTGAAGGTTTCGCTAGATGGAATGCCCCTGAAGCGATAAAGAGGATATGATCCGTTTTGATTGGGCCATATTTTGTGGAGACTGTGGAACCCTCAATGAGTGGTAGGAGATCCCGCTGAACCCCTTCACGAGAGACATCAGCCCCCGAATATTCCCCTTTGCGACAGACTTTATCGATCTCGTCGATAAAGACAATCCCCTGATTTTCAGTCAAGGTGATGGCGCGCTGTTTTACCTCTTCCTCATTAACAAGGCGAGCTGCTTCCTCATTCTGCACGAGAGTGAGTGCCTCTTTAACACGCATCTTTTTTGGCGTCCGTTTTTGAGGATTGCTCTGCTCAAAAAGCATCTGTAACTGCTCTGCCATCTCCTCCATCCCTGGAGCAGAGAGAATATTAGGGCCACTATTGGCTGCATTTACCTCAATCTCAATCTCTCGATCATCAAGCTCGCCACGGATAATCTTTTCACGGAATTTTTGGCGCGTTGCAGAATTCTCAGGCACTTGATGAGGCTCATCTGCAAATCCGATCGATGAAGCTTTGGGAGGGGGGAGGATTGCATCTAAAACACGCTCAATTGCTGCCGCTTCAGCTTTGGGGTGCGCCTCTTTGATCGCCTGTTCACGCACCTGTTTGATTGCCGCTTCAATAAGATCACGAATGATCGAATCCACTTCACGCCCAACGTAACCTACCTCTGTAAATTTAGTCGCTTCCACTTTTATAAAGGGGGCGTTTGCAAGTTTTGCTAAACGGCGCGCAATCTCTGTCTTACCAACACCTGTTGGACCGATCATTAAGATATTTTTTGGAGTGATTTCGGTGCGAAGCTCATTCTCTACCTGCTGTCTTCTCCAGCGATTACGAAGAGCGATCGCTACCGATCGTTTCGCCTCGTTTTGACCGATAATATAGCGATCAAGTTCCTGAACAATCTCTCTTGGGGTCATTGAACTCATGGATCTGTGCTCCTAGTAGGTTAATTTTTCAAGGGTTAAATTGGTATTTGTGTAGATACAGACATTTCCAGCGATGGTTAAGCTTTTACGTACAATCTCCTCTGCTGAGAGATCTGTATTCTCAACTAAAGCGAGTGCTGCACTATGAGCGAACATACCACCAGAACCGATGGTTGCAATATCGTGCTCGGGTTCAATTACATCACCAAGCCCTGAGATGATAAGGGTTGCGGTCTCATCCGCTACAATTAAGAGCGCCTCTAACTTACGGAGCGCTCGATCTGTTCGCCACTCTTTAGCTAATTCAACCGCTGCTCGGGTTAGATTACCGCTATGTTTTTCAAGTTTTCCCTCAAAGCGCTCAAAGAGGGTGAATGCATCTGCTGTACCCCCTGCAAAGCCTGCAATGACACGATCTTTATAGAGTCTACGCACTTTGCGCGCATTCCCTTTCATGATGGTGTTTCCCATCGATACCTGCCCATCACCGCCGATAACGACTTCTCCCTCTCGGCGCACAGCACAGATTGTTGTACCTCTAAATTGTTCCACAGTAATACCTCTTATGGTTATTTATAAAATTTTTCTACCTCAACAATAATGAGGTTGGAATTTATGATTTCAAGGCGTACATTAGAGTTAATGGGCTTAGCGATGGTCGCAGCTCTTAAGAAAATTGGGGAGTAGAGGAATTTATGAAAGCGTTATCATCTAAAAAAATCACCTTAATGGCGGGAGCTTTAATCCTTGCTGCAGGGTGTGCTGCAACTACAGTGAATGATGGGCGGAACGAGAAGGGGGAGTTAAAAGTCGATTATGTCTGCCCACTCGATACAACAGTGACGGTTGTTTTTAATAGAGATGGGGATGAAGCGAAGCTTTACGATCAAGCAGATCGTATCTTTACCCTCTACAACGCACCAGCAGCGAGTGGAGCTTACTATAAGAATGATGAAGGGGTATCACTCCATACAAAAGGGGATGATGCGATTGTTGAATTCGTTCAAGGAAAACCGATCGGCTGTAAGGTCTTTAAAGCGGAGAAGTGAGCCTTTAACTAGGTTGTCTTAAATGAGCTGAGATGAAAAAAGCCCCAGATTAAATGGGGCTTTTTTAGTAGGTGGCGCGCCTAGGAGGGATCGAACCTCCGACCTTTGGTTTCGGAAACCAACACTCTATCCAACTGAGCTATAGGCGCAATAGCGAGCTATTATACACAACTTTTCCACTTCGATAAGTGAAGCGGATAAAAATAATCACCTTTTCTACTCTTTTTTGCTGCTCTACTCCACATTCTGAATCTGTTCCCGAATCTGCTCAATTAAGACTTTTAGATCCACTCCAATCTGTGTGAGCTCCACATCTTGCGATTTAGAGCCGAGGGTATTCGCCTCCCGATTGAGCTCTTGAGAGAGGAAATCGAGGCGGCGTCCTACTGGTTCTTTGCGCGTAAAGACGTGGCGCATCTCTGCAATATGAGCCTTTAAGCGATCGATCTCCTCATCAATATCGAGCCGTTGCATTACGTAAACAAGCTCCTCTTCAAGACGATTGGGGGAGTGTTCAACATCGATCGATTCTAAACGTTCTAAGAGGCGCGCTTTAATCTTTTCAGCAGCAAGAGGGCGTATCTCTTTAGCAGATTCTACCAATGACTCCATTGCAGTGAGTCGCTCCTCGAGCATCGCTTTGATCCGCTCACCTTCACGGAGTCGATTTGCTTGCAACGCATCTAACGCACGATTAAAAAGGGCAATCAATTGCGGTTTAATCGATTCTGGATCGGTGGGAGCTTCCGTTACCACATTTGGCATCTTCATTAGCTCAATGGGTGTAAGGGGCTTGTCACTCTTAAGGAGATTTGAGGCTGCTTGATGAATCTCAATGAGCTCTTTTGCAATCGTGCGATTAAAATTGAGCGAAGCGGTGGTTGCATGAGCGGCATCGAGACGAATAGAGATCTCAACACGGCCACGTGCGATACGATTTTGTAGAATCTCTCTAAAATCGGGTTCAAAACCCCGCAGTAGATCGGGCATTCTAAAATTGGGATCGAGAAAGCGATGATTAACAGTACGAATCTCTAAGGTGATGATACCAAGATCGGTGATTTCGCTATCACGGGCAAAACCTGTCATTGATTGAAGCATATAAACCTCGTTGAGTAGAAAAATAGGTACGCAGAAGCGTTAACGCCGCAGATTATAGGGGATTTTGCTCAATATTGACATAGAGATTGATCTAGCTCATCGCAAAGAGTGGGGGAGGGTGAGCAATATTTCTCCCTTCCTTTTTATAATCGCTATAATGAGAAAGCATTCAATTCAGATAAATAGAGCGCAAAGTGGAGGTGCTTTTAGATGAAAAAGATTTTAGTAGCAGTAGATGGCTCAAAAAGTGCAGTCAAAGCGGTAGAGCAGGCGATTGAATTTAGTAAAGAGCTTAAAGATGAGGTAGAGATCACGGCGCTCTACGTTGTTGGTAAAAAAGCGGCGCAAGATGAATTGATGCACTGTTTAGATAAAGCGCATATCGATTCAACTCGCCAAAAGCGTTTAGAGAAGGCGATTGAGGTGTTAGAAGCGTCAGGACTTCCTTATAAGACACAGATTTTAGAGGGGAATCGTGGCCGCACGGTAGGGCAGTACGCAAAAGAGGAGGAGATCAACTGGATCTTTGTGGGAAGCCGTGGACACAATAAATTGCAAAAGATGGTTCTTGGAAGCGTGAGCGAAAAGATTATTGAGCACGCACCTTGCCCTGTTATTGTGGTGAAGGTTGATCGTAAACGTCGTTAATTCTCAATTTAGAGATTATAGAAGAGAAGAGCGCCTCAATGGGGCGCTCTTTTTTATGGTTTTTTTGGGAAGAGTAGAACGATTATCGCTTCTTCCAAAGCTCTACCAAAGCATCGATAAGATCTCGGCCGATAAAGGAGCCTGTGGCATCATCAATTTGGCGAATCCCTGTAGGGCTTGTGACATTAATCTCGGTGAGATAATCCCCAATCACATCTAATCCCACAAAGTAGAGTCCCCGCTTTTTAAGTTCGGGAGCAAGTGCGTTAGCGATCTCATAATCTCGTTTAGAGAGAGGTTGCACCACTCCTGTTGCACCCGCTGCAAGATTGCCTCTTGTCTCATTTTCGGCAGGAATGCGCGCTAAGAGGTGGGGGATAGGCTCACCATTAATGAGGATGATCCGCTTATCCCCTTTTGTGATCTCTGGCACATATCGTTGCACCATAACTGAAGTTTGGTTCTCCTCTGTGAGTGTCTCTAAAATCACATTGAGATTAGGATCTCCCTTAGCAACACGGAAGATAGAGCTCCCCCCCATACCGTCGAGCGGTTTTACGATTGTATCGTGATGCTTCTCAATAAAAGCTTTAATCTTATCGCTCTGACTTGTGACAAGAGTAGGTGGGCAGAATTGGGGGAACCAAGTGGTAAACATCTTTTCATTACAATCTCTAAGAGAATCGGGGCGATTGCAGATAAAGGCGCCTTGTCGCTCCATCAACTCTAAGAGGTAGGTTCCATGAATGTAGTGCATATTGAAGGGGGGATCTTTGCGCTGAAGCAC
>JASLFR010000013.1 GCA_030150565.1 Cardiobacteriales bacterium | reverse complement strand
CGAGATCACTAAAATCGCTCCAACACTCTGAATCGCCACCACAATCATCCCACTTAAGAGTGCAAAGAAGAGGATTAGCCAAGGTAACGGGTTCATCCCCAAAGAGTGCGCCTGCACCTCATCAAAGAGCATCAGAGTGAGGGGGCGCCAAAAGAGGGCAATAAGCAGAAGTGTCAGGAGTGAAAGGGTCGCCAATTGCCAAAATTCCCCATCACTAATGCCGAGCGGATTCCCAAAAATGATCGATTCAAGAGAGAGTGTGGTGGGATTAAGATTGATCAGGAGCAATCCAAGCGCCATAAAGCTACTAAAGATCGTACCGATTAGAGCATCAATCTTTAAAGTGGTAAGACGCTCTAAAATAAGGAGAGCCAGACTCGCTAAGAGCCCAGCAAAGAGCGCCCCCATAAGATAGGGAAGAGAGAGGATAAGCGCCACTGCCACCCCTGGAATCACTGAGTGTGCTAACGCATCCCCCACCAACGCCCAATTTTTAAGGTTCAAAAAGGGGGAGAGAATCCCCGTCGCTGCCCCTAAAAGGGTTGTCGCCCAAAAGAGTCGCACCATATATTGAAATTCAAACGGTGCCAGCCACCCCTCAATCATCTTTTCGCTCCTCTATATTGTCACACGCATCATCACACAAAGAGGTTGCTGCACTGTAGAGTTGATGCTCTGAGTGAGCCGATTCAGGGGCACATTGATGAGCGGATTGATGCAGAATAAGGGTTCTTAAATCACACCCAAAGATCGCCTCAAGGTTCTCCTGTGTATAGATCTGATCCACCGCCCCTTTAGCGAAAATTTGGGAACGGTAGAGCAGAATCGCCTCATCACAAAAGAGGGGAATTGAGCCTAAATTGTGTGTGGAGAGCAAGATAAGATACCCCTCCTCTTTTAACCCCCGCAGTAGAGCGATAATTGCATGCTCTGTTGTATGATCCACCCCTGTAAAGGGCTCATCGAGGAGCAGAATTTTACTCCTTTGCGCTAACGCTCGAGCAATGAAGACCCGCTTCTTCTGCCCCCCTGAGAGCATGCCGATCTGGCGCTTCCTAAAAGGGAGAAGATCGACCCGCTCAAGCGCCTCTTCCACAATTTTACGATCTGCTTGAGAGGCTCTTCTTCGCCACCCCATCGCCCCATAACGGCCGAGCATCACCACCTCTTCAACATTGATTGGAAAATCCCAATCGATCTCCTCACTCTGAGGAACGTAGGCGAGTTTATGCTCCTTCAATGCTGAACGAATCGAACCGTTATCGATCAACACCTCCCCTTTTTTCGGTTTAATTAACCCCATCATCACTTTAAAGAGGGTCGATTTTCCACAACCATTCGCCCCAATAAGGCCGTAAATCTGCCCCCGCTCTAAGGTTAAACTTAAATCGTAAAAGGGGGTGTGCCCATTTGGATAGGTTACCGCTATATTTTGCAATTTGATGCTCATGAATCGCTCCCTACTCTTAATGATCGATGAGTGGAATTACTCCCCTAATCCCTCTGCAATCACTCTTGCACTCTCCTCTAAGAGCTCAAGATAGGTAGAGACGCCCCCCTCTTTACTTGAGAGCGCATCGGTATAGAGCACCCCACCAAAATGGATACCACTCTCTCTTGCTACCTGCTTCATCACCCGATCAGAGAGGGTGTTTTCACTAAAGAGGGTGGGAATCTGCTCCTCCTCAATCACCTTTAGAAGAGTGCGCATCTGCTCAGGAGTCCCCTCTTCTAGATCGAAGAGATTCCAAAGCGTCGCCTCTTTAAACTGGTAAGCTCTGGCAAAGTAGCTCATTGAGGGCTCATTAGTAACAATCCAGCGCTTCTCCTCTGGAATATTGGAAAAGAGAGCCTCTATCGCTCCATCTAACTGCTTTAAACGCTCCTGATAGGCAGCGGCACGCTCACGGTAGTAATCGGCATTCTCAGGATCTGCTTTAATTAGCCCTTCACGAATATGGTCGACATAGATCATCACCATTTTAGGATCCATCCATGCGTGGGGATTAACCATCTTCTCCCCCCGCCCATTCTCCTCTTCAATCAGCTCAATCCCTTCTGTAACCGTGATGAAATGGGAGCGATCCACCCCTTTAAGAAAGCGCTCAAAATCAGCCTCCACCCCTAAACCATGCCAGATGATCAGATCCGCTCCTTTTAAGCGCGCCACATCTCGAGCCGTAGGCTGATAATCGTGAAGATCCACCCCCGCTTTAATGAGGCTCTTCACCTCTGCCCGCTCCCCTGCAATCGCTTCTGTCACATCCTGCATGATGGAGAAGGTTGTCATCACCTCAATCTTCTTAGCAAAGGTGGGGGTGATCGCACTCATGAGGAGAAAGATCCCCGCCGTCAATGATGAGAGTACTCTATTTCTATATAACATCCGTTCATTTTCCTATAGTTGAGGTGGGCGTAAAACTGCCCAAAGTTATCTTAAATCGATCAAAAGAGGGATCACTCATCCCGTTTAAGTGATGTGCGCCCAAGTGAGAGGGAGTTTAGAACCACACTCACCGAACTAAACGCCATTGCCCCCCCTGCAATCATCGGATTGAGCAACCCAAACGCTGCAAAAGGGATACCGAGCGCATTGTAGAAGAAGGCCCAGAAGAGATTCTGCTTAATCTTGCGCATCGTCGCACGAGATAGAATCAACATCCCTAAAAGATTGCTCAAATCCCCATTCATAATGGTGACATCACTACTCTCCATCGCAATATCGGTGCCCGTTCCCATCGCAATTCCAATATCGGCACGCGCAAGGGCAGGGGCATCATTCATTCCATCCCCCACCATTGCAACAACGCCCCCTTCTGCTTGCAATTTTGCAACATAATCCGCCTTATCTTCAGGGCGCATCTCTGCAATGATATGTGCTCGAGGAATCCCCACCTCCTGCCCAATTTTCTCAGCAGTTAGACGATTATCCCCCGTCATCATATAGAGGGAGACCCCCTCTTTCTGTAACGCTTGGAGCGCTCTTTTAGAGGACTCTTTCACCCGATCAGCTACCGCAATGAGGGCGAGCACTTCAAACTCATTAGCAAGGAGCATAACGCTCTTCGCTTCTGCTTCAAGCTCTGCAATCTTCTCTTGGAAGAAGCCTGTTGAGAGCCCACGATCCGCCATCAATCTTGGAGAGCCGATGTAGTAATTACGCCCCTCAATCACCCCCTCAACCCCTGAGCCAACCTCTGCTCGGAAGGACTCAACACGGGGAAGCTCCATCTCATCGGTCGCTAATCGATCGAGCCCGTAGCGAAAAAGAGCCCGCCCTAAAGGGTGCTCCGAATTGGATTCAAGCGCTGTCATATACTCAATGTAGCGCCCACGATTCCCCTCCTTTAATGGGATAAAGTCGGTCACTTCTGGCTTCCCTTCGGTGATGGTGCCCGTCTTATCGAGAATGATGGTATTCACTTTCGCGGTACGCTCAAGCGCTTCACCATTTCGAATTAAGATCCCCTCTCGAGCGCCGAGCCCTGAGCCCACCATGATCGCTGTTGGGGTCGCTAATCCTAAAGCGCAAGGACACGCAATCACCAATACCGCCACACTCTGCATAATTGCACGCCCCCACGCCCCGCTACTCAATCCAACGATCAGGAGCGTTATGAGCGCAATCGCCACCACAAAAGGGACAAAATAGGCAGAGACACGATCCGCCACCTGCTGAATCGGCGCACGGCTCCCTTGTGCTGAACGAACAAGGCGAATAATGCGTGCTAAGGTACTATTTTGATCACTCCGCTCAGCCTCAATCACCAAGACACCTGTCTGATTAATCGTGCCGCTATAGACTTTGCTATTAGGCGCCTTCTCAACAGGGAGTGATTCCCCTGTCAACATACTCTCATCGAGAGCTGAATGCCCATGAACGACCCGACCATCCACAGGAATATTGCTGCCTGGATGGATCAGTAATCGATCCCCAATCGCCACCTGATCGATATCGATCTCCTCTGTCTGGTGTCGATTCTCCCCAATGATTCGGAGTGCCTTTTTAGGTTGTAACGTTAAGAGGGATTTAATCGCACTATGGGTACGATCCTTCGCTCGCACTTCAAAATAATTTCCTAAAAGGACGAGCGTAATGATGACAGCGCTACTCTCAAAGTAGAGGTGGTGTGGATCCCCCCCTAAAAAGCCATTATAAAAACTGTAAAGATAGGCTGATGTCGTTCCAAGCGCTACAAGAAGATCCATATTGGGAACGCCCCCTTTCAAAGAGCTATACGCCCCTCGATAGAAGCGTGCTCCCGCCCAGAACTGAACAGGCGTTGCCAAAAGGAGCTGCACCCACGGGGTGTGGAAGAAGGTGACCCACTCCCCTTTTGCTCCTACCATTTTGCCCATCATCGCAAGCAACATTGGCGCACTTAGAAGAGCACTCACTATGAGCGTAAAGGAGAGTCGAACTCTACGAGCCTTCTCTCTTAAAATACGCTCCTCTTCGTGAGCCTCATCATCCACAACCGCCCTAAAGCCTGCCCGCTCAATTCGCCCAATAAGCTGCTCGATATCGATCTTTGCGGAGTCATATTGAATAAGCGCTCGCTCATTGGCAAAATTCACCTCAACATGCTCAACTCCATCCTCTTTTTTGAGAATGCGCTCAATACGGGCAGAGCAGTTGACACAGGTCATCCCCTCAATCGCAAGGCGAATCCTCTCCTCACTGCTCGATATCGGTTGCTTCTGATCTTGCGCTCGTTGCGTCATCACTTACTCCTTAATCTCTCCATCAAATCCAAGATCATCTAATGCTGAAAGAAGAGTCTCTTGGCTCACATCCCCTTCGACGTAGACCTCTTTTTTAGCCAGATCACAACTCACCTTTGTTACCCCTTCTAAAGCGTTAAATGCCTCTTCAATCGCATTGGTACAATTTTTACAGCTAATATCTGCCACATAGATCTTTTTCATCACACTTCTCCTTATAAAAATTACTCTCTTAAAACGCGTTTACGTCCCACTTACGACTCAAAATGGCCGATGCAGGAATCGCAGCGACACTGCCCAGGAATACAATCGCAAGGCACCTCTTGAAGGGCACTCTTTCGCTTCTTCAGAAGGAGTGCCTCCAATTGATCAATATCCTCAAAAGAGAGGGGGGCATCTTCAATCAATAATCCGATTTTATGCCCCATCTTCTTCGCACAGAGATTATTAAAGAGTTGAGTCATCGCCACCCGCCACGCTTCCGATTCTGTTACGGTTGCCGAATAGTGGTAGCGATTTCCCTCTTTACGAATGGTCAAAAGCCCCTTTGTTGAGAGGCGCGAGAGGAGCGTCTTAATCGTGCTTGCGCTCCACTCCATCTCATCTGAAAGAATCGAGACAACATCGCTACTTGTACACTCTCTTCTCGACCAGATCACCCGCATCACTTCCCATTCAGAATCACTAATTTCAACGGCTAACGGTTGCGTCATTCCCTCTCTTTTCCCCCTCTTAATCCTTAAAATAGAGTTAATCTACATCTGTAGATGACGACAAGTGTAGTTCTCTTTTTTTAGAGCGTCAATCTCTTTTCACCCCCTCTTTCAACTTTCTTTATCCCCTCTATTAATAATAAGTATTGGCTTTAATCTTTAAAAAATGTAGAGAATGAACGGTTAAACATTCTCTTAAGTATCAGAGAGAAGACAATTGACCATCTATCTAATTAGGAGATTCTTCATGAGTAAAACATTAAAGCTTGTGCAAAAACGCCGCACTATCTACCATCTTGGCAAAGAGTTACCTTTGAGCAAGGAGAAGATTAGCGAGCTGATTGAAGCGGTAACAAAAGAGACCCCATCCGCCTTCAACTTCCAAAGCTCCCGTGTGGTTGTTCTCTTTGATGATGCACATGAACGCTTATGGAATATCGCTGAAGAAGCGCTTCGTAAAGTGGTACCTGAAGGGAATTTTGGTGAGACGAAAGCGCGTCTCGATAGCTTCCGTGCAGGCAGAGGAACGATCCTCTTTTTTGAAGATGAGGCGGTGGTTAAAGAGCTTCAAGCGCAATTTGCCCTCTATGCAGATAACTTCCCTAAATGGTCAGAACAGGCGCATGGAATCACCCTCTACGCAGTCTGGTTTGCGCTTGCTGAAGAGAATATTGGCGCATCGATTCAGCACTATAGTGAATTGATTGAAGCGGCGGTGAAAAAGGAGTGGGCGCTCCCTGAAACATGGCAATTAAAAGGGCAGATGCCCTTCGGCTCGATCGAATCCCCAGCAGATAAGAAAGGATATATCGAAACAGAGAGCCGTTTTAAAGTCTTCAAATAATCTTATTTATCCTACGCCCCATCGAAAAACGCATGGTAGAGATGGGGCATCTTTTGCGCATTGTAAGGTCCACTCCCCCTTAACAGTGCGCTTTTTTTATCTTTAAGATTCAACAAATCATCGTGAAAGATTTAGATTCTTTCCATTTGTGAATTATTCTCATTTAGTCTACGCTAACCCCCTTTCTTTCATCTGGAGGATTCTATTAATGACTGATCGTAAAGCCTACGCCGCTCTGCTACTGCAGATGGTACTCATTGGGCTCTCATTTATGTTTATTAAGATTGCGCTTAAGTACACAACTCCCCTCTCTGGCGCACTCGATGGCGCTTTTGACCTTATGGGGCACCGTTTTGCTTTCGCTTTTGGTGCAGCATCCCTCCCCATACTCTTTGGCCTGATTAAGCTTCGGGTTACAAAAAAGGGGTGGCTTGTACTTCTCCCCCTCTCGCTGCTCTATCCGCTCCTCTTCTTCACTTTTCAGACACTCGGCATCGCCAATACAACAACAGCTGAAGCGGGGATCGTCTTTGCGGCCTCCCCCATCTTTGTAGCGGTGATTGCAGCGCTCGTTCTTAAAGAGAAGACCACCTTTTTACAGAAGTTTTTTATTCTCCTCTCTGTCAGCGGTGTGCTCTACATCATCTTAATGAAGGGGGATTTAATGGGGGGAGAGACCCACTTTAAGGGGATTTTTTACACTCTTCTCTCAGCGCTCTCTACCGGTTTTTATACCGTGTTGGTGAGAAAATATCGAAATGAGTACTCCAACTACACTCTGATGTATCTAATGATGTTGATCGGTTTTGTTGTCTTTAATCTGATCGCTTTTATCGATCATGGGCTCTCCCAAACAGTTAAGGATTACTTTGCTCCCCTTAAAAATATCGACTACCTCATCTCCATCTTCTATGTTGGGGTGCTCTCCACTTTTATTACCCAATTCTTAGCGATCTATGCCGTTGCACGGATTGAGGCCTCTAAAGTGGGTGTTTTTAACAATCTTGCCACAGTGGTTACCGTCTTTGCTGGAGTGCTCTTCTTAGGGGAGGCGCTCTATAGCTACCACATTATTGGGGCGCTCATCATTATTAGCGGGATTATTGGGAGTAATTACTTCGCTAAATGATCTAATAATCCTTTAGATCTTAATTTTAAGGATGAAAAAAAGGGGCTCATAATGAGTCCCTCTCTTCTAATGCTGATTATTTGATCTCTTCTTTTATTGTTATTCTTATTTCTGGATCTTCTATTTTTTTATTTATATGCTTTCGCTCTTTTGGGGCTCTTAGTGAGCCCCTTCGGAGCAGCTTATTATTGTTATCAGCTTATTCCATATCCTACTTTTCCATATCCTCGTCTGTTACATCCTCCTTGTAACACTCCTTCTACAACCAACTCCTCCTATTAGATATTCAAGAGTGCACACTTTTTCTATTTTTTATTATATGAATCGGTTTATTGTTATCTGAGCCTCTCTTTTTATTCTTATTAAGTGCTCGTTTATTCGATTCTGTTATGTGCATCTCTCGATATCCTTCCCCTTCCTATAGAGCAATCCCCGTGCCAACTTTATGCAAACTATTGTATTTAATCGGTTTTATTCTTCTATTCTGATGATTGTCATAAAAAATTGAATATTTTATGCGCTACAACCCCACTACGATTCCGATTTTAGCGTTAAATCGCCCAAATCTTGGCGTTTTTCTAACTGAGTTAATTTATATTGCAACGTTTGACGGGGGATATCGAGCATTTTTGCCGCTTGAGTCACATTCCCCCTTGTAACCGCCATCGCCTGTGCAATCAGCTTCTGCTCCTTCTTCGCTAGAGCCTCCCGCAGCGGAACCACCCCCTCTCGCCTCATCCGCTCAGGAAATTTACGCAATTGTGGCGGTAATGTTCGTAAAGAGAGCGCATTCCCCTCTACAAGATTCATTGCTGATTCAACCACATGCTCCAACTCCCGAACATTTCCTGGCCAATCGTGCGCCATCAAAAGCCCCATCACCCGCTCACTCACCTCCGTCACATTTCGCCCAAAGGAACGATTAAATTTACGGATAAAGTGATTGACTAAAAGGGGAATATCTTCTTTTCGCTCCCTTAATGGAGGAAGTGAAAGATTAATTACATTAAGACGGTAGTAGAGGTCCGCTCTTAAGGTCTTCTGCTCTACACACTCATGGGCAGGCTCGTTTAAGGCTGCAATCACCCGTACGTCGACATGATGCTCCTTTGTCCCCCCTACACGGCGAATAGAGGTGCTCTGCAAGACACGGAGCAATTTTGCTTGGGTATCCATCGGCATCGAGTTGATCTCATCAAGAAAGAGTGTCCCCCCATTGGCAAGCTCAAAGAGTCCTGGACGATCGGTCGCTCCTGTGTAGCTCCCCCGCGATGTTCCAAAGAGAATCCCCTCTAAAAGAGCTGAAGGGATTGCAGCGCAGTTCTGAGCGATAAAGGGGGCATTACGGCGAGGAGAGGCATTATGAAGCGACTGCACAAGAAGCTCCTTACCCGTACCCGTCTCTCCATAGACTAAAATAGGGGAGTTTGTTTCAGCCACCCGCAATGCCTGCTCTTTCAAGCGCTTAAACGCTTCATTATTGGTGAGAATCTGATCCATCTCATACATGGCGCCCGTACTATCTTTAAATTGCACCTCTTTTGCACGCCGCTCCACTCGAGATTGTAGATCGATCAACGAACTTGAGAGATTACGGATAGAGGTTACATCTTTTGCGATCTCAACTGCTCCTGCAATCTCCCCATCGATAATGATAGGGAGCGTCTTATTAACGGTATTGATCCACTCATCTTGGCTATTGAGATACTTATGATGTTGATTATCGGTAGGTTTTCCTGTTTTAACCGCCTCTAAAAGGGTGCTTGTCTCCTCTGTTAGATGGGGGAAGACGTCGAGAACCTTGCGCCCAAGCACCTCTTTCCCCTCCATATCATCAAACTTCGCCGCCTGTTTATTGTAAAAAATAGTTGTCCCATGCCGATCCACCACATGGATACCATCATCTACAATCTCTAAAATCCGCTCAAATATTGCTCTAATTTTTGGTTCTGCCACAGATTTCTCCTCTTTGGTCAAAATCGCCGAAAAATTGGCGAATCACCTGCCCAATATTAGGCACTCGTCACTTTTTTGCAATAGGAGGCTTCAATTTATTTTATTGGACGAAACGATTTCTCCCCCCTTTGAGGGAAAAGAGGGGGGAGTTTTGCTGATATGTAGTGCTTCTGGAGTTAAAAAGAGTGCAATTTCTCCTCTGCTCTGCGTAAAATTGATCCTTATTTACCATCAATAGATGAAGGAGTAGCGACGCTATGGCGAAATATATCCCCCTCCCCGACTCAATAAAGAGCAATTTTCATAAGATTGAGCGCTATATCGAGGCGCAAAGTGGTCAGCCAATTCTTGAAGCTTTCTATCTACCGCAAGGATTAACAAATCATAACTATCTACTGATGATGGATGGGGGTGAGAAATGGGTACTCCGTCAACCTAAAGAGGGGAATGAACGCCTCTTCAATTATCGATTAGAGGGGGAGATTCTCACCAAAATCGCCCCACTCGATCTTGAACCTAAAATACTCTACTTCGACCCCGAAAGTGGGATTAAGGTGAGTGAGTATCAACCCGATGTGAGCCACTTTTCAGCAACAGAAGAGAAGATTGAAGCCGCCGCTAAAATGATTAAACGCCTTCATGAAGCGAGATTAACAATTGGGGAGACCTTCAATTTAGTCACCGAATTTAATCGTTATAAAAGTGAGAGTGATTCCAAAAGAGCGCTCTACGATTTAAGCCCCTATCACTCCTACCTCGATGCAGTTGAATCGATGAGTGAAGGGGGGATTCTCTGCCACAATGATCTGGTTGAGGGAAATTTTCTCTTTAGTGAAGATCGCTCCTTTCTGATCGATTATGAGTATGCAAGGGATAATGATCCCTACTTCGATCTGATGAGTTTTATTACCGAAAATGATCTACAAAACCCTCACGATCGAGCACTCTTCTATGAGCACTATTTCGGGCATCAACCCACTAAAGAGGAGGCGGAGAAGCTCGCCGCTTTTGAAGCAGGACACCACATTTTATGGTGCCAATGGGGCATGATGATGCATCAAAAACATCACCTTCCCATCTATAAAGAGATTGCTGAGCTTAAATATCAGCG
>JASLFR010000100.1 GCA_030150565.1 Cardiobacteriales bacterium | reverse complement strand
TGAGGGTAAGAAGAACAAACTCAGGATTAGAAGCATCGCCATAAATCTCGGTGAGCTCCCCATTTTTTGCCAAGATTTTCTCTTTTAGATCGAGATTTTCGATAATACTCATCCGCCCCGATATTAGAGCCCAGCTATAATCGGGAGCAACACTTGAAAATTCGATATAAGGATTTTTTAAAAGCTCTGCATAAACCTTTTTAGAGGCCCCCGTGCCAAAATAGAGCATACCTGAATCCTCCGTTAAGAAGCGAAAGGGGCGATTTTTCGGTTTACCATCTTCACCAATAGTGGCGAGAAATAGAATCGGACTCTTATTCAAAAAATTGAGCAGTTGCTCCATTATGCGTTCTCCTTTAACAAAATTTAAAGATATAGTAGATTGCTTCTATAGATTAATCGAAAGTTTAATCACGCTCCACCCACTTAACTCAACAGAAAGGTAACCTATGCGCCGACTACTCACTGCTACACTCCTCTCACTCATGAGCCTCCCAGCCTTTGCCACCTATTGTGCCGATGGCAATACGATCGATATGAATGAGTGTCTCACTAAAAGATATAAAACGGCTGATGATGAATTGATGAAGGCGTATAAAAATGCGATGGCGTTTATGGGGGAGAGTCGGCAGGAGCTCCGTTACGCGCAGAGAGCTTGGATCACCTTTCGGGATAAGGAGTGTAACGCTCGCACCGCGCTCTACTCAGGGAGCATCAATGGAATTATTCACTCTCGCTGTATGATCGATCTTACCGAAGAGCGAACAGAACATCTTTGGGAGAATTATCGCCCTTAAAGGAGGAGCGACAATGTTCAATCACCCAAAGAGTGAGAGAAGCGTCATCACTGCAAAAAAACCAACCATAAGCAATTGGAGTAGATAGCAGCGCAGACAGAGAAGCGCACTAAAAAATCTCTTTAATGATTTCATCCTCTTTCCCCTTTAATCGAAAAAGAGCTCGGCAGATTCTTCCACCGAGCTCTTATTTAGAATGATTCAATTTTAAAATTAATGGCCGCCAATCGCTTCGAGCTGTTCAATCGAAGGGACGTAGCAGTAATTTCCTCTCACCGCTTTTGAGTAGGAGAGAATGCGATCAAAAATATCATCCTGCTCGCCAAACATACGATCGAGCATCTGCTCAAAACGGGTCAATTCTGCGCTATAAGCTAAGAAGTAGAGCCCATGCTCTCCGCTCGCTTTACCGTAAGGCAATCCTTGACGTACGATCTCAAGCTCTTCCCCATCATCACCATCAATCTCTACACGTGCAATGTGTGAGCTTTCAGGCATCTCGTCAAGTTCAATATCAGTATGCTTTGTGCGACCAAAGACCTCATTCTGCCCCTGCTCATCAAAATGGTTAAATTGATCGAGCGAGTGAACCCACTTCATGGCGACCATATAGCTTCCGCCACGATCTACCCCTTCATTAATTACCGCAACATCACGGCGCATCGCCTCCCCTTTAGCGTTTGCAGTCCCCTCTACAAAACCGCTAAAATCGCGCGCCTCAAGCCAGCGGAATCCATGGGTCTCCTCCTCAACAGCAGCAACATCGCGCAAAATATCACAAACGCCCATTGCATAGGTGTAGTTAATTGCATGATCGAAAGAGAGAATATGAATCACCATATCGCTCTGGGTCGCCTTACTTAAGCCGTACCCAAGTTCACGATAATTTTTGAGCTCAGGGGCAGAATTACTCTCCCCCAACATCCGCCAAGCATCTAAACCGAAACCGATCACAACGCCGATACCTGAATCTTGGTAACGGGTCTGGAAGGATTTTGTCTGCCCCACTACTTTTCCAATTGCGTGGCGAATCGCCTCTTCATCCTCTGTTTTAAAGTTAATCTCCATGAAGATCGCATTATTGCGAAACTGCATGGTAACCCCTTCTTGATAATAAAACTCGCTCATTATTGTTGCTCCTCAATTGATGAATAAAAATTGGAATCTATCCCATTTAGTGTAGTCGCTCCCCCCTTTTTAGGCGATGATTAATCCCTCTTTTCACTCAATAGATGACGTATCGCAAATCCTACCTCTTCACTAAAGAGGGTCCATTGAGGCAGCGCTTGAGAAAAGTAGGGGTACTGAATGAGAGGCTCGAGCAGAAGCCCTGTGTAGAGGGTAATCCAGAGATAGACTGGCTTCTTTTGAATCTCCCCCCGCTCCATCCCCTCTTCAAGCACATTGCGGAGCCAGAAGTGGGGCTTGAGCTCATCTTCTACCTCATCCCAAAAGTGGTGTTGGGAGAGAAGCCCAAAGCGGACGCTATCTGGATCTTCCGCATAGAAGCGGTAGGTATAATCTTGAAAGGCGATTAACTTCTCAACTGCACTCGTTTCATGATGGGCAATCTCTCGTAACCCCTCTTCATAGCGGGAGAGAATGTAACGAAAAAGGTAGAGCGCCATCGCCTCTTTCGATTCAAAATGGCGGTAGAGCGCCGCAACTGAAGCCCCCGATTCCGCAGCAATATCCCGTACAGAGACCGATTCATACCCTCTGGTTGAAAATAGATGTAATCCTGCTCGTAAGTAGCGCCCTTTTGCGCCTTCCTCTTTAAAATCAATCTTCACTTGAATCCTCTCCTCTCACTCAGATACTGATGAATAGGGCGTCTTAATAAAGTCGCTTATAATGCTTCTCATTATACCAAGCAGGAGAGGAATCGGATCAACTGAACGCCCCCTCTCCCCTCCACAATCGATAAAAGAGAGTTTAAGTGATGAGAAAGAGAGAGTTTATCTTAGCCGCAGCCCTCATTGTCTCCAACGAGGGAAAGATGTTACTTGTACGCAAAAAAGGGACTCAACGCTACATGTTAGCAGGGGGAAAGATTGAAAAAGGGGAGACCCCCATCGATGCGCTCATTCGTGAATTAGAAGAGGAGCTCTCATTTACTGTGACTAAAGAGGCGCTCACTCCTCTTGGGCAGTATGAAGCAGAAGCGGCGAATGAACCTGATTACACAATTCGTTCCAATCTCTTTCTGCTTCCTATTGAAGAGCACCCTTTCACCCCAAATGCTGAACTTGAAGAGGTGATTTGGGTCGATGAAGAGGAGGCGAAGCATCTCCCCCTTGCGCCGATGATTAAGACCCATGTCATTCCAGAGTGGCGCCGTTTTAAATTGCGCAATCACTCTCACTGAGCGCCTGTTTAATCCCCTCCTTATCAGCCCACTCATACTGCAACTCTAACGATTTACGATACTTTTGGCGCGCTTTCTCATCCGTTGAGATAAAAAAGTGGTGCGCAATGAGGTTATACTCCCCAGCAAACCAATTTCCGATCCAATCACGACGCAAGCAGAGAAAGAGATCATCCACCGCACCTGCTCTACTCTCCCCTTCAATATAGATTAACGCTCGATTAACGCTCACTTTAATCGGGGGGCGAGTGGTAAGCGTGCGATAATAATCACTCGGCAAACCTAAATGCTCAGCCCGTTTTTTCACATAATTGAGAGCGCTCTTCTCTGCATCTCTAGCGATGGCATAAGCACGCTGTTTACCCTTATCAAAATTGGTGATAAAAGGGAGCGCTATATTCACTAAAAGCGCAAAAATAAGTAGAAGAGTGAGCAATATCAGACGATTTCTCTTCTGTAGTAATTTGCCTCGTAACATCTTCGTTCTTCCTCATATTTTTGTTGTAATGGAGTGATTATCATCGCTCTATTCTACGCTGATCCATCCATTAAGGAGTAATTAATATGATGCAACCAACTATTTTAGAACCCCTCTTAGAAGGGAATTCATCCATCATCTGGCTACATGGATTAGGGGCGACAAAGGAGGATTTTCTCCCCATCGCAGAGCTTCTACAGAGAAGTGGATTTGGTGCGACTCGTTTTATCCTTCCACAGGCGCCAATCCAACCAGTCACCCTCAATAATGGGTACGCCATGCCCTCTTGGTACGACATTATCGATCTCTCCCACCCCCGAAAAATTAGCGAGAGTGAGCTCAATGCCTCAAGCGATACCATCATTGAGCTAATTGAAGCGGAAGTTGCTAAAGGGATCCCTCTTGAGCGGATCATTCTTGTAGGCTTCTCACAAGGGGGCGCTGTCGCACTTCATACTGCATTTTGCCGTTATGAAAAGAGTATTGGGGGGGTTATAGCGCTCTCAACCTACGCTCCAACGTTTGATGACTCACTCATACTCTCTGATGGGAAGAGAAGCATCCCCTCACTCCATCTACATGGGAGCCTCGATCCTGTAGTCCTCCCCCAATTTGGAAGAGCCGCCTACCAATTTCTAAAAGAGCGCTCCACTCCCGCAACATGGCAGAGCTTTGAGATGCAGCATGAGGTGATTCAAGAGGAGATCGCATCTATCGCCTCATGGTTAGAGCGATATCTCCCCTAAAAATAGAAGAGCGGAGTGATTTCACTCCGCCCACTCTATTCCCCCCTTTACCTACGACTTTTTAGGGGGCGCTTCTACCACAAGCAGCGCTAAACGTTTTGCGATCGGAATCACCACTAAAATAGTGGGATACGCCACCGCCCACGCAATCATCCATGAGCTGAGCCAGATCCCTAAAAAGCCCTCCACCAATCCCCCTGTCGCCCGCAATACGCTCACAAAGGAGACGAGGCAGGTGATAAAGAAAGTGATGATGAGAGGAAGGATAAAACGCATCATCGATGGGGGTAATTTTTTAGCCATAGTATTAAATCTCTCCAGAATAGAAATGGATGAATCGATTAAAAGATCCCTTAAGCGAGAAGATCACGCCCAGTTAAGCGCTCTAATATCTTCAAAGGGGAGGTTTCAGGGTGAACCATCGCTTCAACGGGGAGCATGAAGGTCTGCTCTAAAAGGTACTGCCCACTCATCACTGCATGAGGAGTCTGATCTGAAAAGCAGATCCAGCTCTCCCCCGCCTTAAAGGGGATCTCCCACTGCAATCCACTCTTCTGATAGTTGTTATCCTCTTTCATCAAGTCATGCAGCTGTAACATTAAGTGATCATACTCAGTACGGTAGCTCTTCGTAATTTTGAGAAGCTTCAACCATTTTGCTCTAAAGGGGGAGTAGCGACTCGTTTTAGGCAGTAGACGTTCAGCCAGTTGTGAAAAGGGCTCACCTACTCGCCAGACACGGGGCTCACTATCGGGGGAGATGTTGGTAAAGACCCGTAAAATACGTGAACCTTGCAACGGACGGGAGGGGAATGCATCAACATGTAATCGTGCATCATCTTTACGCCACGAATTGCCTGCGCGCCACTTCTCAACAGGATGGACACGTAACGTATTCATCCGATTCCCTAAATATTGGCTATATTGAGGAACGAGCGTCTCGATAAATTGAGTAGCGGCCGCTTCATAACGCTTAAGCAACCCCTCAACGAGCTGATCATTCACCTCATCGGCAACCCCTCGTACCACGCCATTACGGTAACTGATATTTTTACGGTGAGGCTCCACAAGATCGGGAGCGATTATGCTCTGCTCTTCAGCGGTTAAGAGAAAGGAGAGCTGGGGTAGATGGAGTACTTCACCCGCCTCAAGAGCGGTGACAATACTCTCATCATATCCATACTCCCCATTCCATTTTGCATATGAGAGCTGCTTAATTGGGGCATCTACTAAGCTTGTCATGATTTCTCCTAAATGACCTTCTCTAAAAATTGATAGAGCCATTATAGTCAATCAAGCGCTCAAAATCCCCTCTACTCCTAACGATTCATCATATTATCGAGCGCAAATCGTCCGCCCCCTGCTGTTGCAAGATAGAGAAAGATAAAAGAGAAGAGAATCGCCCCCTCACCTCCATTATGGAGCGGGACTAAAAATGTCTCAGGTGCGCTGGAAACATGCCCCATAAAGTAGGCAAACGCCATCTCACCTGAAAGGATAAAGGAGGCGATGCGTGTAAACATTCCCGTAAGAACCATCACACCCCCCACGATCTCTAAAATCGCAGCAACGCCATAGATAGAGTAGAGCGAGGCGCCACTCATCCCCTCAACATAGGGGAGCGAGAAGAGCTTTGCCGTGCCGTGTTGAATAAAGAGATACGCCGTGACCACTCTCAAAAGAGTGAGCGCATAGGGTTGGTACCGATTTAATTGATTGAAAAAGCTCATCTAAAACCTCCTTTAGTATTATGATTACCCCCTCCCATTAGAGAGGCGAATTACCGATCTAATCGATTGATAATTTCCTTAATGGTAACGCGATTTTGGAGTGCTCGTTTCACTTTTCCAGTTTAAATTTTAAATGAAAATCCCCCGATTCATCAGGGATAAGGATTAGGCGCGATCTGCCCTAAGATCAAGGGAAAGGCCGCTCCTGTGGCTGCTGGCGCATTATTTGCTAAGCGGTGCCGAGTTTGATGCCCTAAAAGCGCAAAGGCGATCGCCTCTTTCGCATCGCTTGAGATCCCAAGATCCTCATTCGTTAGAAGCTTAATCGCTAAA
>JASLFR010000086.1 GCA_030150565.1 Cardiobacteriales bacterium | reverse complement strand
TAGCATCAGCTGATTGCCCTGGAGGAATCAACGTAATACGTTCAACTGCATTACCCTTAATCTCTTTTGGATTTGCAATTCCCGCTTCGGCGGCATTTTCTGGCCAAACACCATTGGTTGAATAACTTTCAGTTACCGCATTCTTTACAGCACCTGCTAATTGCAACCCTTCAGCGACATGCGTGCGCTTTGTATAATCTTGATAGGCTGGCAAGGCAAACATCGCTAAAATACCGATAATTGCAATCACAATCATCAACTCAATAAGGGTAAAACCTGATATATCGCGTCTCATCTCTCACTCTTAATTATTCATGATTAAAAAAGATAGACAGGGAATGCGCAAAATACTCTCTATCCCACTCTCTCTACTACTTCCTAAAAGAGAGGATTTCTGCACTGCCCCTATTGGCATTATCGATCGAGTTTGGGAGTGTAAATGTAACTTCGATGATTGATACCAGTAGTTAGAGGCTTTATAGAGCAGCAAGAGAACTTTGTATCGCATTCCCTGTTATCTAACTATTGGAGCAGAATCTATCAGAGATAGATCCTACTCCTCAACGTCTATACTTCAGATAGTTTCTAAAGATTAACGTCAATTTGCTGATAAATGCCACCACAGCTACCAGCAAATGGGTGAGTCATCCTTTACTCAAAGTGACCTGCTGATGCAGATCGTTCCACTTCATTTAACTCTCATTAAATGCCTACCCTTCTATAAAGCAACTTAAATGCCAAATCTTATAGATCGATGCCTGAAGATGCAACTAACTGATCATAAAGAGTTTATCGATAGCTACTTTTTGGGATTATTGAGAACTTAGAAGGCGAAATAATCGTAAACTGCCAAAAATTGGCGCCAATTTTTGGCAGTGAGTAACACTTTTTGACACTTTTTAATCAACATTCATACGGCAGTTAGAGGGGAGATACTTATAATTAACCCCATTTTGGGTGGGTGCTCCACAGAGCCAAATAATTGAGGCACTATTGGTAGGAATTTTTGCAACAAGGCGTGCCACATTATTGAGCGCATCCACTTTGCGAGTGTAGAGAATCTCGATTGTGTTCCCTGTTGTTGGGTCATTTTTAGGAGCGGGTTTTACCTCAATACTCTGAACCGCTGTTCCTGTAATCTCTAATTTATCTGCTAACCCTAACGCTTCATTATTCTCGGCCCACTCGCCACGATCAGTAAAATGCTCAACAACTGCTAAGCGCGCTGCGGTTGCAAGCTCGATCCCCTCCCCAACGTAGGTGCGCTTTGTGTAATCTTGGTAGGCTGGTAGCGCAAAGAGCGCTAAAATACCGATGATCGCCACCACAATCATCAACTCAATAATGGTAAATCCTTCTACTTTACGAATCCGTCTCATTTTCTCTCTCCCATTAAAAAAGCACATCCAGTTGGATGTGCTTTTAATCTAGCATCTCTTATGAATGCCTTTTTTAATAGATACTAATTAGATAGTACCGCGGCAGTTTGCTGGACGATATTTCGCTTGAACACCGTTAGTAGCTGGAGCACCACAATCCCACTCAATTGAGCCAGCATCTGTTGCGCCTGTTGCCTCAAGAAGAATGTACTTATCAGTAGCATCAACTTTTTGGTTGTACTCGATCTGAATTTGGTTACCTTTATCTGTAGCTGCTGGCTCTAAAACAGTGATTGATGTAACTGCGTTACCTGTAATCTCACTTGGTTCAGCAATACCCGCTTGAGCATTAAGATCAGAACCTGTAATCCACACACCCTCTGTTGAGTAGTACTCAGTGATTGCTGACTTAGCTGATGCTGCTAATTGGATACCTTCAGCAACGTGTGTACGCTTTGTGTAGTCTTGGTACGCAGGAAGTGCGAACATTGCGAGGATACCGATGATCGCAACAACGATCATTAATTCGATTAATGTGAAACCTTTTTGCATAGTTTTCATATTTTCTATTTCCTTTAAAAGATAAATAAGTAGTTAATCAATCATTACGTTTCTAAAGCTTTGGATCAATCTCACTGATCACGCCTTCCTATAAAGCAATTGGGGTGCCAACTTTTAAAACTGACTCTAAAAATAATTACAACTCCATGTTTTTAAATAAAAAAATGAATTTTTAGCTTTATAGAGAGATCTAATTTTGATGCTTATTAAGGGAGAGCACGTGCCAAATTTTCACAAAGTGACACTTTTTGGCGACAATTTTTGTCGATAGGTGCCAATTTTTGGCTTTTTAGCGAAAAGTGACTAAATTTGTCACTCACTGGGGATAAAATCATTAAGCCAACTATTAAATTGCCAATCTGTGCGCGCTTGCCCTTCACGGTAGCGGTTAATCTCTAATAGCGCCTCGTAATGTTTTAGCGCCTCTCTTTGGGTGAGCCGCTTTAATGTATAGGGGATCACTTCAGGCAGTGGGAGGAGATCGAGAGATGCAAGCTCCCCCTTAACGGCTGCGCTCAATCCATAAAGGAGGAGATCAAAAAGGAGTGGGTGATGCTCCATCAATGTCGTTATCTCTTTTGCTCGCCCTTCATAATTGAGGAGTGCCGTTAAGAGTCGATCGATCTCTGCCACTTCGCTCTTAAAATCAGCCTCATAATATTGAAGCGCTCTAAAGGGGGCGCCATAACTGATAGAGAGAAGCGCTTCAGCGATATTCTGCTCGGCAACCCCTGAATCTAAGAGCCATCTAATCCCCTCCTCTCTGCTTGGAACGATAGCAGGCACTTTTTGGCAGCGGCTCAAGATCGTCATCGGCAAGCGCCCCATCACATTGGTGGTGAGAATAAAGTAGAGATTGGCGGGGGGCTCCTCTAAAAGTTTAAGAAGCGCATTAGCAGCATTGATATTTAAGCGCTCTAAGCGATCGATCTGCACAATTTTCCGCCCTGTTTCGCTGGTGATATGTGCTTGCTCAATCAATTTACGAATCTGCTCTACCTTAATCTGCTCCTCTCCTGTTAAGAGCGTATAGTCAGGGTGCGTCCCTTGCAGAAACCAGCCACAACTTTGGCAGAGCTCACACGGTTCGGGCTGATTTGCTGAACTATTGAGGCAGAGCAGTGCGTGGCTCATCGCTTTTGCGCTCTCCGCCTTCCCTATCCCCTCTCGCCCATAGAGTAGGAGCGCTTGGGGGGCTCTTTGATTAAAGTAGCGGGGAAGGAGCTGTTTAAGATTCCGCTCAATCCAGAGGGCTTTACGCTTCTTCATCGCACTCTCCTTTTGCTGCCTCAATCCATTGGGAGAGGGATTCTAAAATTGTGTGATGAATCTCTTCGATCGTTGGGCTTGCATCGATCTTTACAAATTGTTGAGGGCGCTCCTGCGCTAATGTTGCAAATCCATCATCAACACGTTTAAAGAAGCTCAGCTCCTCCTGCTCAAAACGGTCAAGTTTCGCTCTCTTTCCCGCTCGCTCAAGCCCAATCTCGAGAGGGAGCGTTAACCAGAATGTGCGATCTGGTCGCTTCTCACCCAGAATAAGTGCTTCAAGTTGAGCAATTTCATTGAGCGGAATGCCTCGTCCAAATCCTTGATAGGCGTAGCTCGATTCTGTAAATCGATCAGAGATTACCCATTGTCCTCTCTTTAATGCAGGTTCAATTTTAGTGAGCCAATGCTCCGCTCGTGCTGCAAACATTAGCAGGAGTTCTGTTTTGCTCGCCATCTCTCTATGAAGCAGGAGCTCACGAATCGACTCCCCAAGTTGAGTCCCTCCAGGCTCACGGGTCTTTATCACCTCTATCCCTTGAGTGGTTAACGCCTCCTCTAGAAGCGCAATTTGGGTCGATTTTCCTGAGCCTTCGCTCCCCTCAAATGTAATAAAGCGCCCAACTCGGGGCGCTTTCTCTCTCTCTTTCATGCTCACTTTAATCCTGTTTTCTTATCTTTTGACGATAGATCTGCACTGCACGATTATGCTCTTCTAAAGTATCGCTAAAGGTGTGTCGCCCTGTCCCATCCCCTTTTGCCACAAAGTAGAGACTTGTTCCTGCTGCGGGTGAAGCTGCGGCATAGATTGCAGCGATACTCGGCATAGCGATTGGGCCTGGGGGTAACCCTGCTCGTGTGTAGGTGTTGTAGGGGGTATCTCGCTGTAGATCACTGCGGTAGATCTCCCCTTTGTAACGATCCCCCATTCCGTAGATCACGGTTGGGTCGGTCTGTAGACGCATCCCCTTTTGTAATCGGCGGGTGAAGACCCCTGCGATCTCAGGGCGCTCTTCAGCGATTCCTGTCTCCTTCTCAATGATAGAGGCGAGGGTCAATAACTCATGAGGCGTCTTAATTGGTAGGTCAGGATCACGATTTTGGTAAGCATTCTCCAACACCACCTGCATCGCCTCATAACTTCTTTTTAAGAGATCAGCATCACTATAGTTACGGGGGAAGAGATATGTATCTGGAAGAAAGTACCCCTCATACGGCTTACCCTCATAACCGATAGCGGCCATAATCTCTTCAGGCGTCTTCCCTTTTAAGGTCTGCTCTAAATGGGGAGAAGCTTCAATACGGCGCATTAACTCCTTAAAAGTCCACCCCTCAATAAGGGCAAAACTGTATTGAACGACTCGCCCCCGTGTAATCACATTGAGCAGATCTTGTGGTGTCATATCGGGTGTTAGACGGTACTCTCCTACTTTGATATTTCTCGCTTGACCTGTAAAACGGCCATACCAGCGGAAATATTGGGGATCTTTCAAAATCCCCGCCTCAGCAAGATTGCGGCTTACCCGTTCAATCGACATGCCAGGCTCTACTTCAAAATAGAGCTCCTCTTCCGCAATGGTGAGGGGCGTCTTTAGAAAGCGGCTAAACTCAAGCCCCATTCCTCCCGCTGAGAAGAGGAAAAAGATCAATAACCCCATAATAATCCCACGAGAGATGAGATATTTGAGGATACTCAATCCCCATTTAGAGAGACGCTTACCCATAATGATCTACCCTTACACTTTTGAGAAGATTAGTGAGCCGTTTGTGCCCCCAAAACCGAAAGAGTTGCTTAGCGCTACATCGATCTTCCGTTTTTGTGGTGTGTGAGGAACAAGATTGATCCCCTCCGCTCCCTCTTCAGGATGATCAAGATTAATTGTCGGGGGAGCGATTTGGTCCCGAATCGCCAAAATGGTGAAGATCGCTTCAATCCCACCTGCTGCACCTAGAAGATGGCCTGTCATCGATTTTGTTGAGCTGATCGCCAACTCTGAAATATGTTCTCCCACAACTCTCTTAACAGCCTCGAGCTCAATCATATCGCCTAAAGGTGTTGATGTTCCATGCGCATTGACATAGTCGAGTGCGTCAGGTTCTAAACCTGCATCCTTTAGCGCCGCCTCAATACAGCGAGCCGCGCCATCACCGTCTGGAGAGGGGGTTGTGATGTGGTGTGCATCGGAGCTCATGCCAAAGCCTGCAAGCTCACAATAGATTTTAGCGCCACGACGTTTTGCATGCTCATACTCTTCAAGGACGATCACCCCAGCCCCATCACCAAGAACAAAACCGTCACGATCTTGATCCCACGGGCGAGAAGCTTTCTCAGGCTCATCGTTACGGCGTGATAAAGCTCGAGCAGCTGCAAATCCACCAATGCCGACAGGGCAGGTCGCCATCTCTGCACCCCCTGTAATCATGACATCTGCATCCCCATAAGCGATTAGGCGAGCGGCAAGTCCAATTGCATGAGTTGCTGAAGCACACGCAGTTACCGTTGCTAAGTTGGGCCCTTTCAATCCTTTAAGAATGGAGAGCTGACCTGAAACCATATTGATGATTGCACCTGGAACAAAGAAGGGGCTAATACGCTTAGGGCCTCTCTCTAAAAGAGTGTTATGGGTATTTTCGATCTCAGGTAAACCACCAATTCCAGAACCGACCATAACGCCGATACGATCAGCATTTTCAGCCGTCACTTCCAATCCTGAATCATCAAATGCCATCAAGCTTGCGGCTAATCCATACTGAAGAAAAAGATCCATACGGCGTGCATCACGAGGATTCAGATATTGTGCAACATCAAAATCTTTTACAGGCGCAGAAAAAGTGACAGGATATCCTTCTGCATCAAAGAGAGTGATGGGAGCAGCCCCACTCTTTCCCGCTAATATATTGCTCCAAGACTCTTCAACACTATTGCCAACAGGGGTGATTGATCCCAATCCTGTAACGACTACACGACGCTTCATCTTCGCACCTCTTTACTCTACTTAAATTCGCTATAAATAAGAAAGCGACTCTGTTTAGTCACTTGGATAAGCCTAAACACAGTCGCTTAAAATTTCTATTAGCTAACGTTATAACTTCCGTTACAACGTAAACACATCAATTATTTGTTTGCGTTTACGTAGTTGATAGCTTCTTGAACTGTTGTGATTTTCTCGGCATCCTCATCAGGAATCTCACAGTCGAACTCTTCTTCAAGAGCCATTACTAACTCAACGTTGTCGAGTGAGTCTGCACCTAAATCGTCAACGAATGATGCTTCATTAACAACTTGCTCTTCTTTAGCATCAAGTTGTTCCATAATGATCTTTTTAACGCGTGCTTCGATGTCGCTCATAACTATATCCTTAACTAATTTAATGATCAGGCTAAAGCCCTGAATTGGAGAGGTTTTCAGCTCTATTAGATAGAATAAAAACCTCTGTGAAATGATTAGATGATTATAATTCTGTTGGATTAAAAAATCAATCCATTAACATTCCGCCATTTACGTGGATTGTCTCCCCTGTAATATAGCTTGCTCCTTCCGATGCTAAGAAGGTGACCGCATGAGCGATCTCTTCAGGATTTCCTAAACGAGCAACAGGAATCTGAGATAGGAGCGCCTCTTTAATATTCTCAGGGAGATCTTTAGTCATATCGGTATCGATAAAACCAGGCGCTACAGCATTCACGGTGATCCCACGCGCTCCCACCTCTTTCGCCATCGACTTTGTAAACCCTAAAACACCCGCCTTTGCTGCAGAGTAGTTAGTCTGCCCTGCATTACCTGTTACCCCAACAACAGAGCTGATATTGATGATGCGGCCAAAACGAGCCTTCATCATCGGGCGCATCACCGCTTTAGAGAGCGTGTAGACACTTGTAAGATTTGTATGAATCACATCTAACCAATCCTCATCTTTCATACGCATAAGGAGCTGATCTTTTGTGATGCCTGCATTATTTACAAGAATTGTAGGCGCCCCCTTCTCTTCTGCAATCTGCGCTAAAACCGCTTCGATATTCTCATTCGAGGTGACATCGAGACGGAGCCCTTTGCCCCCCTCCCCTAAATAGGATGAGATGCTCTCTGCACCATTATCAGAGGTTGCTGTACCGTAAACATACGCACCCTCTTTTGCTAATGCTTCTGCAATCGCACGACCAATTCCGCGAGTTGCGCCTGTCACTAAAGCTACTTTACCTTCTAAACTCATCGAACATTCTCCTTTTCAGATTGTCGAGTCAATTAAATGCTCTCTACTTGTAATCGATGCGGCCCATTTATGCCACATACTTGCATACTAAATGTGCGATCAACCCTAACTTGCTCCGCCTCTTCCCACGGGCGCTCTTGATGCATCAAACGGATACTTAATTGATGATGATTGCCATTAAATTCAGGATAATAAGGCTCATCATCAAGATCGATCTGCACTAAAAGAGCGGGTATCTTTAAAGAACCACGATAAAATCCTCTCTCGAAAGTCGCTTCAATCTTTTGCGCATTCGCTCTCAACTCATTTAACGCATACTCTACCGCGCGTTGCATCCGTTTTAAGACACCAAACCAGTGATAAAAATGCTCTTTACGCTTCTCATGGGGCTGATGAAGCCAATTATGGAGCAGCGGAAGATCGAAGCCACACACACCTCCAGGAATTGCGGATCGCTGCTTTAAGATGTTGAGCAGATTATTCTCACGCAAAATATTGTAGGACTGATTAGAGAGCTTGTTGAGATCCATCTTGATTCTCTTCGCCTCTTCTGAACCGCTTTGCTTCTCTAACTGATCAAGTACCCGTATAAGACTCAATTTAAGATCATTTTTTGAAACGAGCCCCACTAAATCGAGCAGCGAGCGGAGTGCTGAGAGCGTGCTGTAGGGTGAATCCACCGCAATGTGCGCCTCTGCTTCTTTAAAAAGAATCTCCACACGCAGCAATCTGCGCATCCCTTCAGTGAGCGGATATTCATAAATCATTCTCGTTTTCCTTGCTTGTAACGTAGATGTAAGCGCTCTAATACTCTCATAGTGATCTCTTTATGCCGATTAATAATGATGGTATCGGCAAATTTTCGTCGAGCAAGACGGGAGATCTGAGCCCTCATCATCTGCTCGGCGAGCGCCTCATCAATGCTATCACGACTCATCAATCGCTGCTTTTGAATCTCTTCGTAAACTTCCACCACCAAAATATGATCTGCTAATTGAAGATATGGAGAATCTTCATCGATAAGAGGGAGTGCGACTACTTGATAATCCCCCCCATCACATCGCTCTAACGCTTCAACGGTTGCATCAAAAATGGCGGGATGCATCAACTCCTCAACCCTCTCTCTTGCTCGGTCTGAGTTGAAGATTACCTCGCGCAGCGCTTTTCGATTAAGCGCCCCACTCTCTAAGAGAAGGTTTTTGCCAAAGAGCTCTACCAGTTGATTAAGAAGCGCTGTACCACGCTTAGAGCGATGATCCACGACTTCTCGTGCGATCTGATCAGTATCAATAACCGTCGCTCCCAACTTGGTCAGATAATCGGCAACAAAACTCTTTCCTGTCGCAATGCCCCCCGTCAGCAATACTCTATAGCGCATCCCAAATCTCAATTAGATGGTTGGAAAGAGTGATAAAAGTTGATCTTGAAAGAGAGCGAAGCTAATCCCTGCTAACGCGAGATATGGACCAAAA
>JASLFR010000033.1 GCA_030150565.1 Cardiobacteriales bacterium | reverse complement strand
AATTACTCTGATGAAGAGTGGCGCTCTCGATACCCCTACCCTGCCCCAATTCCTTCTTGAAACACTCCCTAGTAGAGCAAAAATTGCTCTATTAGCAGCAACGACGCCACTCAATCAATACGCTCAATGGCGCTCCCTCTTTTCAGGTGCAGGCTTTGAGTTGGTGACCGATCTCAATCCATTCCCAACCCTCTTTAATCCCCCGCTTACTCAATCCCTCTCACTTCTCTACCCCCAAAAGAGGGTGATGATTGATCGCAGCGCTAAAGAGAAGAGAGCATTGATTCATGAAGCGATGAGAGAATCGGGCGCAACGGCTCACCTTATTACAACGCTCGACGATATTGCGTGGATCACCAATCTTAGAGGGGACGAAATCCCCTACAATCCCCTCTTTCGTAGCTACCTTCTCTTCACTTCAAAAGGGGATTATCTCTTTGCAAGCTATGAGCAGATTAGCCCCGAAATTGGCGAACTTCTCGAAGAAGCGGGCTTCCACTTTGTTGAGTATGAGAAACTTCACAACTATCTTGGGCGTTTAGATGAGGAGGAGATTATTCTCATCGATTCGAAACGAACAACATTAGCAACCCTCAACGCCATTCCCGAAGAGGTGGAGATTATCGATCAAACAAACCCCTCCACCCTCCTTAAATCACAAAAAACCTCTGTAGAGATTCTCCATACAGAGGAGGCGATGATTCAAGATGGTGCCGCACTTGCCCGCTTCTTTGCTCGCTTTGAGAGGATGCTTGAGGAGAAATCCCCCCTCACCGAACTCGATGTGGCACGAATGTTAAAAGAGGAGCGCCAAAAAGAGCCCCATTTTGTCTCCTTAAGTTTTGGGACGATCGCCGCCTTTAAAGAGAATGGAGCGCTCCCCCACTACCACGCAACTGAAGAGAACCATCTCTCCATCACTGATGAACAGGGGTTACTGCTGATCGATTCAGGTGCACACTACCATAATGGAACGACCGATATTACACGGGTCATTCCGATCGGTTTCATCCATCCAGAAGCACGTAGAGATTATACGCTTGTCTTAAAAGCACTCATTGCGATGAGCTCAGCTCAATTTCCTGAATCGATCCCTATGCCAATGCTCGATAGCATCGCTCGTGCGCCACTTTGGGCGGAGGGGATCGATTTTGGACATGGAACTGGGCATGGGGTTGGCTATTTTCTCAATGTTCATGAAGGCCCCCAAACACTCGCCTATAAGGCATCAGTTACCCCCGATCAAGCGGTAAAAGAGGGGATGATCACCTCAATTGAGCCTGGAATCTATCGTGAAGGGCGATGGGGGATCCGCATCGAAAACTTAACCGCCACCCGCCGTGCCGTGACCAAAGAGCCCCATCTATTTGGCGAGTTTCTCAATTTTCAGACGCTCACCCTCTGCCCCATCGATACGCGCCCAATCCTAAAGGAGCTCCTCAATGAGAAAGAGATTAAATGGCTCAATCGATACCATAAAAAAGTTGCAGATAAATTGGCACCACGCCTTGAAGGGGAAGCGTTAGCGTGGCTCCTTAAACGGACAGAGCCCCTTTAGTTCAACTCATAATTGAGCATCATCCCGATAATCGATATATAGTAGAAGCGCACACCTTTTTGTGCGCTCTATAGAGAATCATCCGAGGAGATTATGTTACCGCTCAATCCTGCTGAATATCGTAAAGGGGTGCTCTTTGCACTCGGCTGCTACCTCATCTGGGGGCTCTTCCCGATCTACTGGTATCCGCTCAATAGTATGGATCCTTTTCAGCTGATGGCGCAGCGGGTAGTCTGGTCTGCACTCTTCCTCATTCTGCTTATTCTGATTCGTAAAGAGCAGAGGATTCTCCTTACTGCGCTAAAGAACCCAAAGGTGATGCTCCCATTTGCTCTCTCAGCCACTCTACTTGGCATCAACTGGACACTCTATCTCTGGGCGATTACACATCATCGAGTATTAGATGCCTCTCTTGGCTACTATATCAACCCACTTGTCAGCATCTTTCTTGGCCGCCTCTTCCTTAAAGAGGTCCTCACAAAACGGCAATATATTGCGATTATCATTGCTGGTGTCGGGGTTTTATGGATGGCTCTTTTAGGAGGATCGATCCCCTATGTTGCAATCGTTTTAGCCACCTCTTTTGGCTTTTATGGCTTGATTAAACGGCTCGTTACTCTACCAGCGATTGCGGGATTAACGTTAGAGACGCTCTTTATGCTCCCCTTTGCCCTCACCTATCTCTTTATTGAGGCGAAAGCGGGACGGCTCCAATTTGCCACCCTCTCCCATCTTCAATTAACGCTTCTGCTCCTCTCAGGAGTGGTTACCACCATTCCCCTCCTTCTCTTTGCAGAGGGGGCTAAACGGATCCCCCTCTCACTTGTGGGCATTTTGCAATATCTCTCCCCAACCCTACAATTTTTTACAGGGGTATTCCTCTTCCAAGAGCATTTTGATCTCAATCGCTTCTTTGGCTTCTTAATCGTCTGGATCGCTCTCTCCATCTTTGTTCAGAGTGAGTGGCAAGCGATGCGAAAACGGAGAGCGAAGAATCTCAAAAAAGTGGAGGATCTCCTCTAATGCTCTCTAGGAGCGAGTAACGTTCTTAATGAGAGCCCACTCATCTGAAGCAGAGAAAAGTAGAGCAAGATAGCGCTCACTAATACCGCCACTGTTGCCATCAATCGCCAAAGAAAGAGCGCCTCCATCCAGAAGGTATTGAATGAAGCGATTAGAAGGAGATAGGCGATCAGCGCAATATTGGCATTAAAAAGAGCGAGCTTCTGCCAATTCCAAAATCCACTAAATGAGTGCATTCCGCTACGGGTCACCCCCCAGATTAGGAGGAGTGCGTTTACCCACGCTGCGATTGAAGAGGAGAGCGCCAAGCCCGCATGCTGAAGATATCTCACAAGCATAAATTGCAAAACGATATTTGTCCCGATCGCAATAAGGCTAAATTTAACGGGAGTTTTTGTATCCTTCCTCGCAAAATAGAGGGGTGCAAAGACTCGAATAATGAAGAAAGCGGGAATGCTCAAAGCGTAGGTCGCTAAACTCTTAGCAGACATAGAGACATCGGCAACCCCAAATTCCCCCCTCATAAAGAGGAGCGCAAGCAGAGGCTCGGCTAAAATATAGAGCCCAATCATAGCGGGAATCCCAATAATTAAAGAGAGATTTAACCCCCAATTGACGGTGTGCGCTAAATTTTCTCGATCCCCTTCTGCATAAAATCGTGAAAGACGGGGAAGAACAATCGTCCCTAAAGCAACAGCAAACGTCCCTAAAGCGAACTCCACTAAACGATCAGAGTAATAGAGCCAAGTAACGCTCCCCTCAACCAATCTTGAAGCGAGCTGCGTATTGATAAGGATATTAATCTGACTGCTCGATGAGCCAATGAGTGCGGGAAGCATCAGGAGCATCACCTGTTTCACCCCACTCTCCTTAAAGTGAATGCGGGGCGACGTAATTAGACGAAGGCGCTGTAGAGCAAAAAAGAGGAGAAGAAGCTGAGCCATCCCCGCAAAGAGCACTCCATAACCGAGCGCCATAATCGGCTCATCAAAATAGGGGCTAAAAAATGCAGCAACAATCAGAAAAATGTTGAGCAGAATCGGAGCAAAGGCGGGAATTGCAAAGCGCTCCAACGCATTAAGTGCTCCTGAATAGAGCGCCGTCATACAGATAAAGAAGATATAAGGGACCATCAGCTGCACAAGATCGGTCGCTAGGGCGAATTTATAAGGATCCGCCTTAAAACCTGAAGCAAAGAGCAGAACAAGATGGGAAGGAAAGAGTAGCCCCAACATCGTAATAGAGAGCAGCACAAAACCTAATGTGCCACTCACATTAGCAAGGAGAGCTTTCAACTCCATACGGGTGCGGTGGGTATGATATTCAGTAAAGAGAGGCACAAAAGCTTGATTAAACGCCCCCTCACCAAAAAAACGGCGAAAGAGATTTGGGATACGAAAAGCGACACTAAAGGCATCCATCGCTGCGCCCGCACCAAAGATCGACGCAAAGATGATATCTCTCGCAAGCCCCATAATGCGTGATAGAAAAGTAAATCCGCTAATCGTAAAGAGTGCTTTAAAGAGAGAACGCTCCCCCTTTTGCCCCTTCCCCCCCTTAGCTTCCAACGACATGCCCACTCTCCTCATCCCTATTAAAATCTTCGGCATTAATTATGCGCTATATAGAAAAAATAAGCCGAAAAAAAGAGCCCTAATCGATTAGGGCTCTTCTATTATCTCTCAATTATTCGTAGAGATTATCTCTTACGATTATTCGATAATATTAATATTATGCGTTCTCTTCGCTAAGAAGATCCATCTTATCACGCAAATTTTGACCTGCACGGAATGTTACAACACGGCGTGCTGTAATGGGAATCTCCTCTCCTGTTTTTGGATTGCGTCCTGGACGCTCAGCTTTATCACGAAGCTCAAAGCTCCCAAAACCTGAGAGTTTAACAGGGTTTCCTGTCGCTAATGCTAGACGAATCTCTTCAAAAAAGTCCTCAACAAACTCTTTTGTCTCTTCGCGACGCGCATTAATATTGTGATACAAATTTTCAGTTATATCTGCTTTTGTAAGCGTTGACATAATTAAATCCTCTACTATTGACGTAATGATATATTTTGCAATCTTAAATCATTTAAGATTTGCTCAATTATAGCATCGATTTCTTTATCGGTGAGATTTGCCTCATAACTTTGGAAATGAAGACTAAATGCCATATTCTTCACTCCATCGATCTGCTCCTCTTTCGGCTCGTAATAGTCGAAGAGATTCACAGAAGTTAAAAGGGGGCGATCTCTTCCCATAATAATCTCCACAACCTCTTGCGTCGTTAAGGCTTGTGGAATCACCAACGCTAAATCTCGGCGTGATGTTGGGAAGCGGGAGAACTCCTCATATTTTGGCGTTACTGAACGCTTCAACTGATCAAAATTGAGCTCAAAGACGAAGACATCACGACTAAAATCGAGCGCTTTAATCACAGATGGGTGGAGACGCCCTAAATAACCGAGATACTCCCCTGAATCGGTATAGATATCAGCCGATTGACCTGGATGCAGAATGCTCTCTTTTGATGGCTTAAAGTTAAATGTTAAACCTGTACGGTTAAGGAGTGCTTCCACATCCCCTTTAAGATCGAAGAAATCGACTTTACGAGCAGGGACTCCCCATTGAGGAGCCACCACATCGCCACAGATAGCCCCTGCAAAGTAACGCTCTTGCGTTAAATTCTCGAGGGTGCCGTTATAACTCAATCCCGCCTCAAAGAAACGGAGACGCTCCTGCTGACGCTTCATATTGTGTCCCATCGCCTCCAACACTCCTGTTAAGAGCGTAGTACGCATTAAAGAGCGCTCCTTAGAGATAGGGTTCTTTAAAGCGATCGCCTCTTTATTGGGTGCTAAAATCGCTTGCAGTTCAGGGCTAACAAAGCTCATCGCAATTACTTCATGATACGCTCTTGCCACTAAAATCTGCTTAAAATCGGTAAGTGTAACTTCCGACTCTGGTACTTTTGGCATCCGCATCACAGTCTCTGCTGTAAAACTTACAGGGACGTTATCGTACCCATCTAAGCGCACAACTTCTTCAATAAGATCTGCATCAATCTGAAGATCGAAGCGGTAACTTGGCGCTCTAAATGTGAGTGAATCTTCCCTCACCTCCTCCACTTCACCAATATGGGAGAGGAGCGATGCGATCTTCTCACCACTGAAAGGAACCCCAATCATCTTCTCTACCTTTGAGAAGTTGAGCTCAATCGGCTCTCGCTTAGGGAGTAACTCTTCAGACTCTACACGAGTGATAGCACCCGCTCTTCCACCTGCTAAGGAGATAAAGAGGGCTGTCGCCTCCTCCAATGCACGCTCTGCAAACTCAAAATCCACACCTCGCTCAAAACGGTGAGAAGCATCGGTGTGCAAGCCATGATGACGCGCTCTTCCTGCAATCTCAATAGGATTAAACCATGCTGATTCTAAGAAGATCGCTGTTGTCTCATCATTACAGGCGGAATTCTCCCCCCCCATAATGCCCGCTAAGGCAAGAATCTTCTCTTCATCTGTAATTAAGAGCGTCTCAGGCTTAATGGTTAATGTTTCTCCATTAATCACCTTCAGCTGCTCCCCCTCTTTTGAGAGGCGCACTGTAATATCACCTTTTAGCGCATCGAGATCGAATGCGTGTAGAGGCTGACCATACTCGAGCAGAATGTAGTTAGTAATATCTACTAAAATTCCGTGAGGACGAATGCCACAACGACGTAGACGCTCCTCCATCCAGAGAGGCGTTTCAGCTTTAGGATTGAGCCCTTCAATCACACGCCCTAAATAGCGAGGTGCGGCCTTCTTCGCCTCCACTCTTACCCCGATGGTGCGATCGCTCTCAATCTCAATCTCTCTTCTCTCTCTCTGAATGAGCGATTGTTGAGTAATAGCGGCTAAATCTCGCGCAACTCCTAAAATACTTAAGCAATCCCCTCGATTAGGGGTCAAATCGACCTCTAAAACTTTATCATCAAGCTGATAAAGTTCACGAATTGAAGTTCCTACAACAGCATCAGCAGAGAGAGGCAGTAATCCATCACTCTCTTCACTAATTCCTAACTCTTTTGCCGAGCAGAGCATTCCGTTCGATTCAACACCACGAAGTTTGCTCTTTTTAATCTTAAAATCACCTGGCAAAATAGCCCCTACAAGAGCAGTTGGCGCTTTCATTCCTACAGCAACGTTAGGTGCTCCACAGACAATCTGAACTAACTCATCTTCCCCAACATCCACTTGAGCAACACGCAGACGATCTGCATCAGGATGCTGCTCTAACGCTTTTACCTCTCCGACAACAACATGGGTAAAATGGGGCGCTGCTAACTCCTCACCCTCAACTTCTAAACCCGCCATTGTGAGGCGATCTGAGAGATTCTCAGGGATCTCTTTAATCCACTCTTTCAACCATGAAATGGAAATTTTCATCTATCTATTCCTCATCTACTCTTAAATTATCGATTATCTGAATTGACCTAAAAATCTCATATCATTTTCATAGAAGAGACGCAGATCATTAACGCCATAACGTAGCATTGCTAGACGCTCAACCCCCATTCCAAAGGCGTAACCTTGGTAACGCTTCTCATCGATATTGACTGATTTAAAGACATTAGGATGAACCATTCCGCACCCTAATACTTCAAGCCAACCTGTCTGCTTACAGACACGGCAGCCATCACCATCACAGATGACACACTCAATATCTACCTCAGCTGAAGGCTCAGTAAAGGGGAAGAATGAAGGGCGGAAGCGAAGTTTAAGATCACGCTCAAAAAACTTCTGCATGAACTCTGTCAAAATCCCTTTAAGATCAGAGAAGGTAACCGACTCATTCACAACCAACCCTTCTACTTGATGAAACATTGGGCTATGGGTGACATCTGAGTCACAACGGTAGACACGACCATACCCAATCATCTGGATTGGTGGCTTCTGCTCCTCCATTACATGAATCTGTGTATTAGAGGTGTGTGTGCGTAAAAGATGATGCTCATCAAAATAGAAGGTATCAAACATTGCGCGCGCTGGATGATGAGAGGGGATATTGAGCGCTTCGAAATTGTAAAAATCGTGCTCAATTTCAGGTCCTTCAATCACATCAAACCCAAGTGATGAGAAGAATTGATGAATTCGCATCATGGTACGGGTAATAGGATGCAATGCTCCCACTTCACTTTGACGACCTGGCTGAGTAATATCAACCCGCTCTGAAGCGAGTTTCTCATTTAAAATCGCCTCTTCAAGGGCTGCTCGCTTACTATTTAAAGCCTCCATTACTGCGGTTCGCACAACATTGATCTCTGCACCGCGAGATTTTCTCTCCTCAGGAGGTAATTTACCTAATTGGGCCATTAAGCCACTAATTGCACCATTACGCCCAAAATTTGCCACACGAACCGCTTCCAGCTCCTGCAGAGTCGAAGCCGCCTCAATCGCTTTTACTGCTTCTGTATGAATAGTTTCTAAGCTCATCAGTTTTCTGCCTATCTCAATAATCATTACCAATAAAAAAAGGAAAAGAGATCATCGAACCCTTTTCCTTTCTGACTTTTACTGCTGAAGGTTAAATTATGCTAATGCTGCTTTAGCCTGTTCTGCTAATGCTTTGAATGCATCCTTCTCATGTACTGCCATATCAGCTAATACTTTGCGGTCGATCTCGATATTTGCTTTCTTAAGACCGTTGATAAAACGGCTATAAGAGAGACCAAACTCACGCGCTGCAGCATTGATACGTGCAATCCAAAGAGCGCGGAATTCACGCTTCTTAACTCGACGGTCACGATATGCGTACTGACCCGCTTTATAAACTGCTTGATTTGCAGCTTTAAAAGTACGCGAGCGAGCACCGTAGTAACCTTTCGCTTTCTTTAATACTTTTTTATGACGTGCATTAGTGATTGTGCCACGTTTTACTCTTGCCATCTCTTAACTCTCCTAAATTACTTATGCGTAAGGCAACATTTGTTTAATCGACTTAACATCTGCTTTTGCAACTACAGTGTCGTTACGTAAATGTCTTTTACGCTTAGTTGATTTCTTAGTTAAAATATGACCACGATGTGAAGCGCGTTTTTTAAAACCGCCGCCTGCACTCTTACGAAAACGCTTCTTAGCGCCACTAATCGACTTTAATTTTGGCATAGTATATCTACTCGCATTCTTAATTAAATTGTTAATCTTCTACTTGAATAAATCACTTAAAGAGCCGATTTCGCCTTACTTCTTATTTGGGGCAACCATCATCACCATCTGACGACCTTCAAGACGTGGATTCTGCTCTACAGTTCCATGCTCTTTTAGATCCTCTTTTAGGCGCTCTAAAACTTCTCTTCCAAGCTCCTGGTGAGCCATTTCACGACCTCTAAAACGGATCGTAATCTTCGCTTTATCACCATCTTCTAGGAAACGTATCAGGTTGCGTAGTTTTACCTGATAATCCCCTTCTCCCGTCGCAGGACGGAATTTTACCTCTTTAACTTGAGTGTGGCGTTGCTTCTTGCGCGCTTCGTCTGCTTTTTTCTGCATCTCATAGCGATACTTACCGTAATTCATAATACGGCAAACAGGGGGGCGAGCATTTGGCGACACCTCAACCAAATCAAGCCCTGCATTGTATGCCATATCTAACGCCTCATCAAGAGGCACAACGCCTTTTTGCTCACCATCGTCACCGATGAGGCGTACCTCTTTCATTGTGATACGCTCATTTACACGGTGTTCATACTGATTGCTAATAACTCAATCTCCTCTAATTATTATTTAAATTGTATTCGACTTATTTAGATAGTCGACAAACTGGGATAGCTCCATCGTACTTAAATCTTGACCTTCACGAGTACGAATCGCTACAAGCCCCATCTCCATCTCACGTTTACCTACAACTAAAATATAAGGAATACGTGAAACCGTTGCTTCTCGAATTTTATAGCCTATCTTCTCATTTCTCAAGTCACTTACTGCTCGGATGCCATTTTCTTTTAGGGTCTTCACCACTTTTTTAACATACTCATGCTGTCCATCCGTAATACTTGCCACGACAACTTGCTCAGGCGCAAGCCATAGTGGGAATGAGCCTGCATGGTGCTCGATCAAGATTCCAATAAAACGCTCAAAAGAGCCCAAGATCGCCCGATGAAGCATAACAGGGGTTTTTCGAGTATTATCCTCATCAACAAATTTTGCTCCTAAACGTTCAGGGAGAACAAAATCGAGCTGAATGGTCCCTACTTGCCACGATCGGCCAATTGCATCTTTAATATGATATTCAACTTTCGGACCATAGAACGCCCCCTCACCTTCTAGCTCCTCCCAGCTAATTCCTGCTGAGTTGAGAGCAGTTCGTAATCCTGATTCCGCCAAATCCCAGATACGGTCATCTCCCGCACGCTTTTCTGGGCGAAGCGACAACTTAACGCTAATATCCTTAAAACCAAAATCACGATAGACGCTCATCGCAAATTTATGGAATCGCTCTACTTCAGAGATAATCTGATCATCTCGGCAGAAGATATGTGCGTCATCTTGAACAAATCCACGAACACGCATTAGGCCGTGCAACGCACCAGATGGCTCATTTCGATGGCACGAGCCAAATTCAGCTAAACGGAGAGGAAGATCACGATAGGAGTGGAGAGTGTGATTAAACACCTGCACGTGCCCAGGACAATTCATCGGTTTTACCGCGTAATCACGATTCTCTGATGAAGTAGTAAACATTAGATCCTGATAATTTTCCCAGTGCCCAGAACGCTCCCAAAGTGTGCGATCAACAACCATCGGAGTCTTAATCTCCTTATACCCCTCAATCTCTTGGCGGCGGCGCATATACTGCTCCACAATCTGCCAGATCGTCCACCCTTTAGGGTGCCAAAAGACCATTCCAGGAGCTTCCTCTTGAAGATGGAAGAGATTCTGCATGCGCCCAATACGGCGATGATCTCGAAGTTCAGCCTCACGCACCCGCTCTAAATGAGCCTCAAGCTCCTTTTTCGTTGGGAACGCAATCGCATAGAGGCGAGTCAGCATCTTATTATTAGAATCTCCTCGCCAATACGCTCCCGCTAGATTTGTAATTTTAAAAGCGATATCCGCCTGTTTAATACTCGTCAGATGGGGCCCTAAACAGAGGTCCATAAAGATATCTTCATCCCCTTCTCCTTGACGATAGAGGGAGATCTTCGTCTGCTCTTTCGGCGCCCGATCGATAATATCCGCTTTATACCACTCATCTTTAGCCATGAAGTATTGAATCGCTTCCTGACGATCCCACATTTCACGGGTGACTGGGAGTCCCTCTTTAATGATTTCACGCATACGCGCTTCAATCTTCGGCAAATCTTCAGGAACTAAAGGCTCTTCAAAATCCACATCATAATAGAATCCATGCTCAATAGTCGGACCAATTGCCAACTTTGCAGTGGGGTAAAGATCCTTAACCGCACGAGCCATCACTTGAGCTGCTAACGTGTGGCGAACAACGTCAAGCCCCTCTTCATCTCTTAATGTTAATATGCGAACCGTTGAATCCCCTTCAATCGTTCGGCAAAGATCTTGTTGCTCGCCATTTACCACCATGGCGATCGCTGCACGCGCTAAGCCAGGACCAATATCATTCACGATATCAAATCCTGTTACTGCATTATCAAATTCTCGTTTACTGCCATCGGGCAAGGTAATAATGGGCATTGATCTCTCTCCGTACCAACCACGTTTTGAAATGGACCTTAAAAACCGAACATTATAGCGAATATACCCTATAACTTCTAAAAAAAGTTGCGCTACTATGAGGCGTTGCACCATTTTTTACGATATAATAACCACTACATTTTTAATCGTGATTGTATTAGAATGAGCTATCTAAAAATTTGAGTTTCGTTAATGAATTTTCAGTTAGCAATTTTATATAGAGATTTTTGATAGGAGAGTAGAAGCTGTGCGTTTTAAATATAGAGCTTTAATTGGTGTTGGCGTGATGATGATGAGCCACGCAATGGCTGATGATGTGATCCCTGTGGAACGCCCATTACCTGAAGACTTTACCCCAAACATGGAGATTGGACGCCACATCGCAGAAACCTCATGTGTCTCCTGTCATGGACAGAAAGGGGATGGATTGATGCTCCTTGAAGGAAAAGATCCTGTTCAACTCTCTGATATGTACCCAAAACTTGCAGGACAACATCACAACTACATTGTTCAGCAATTAAAAGATTTCCAAGCGAGCTATCTTAAAGAGGAAGAGATGCAAGATTCGCTTCGTCAAGATGCAAATATGATGGCGTATGTCACTCAGCCGATGCTCGAACCTGCTCCTGGAAAAGAGCGTCAAGTACTCGACTCTGAACTCGTTGAGCATATTGCGGCATACTTTTCAGCACAAAAACCAAACTACGGTATCGCTGATGAAGAGCTAGCTGAGCGTGGTGCACAGATCTATCACGGTGGTGATTTAGAGCGAAACATCCCTGCATGTGCTGCATGCCATAGCCCGACAGGACAAGGAAATGGCCCTGCAAATTATCCAAAAATTGCGGGACAACATGCAACATACACAGAAGCTCAACTCAATAAATTTAAATCGTCAGAGCGTCGTAATGATCCTGCTCGTATGATGCGTGATATTGCAGAGCGTTTAAGCGATGCAGAGATCAAAGCTGTTGCTTCATATATTGAAGGGTTACAACCAAAAACGAGAGATTAATCCTCATTAATCTCTACAATTTGATCGATCAATCCTACTACGCAAGAAAGGGATGGAGAGGATCAAAAGGGAGAGAAACTATGTTTAAACGTTTTACAAAACTATTCACACTAAGCTTTACACTTCTTCTATCGACATTTGGTTTTGCTCAAGAGCATCAGAATGTTCCTGGAAAAGGGTATGCGCTTATTGAGCCAGCGGTACCGAGTATGAATGGGAAGAAAGATAAGATCGAAGTGATTGAAGTCTTCTCTTACGGATGCCGCTACTGCTATAACCTTGAGCCCTATCTTGCAAAGTGGGAGAAGACTCAAGCTGACGCTGTCGATCTTGTACGCCTCCCTATTCCTGGTGAGCGTATGAATGAGATCTTCACAAAAACATACTACTCTCTCTTAGCGCTCGACAAGGTTGATGAAGGACATATTAAGTTCTTCGATTCTATTATGGATCGCAACCGCTACACTTCAGCTAAAGCTGTTGCTCAATTTATGGAGAAGAGCAATATCGCTTCAGCAGATGAGTTTTTAAAAGCTTGGGATTCCTTTGCAGTAAAGGTGAACTACAACAAAGCGGAAGATTACGTCTTCAACAAATATATGGTTACCCATACCCCTGTAATTATTGTTGATGGTCGCTTCTTCCTCGATATCACCACTGCTAATACGTTAAAACCTAATGCTGATGATCCTTATCAACAGACAATCGATGTCCTCGATGAGCTGATTGAAGAGATTAAAGCGGAACGGGATGAGAAGACTCAAGAAGAAGAGTAATTAGCAACGTTTAAATAAGACAAATGGGCTATATACCTACAAGTTATATAGCCCTTTTTTAATGGAAGGAATTTCATCATGATTGTTGAACATAATCTCAATCCCATCTTTATTAATCTTGGACCTATTGCGATTCACTGGTACGGATTGATGTACTTAGTCGCATTAGGAACTGGAATTTTTCTAGGGAGCTATCGTGCACAGAGAGCTAACTCTGGATGGGAAAAAGAGCAAGTGAGCGATATGGCGTTCTACCTCTTTTTAGGCGCTATTTTAGGTGGAAGAATCGGCTACTCTCTCTTCTACAATTTTGATCTCTTTATTGAACAGCCTCTCTCCATTCTTGGCTGGCAAGATGGCAAATTAGAGTGGTCTGGGATGAGCTTCCATGGCGGTTTAATTGGTGTTTTAGTAGCGACTCTATTTATTGCTCGCCACTATAAAAAAGGGTTTTGGGAGGTGACAGATTTCATCGCCCCTCTCATTCCTCTTGGACTCTTCTTTGGTCGCATCGGCAACTATATTAACGGCGAACTTTGGGGGCGAGCAACCGATCAATCTTGGGGGTGGCTCTTCCCTATGGATCCTTCTGGACTCTACCGCCATCCGTCACAACTCTATCAAGCTTTTGGAGAAGGATTACTCCTCTTCATTATTCTCTGGATCTTCACTCAAAAACCGCGCCCAAGATGTGCCGCTTCAGGGCTCTTCTTAGTAGGTTACGGCAGCTTCCGCTTTATTGCTGAATTTTTCCGTGAACCTGATGCACACATCGGTTACCTCATTGGTGAGTGGTTTACTAAAGGGATGCTCCTCTCCCTACCGATGATCATTGCGGGGCTTCTCCTTCTCCTCTTTGCCTATAAATTTAATCGCTCAACCGATAAAGGAGCTCAATAATATGAAACAATATCTTGATCTTATTCGGAACGTTCGTACAGAAGGGACCTTTAAAGAGGATCGCACAGGAACGGGCACCTATTCGATCTTTGGCCATCAGATGCGCTTCAACCTACAGGAGGGATTCCCTCTAGTTACCACTAAAAAACTTCATCTGCGCTCTATTATTCATGAGCTCCTCTGGTTTTTAAAAGGGGATACCAATATTCGTTATCTGCAAGAGAATGGGGTACGTATCTGGAATGAGTGGGCTGATGATGAGGGGAATCTTGGTCCCGTTTACGGCGCTCAATGGCGCTCATGGCGTTCAACTTCTGGGGAGACAATCGATCAAATCAGCAACCTTATTGATGAGATTAAATCTAACCCAGATTCACGCCGCCTCATCGTTAGCGCATGGAATGTTGGAGATCTTAAAGAGATGGCTCTCCCCCCATGCCACCTACTCTTTCAATTTTATGTTGCTGATGGAAAACTCTCCTGTCAGCTCTACCAGCGCTCTGCAGATATCTTCCTCGGCGTCCCCTTTAATATCGCAAGCTACTCCCTACTCACCCATATGATCGCTCAAGTGTGTGATCTTGAGGTGGGGGATTTTGTCTGGACAGGGGGGGATTGCCATCTCTACAGCAACCATCTTGAGCAAGCGGATCTGCAATTAAGCCGTGCACCACTCCCTCTGCCAACGCTTCAATTAAAGGGGGATCGAAAATCGATCTTTGAATTTGAATTTGATGATTTTGAGATCGTCAATTATGAAGCTCACCCTTCAATCAGAGCAAAAGTGGCGGTTTAATGAATATTCACAAAGTAGCACCTAAAGATGCGGAGTTAGTCTACGCCTATACGGATGGTGCATGCAGCCAAAATCCAGGTCCAGGTGGCTGGGGCGTTCTTCTCATCTATAAGGGGCACCGTAAAGAGCTCTCAGGAGGGGTAGAGGAGACGACCAATAACCGAATGGAGCTTTTAGCAGCGATTATGGCTCTTGAAGCGCTCAATCGCCCCTGTCATGTAGCGCTCATTACCGATTCCCGCTATGTCCAACAAGGAATCACCCAATGGATTAAGGGGTGGCTTAAAAATGATTGGAAGAATGCAAACAAAAAGCCCGTTGTGAATCAAGATTTATGGAAGCGCCTCCTCACTGCAACAGAGCGCCATCTCTCTGTTGATTGGCGTTGGGTGAAGGGGCATTCAGGGCACCCTGAAAATGAGCGGGTCGACACACTCGCAACTGATGAAGTTCAAAAAATAAAGGATGCAAGGAGTCAAAATGAGTAGACAGATTGCGCTTGATACCGAGACAACTGGTTTTGATTATAAAGAGGGGGATCGCCTTGTAGAGATCGGTTGTGTTGAGATGATCGATCGTGAATTGACGGGGAATAATTTCCACATCTACATCAATCCTGAGCGAGATATGCCCCAAGAGGCGTTTGAAGTTCACGGCTTGAGTGAAGAATTTCTAAAAGAGTATCCCATCTTTAAAGATCAAGCTGAGAACTTCCTCAACTATATTGGGGATGCTGAATTGATCATTCATAACGCCCCTTTCGACTTGAGCTTTCTCGATGGTGAACTTGCAGCGCTTGGGCTTCCTACAGTCTCTGAACGATGTAGCGTTATCGATACGCTCGTTCTTGCTAATTCGCTCTATCCTGGACGTAGAAATAACTTAGACGCCCTCTGTAATCGCCTCTCTGTCGACAATTCTGACCGAACCCTTCACGGCGCACTTATCGACTCCGTTCTCTTAGCTCAAGTCTATCTTAGAATGACGGGAGGGCAAGAGTCGCTCTTTACATTTGATGAAGAGCAGAGTGAAACGGGTGAACTCCTCCTCCCCCAAGCGATCGAAGGGGGTGGAAAAGGGCGTATTATTCTACCTTCAGAAGAGGAGCGCAGAGCTCATCTTGCCTTTATGGCTCAATTTGATTCCTCTAAATAGCATCTCTACCATCAATAATCTACACAACAAAAAAGGGGCATCAAATCTGCCCCTTTTTCGATATCAATTTTCTACTAATTGAGCTCTGTTACAGCTTCACCCTTCTCTAAAAGTGGAGCAATCTCCTTAACCACAAGCTCTGTCACCTCCTGATTGAGCACACTCTCAGGGAGCAACACTTCATGATGATCTAAAGATTTTTGAGTCAATTTTGGATTGTAAAGCTTGATGGAGTCGGGATTATTAACCGCCAATTTTAAGCGATCGAGATCCTCCACCTCCACAGCGACCAGCTTTGGAATCTCCTCAAGGGGAACCTGTAGACGCTCCTCTTCAAGCGCCATCTGAGAGAGCGCCAAGACTTTAGGAATATACGCCTCTGTCACAGGAGGGAGATTGATTGACCAGTAATCCGCCTTCTTATCTTGCGCACGGTTACTCTTCACACTCCGTAAAACACGCCCCTCCCCTGCATTGTAGGCAGCCATCGTTAAGAGCCAATCCCCATCAAACATCTTATTGAGATACTCAAGGTAGGTTAAGGCAGCATCAGTCGCCTCTTTGATGTTATAGCGTCCATCCACCTCCCCCTCTACCTTCACACCGAAGACGCGAGCGGTTGGCCCCCCTAACTGCCACAATCCAACATGGCGCCCCTGATTAGAGGCGTTAGGGCGGTAACTCGATTCAATCAGAGGGATAAAAGCGAGCTCTGTTGGCATATCACGACGCTTTAGCTCCTCGATAATGTAATTGACAATCACTAAGCGCTCTTCATCAAGATGATTAAAGATCGTTACATTCTGCGCTTCAAACTGCTTAATTTGAGCCTTAATACGGGGATGATCAGCATTATATTTCATCCCTAAGCCCTCTTCTAACTGCTCAGCTAAAAGGGCGGGAGACTCTTTTTTAGCCTCTGCCTTCCCCTTTTTTGAGCTCTTTTTTGGGGTAGACGCTCTCTTTTTATCCCCCTTTTCAAGGTTCTTCTCTAAAGAAGCATCCATCTCCACCACTTCTGACGTTACACTCTTCTCACTCTCAGCTGCTTCCGTTGCACAAGCAACCAGCAGAGGGAGAAGGAGAAGAGAGAAAAATAATCCTCTGATATTACTCGGGTTTTCCATAATAGATTTTCAACCATTTCGACAAGAGGGGGATATTATAGCAATGATCATAAAATAGTCGTTACTCTTTCTCTCTGTAAGAGAATTTAATCCTGCTATTAATGGAGCGCAATAAAGGCTATAATTTGGGGCTTAAATCGAGAAAAAGTTACTCAGGAGTTGCGTTACTATGCATAAAATTCTGTTAATAAATGGGGTCAATCTCAATATGCTCGGTCGCCGCGAACCTGAACTTTATGGCGCAACTACGCTCCCTCAATTGGAGGAGAATCTAAAAAAAGAGGCGAGCCGACACAATGTGTCACTCGATACCCTACAATCAAATCGTGAATATGAGATTGTAGAGACCATTCATAAAGCACCAGAGCAGTACGCTGGTGTGATTATTAATCCTGGAGCATTTACCCATACGAGTATAGCGATTCGTGATGCTTTTTTAAGCGTTGATCTCCCCTTCTTTGAGATCCATATCTCAAATATCTATCGCCGTGAATCTTTTCGTCATCACTCATATCTTTCAGATATCGCAAGTGGCGTTATTATCGGTGCGGGGATTGATGGATATCGATTAGCGCTTCTTGGGTTGATTGAAAAGCTAACGCCTTAATCGGCTGGTAAATACTCTACACACTAATTTTTTTAAGGAGTCCTACATTGATGGATATTAGAGATATTGAAAAATTAATCGAGCTTCTCGACAATTCAACCGTCGGGGAGATTGAGCTCACTAAAGGGGAAGAATCGTTACGCATTTCACGCCTTCCTAAAGAGGGGGTAGTTGTTCAGCAAGCAGCACCCCAATTTATGATGCCTGAGATGGCGATGAACCCTATGATGCAGCAACCAGCAGCCGTTAATGCGCCACAAGCAGCTCCAGCAGCGGCAGATGCATCAGACGCTATGCCACAAGGGCGAGTGATTAAATCTCCAATGGTAGGAACGTACTACAGCGCAAACTCCCCAACTTCAGATCCTTTTGTAGAAGTTGGTCAAATGGTAAATGCTGGTGATGTAATCTGTATCGTCGAAGCGATGAAGATGTTCAATCAGATCGAGAGCGATATCTCAGGAAAAGTCGTTAAAATCCTTGTCGAGAATGGGGATCCTGTTGAGTACGATCAACCTTTAATGATCCTTGAATAAGGTGACAAAAATGTTGGATAAAGTATTAATTGCAAATCGTGGTGAGATTGCGCTACGTATCTTGAGAGCGTGTAAAGAGCTCGGTATCAAGACAGTAGCGGTGCACTCAACAGGCGATAGCGATCTTAAACATGTGCGCCTTGCGGACGAATCGGTCTGTATCGGCCCATCTTCCCCCACTTTGAGCTACTTAAATATCCCTAGCATCATTGCTGCGGCTGAATTAACAAATGCTCAAGCGATTCATCCAGGATATGGATTCCTCGCTGAAAATGCTGATTTTGCAGAGCAGATAGAATCATCAGGATTTATCTTCGTTGGTCCAAAAGCGGAAACCATCCGAATTATGGGGGATAAAGTCTCTGCTAAAAAGGCGATGATTGCGGCAGGCGTTCCCTGCGTTCCTGGCTCGGAAGATGCACTCGGAACTGATAAAAACGCAAATATCGCTCTTGCTAAAGAGGTTGGCTACCCTGTCATCATCAAAGCATCAGGCGGTGGTGGTGGTCGTGGAATGCGAGTTGTTGAGCGTGAAGAGGATCTTTTAAAAGCGATCGAACTCACCCGCTCTGAAGCGTTAGCGGCCTTTGGTAATCCTGAAGTCTATATGGAGAAGTATCTTGCAAACCCTCGCCATATTGAAATTCAGGTACTTGCAGATGGGCAAGGGAATGCAATCTATCTTGGAGAGCGGGATTGCTCACTTCAGCGTCGTCACCAAAAGGTACTTGAAGAAGCACCTGCCCCTGGAATTACTCCAGAAGAGCGCCGTGAGATTGGTGAAGCGTGTGTTAATGCGTGTAAGAATATCAATTATCGTGGAGCGGGCACTTTTGAGTTCCTCTATGAGAATGGCGAATTCTTCTTTATTGAGATGAATACCCGTATTCAGGTTGAACACCCAGTTACTGAGATGTTAACAGGGGTCGATCTTGTCCGTGAACAGCTTAAAATCGCAAGTGGTATGCCATTGACGATCAAGCAAGAAGAGATCGTATTTGATGGGCACGCGATCGAGTGCCGTATCAATGCGGAAGATCCATCCACGTTTATGCCTTCACCAGGAAAGATTACAACCTACCACCCCCCTGGTGGCCCTGGGATTCGAATCGACACTCACATCTACTCTGATTACAGTGTCCCCCCCTTCTACGATTCGATGATCGCTAAAATTATCGCTCACGCGCCTACCCGTGAAATGGCGATTGCGCGCCTAAAAAATGCGCTTAATGAGTTAGTCATCGAGGGGATTAAGACTAATACGCCCCTCCATCTTCGTATTTTGGAAGATGAAGGCTTCTTAAAAGGTGGAGTCAACATTCATCACTTAGAGAAGATGTTGGCAGCTGATAAAGAGTAAAAAATAGTTAAAAAAGAGAAAAGCCTGAAGTGATAACACTTCAGGCTTTTTTATCGCCACTTAAAAAGTCGGATCTACCCCTTCATCACCTCATCAATCAATGCATCGATATGATCATCGTTACTATTGAGTGAAGGGATAAAGGTATACTCCTCCCCCCCTGCATTGAGGAACTCTTCACGATTCTCATCCGCCATCTCTTCGAGTGTCTCTAAACAATCTGCGCTAAATCCTGGGCAGAAGACCGCAATTTTTCTAATATTATCCCGCTCTGGCGACTCAGTAAAATACTCATAAGCGTAAGGTTGAAGCCACTCAGCACGCCCAAATCGAGATTGAAAGACTGATTCAAAACGCTCAAGGGGCTCATTCATCGCCTCTGCAATGAGTCGTGTTGTCTCTAAACACTCATCATAATATGGGTCGCCAAGATCGTAAGTCTCTTTTGGCATACCGTGATAAGAGAGGACATACTTATCGAGCGTTAATCCCTCTGTCGATTTTCTAATCTGCGCTGCGCACGCTTCAATAAAGAGCGGATTCTTATAGTAAGAGCCTAATACTCGATATTTTGGGAAGAAGCGGCGCTTTTTAAGCACCTCTCCCACCTTATCGGAGACGGAAGCGGTCGTTGCTGCCGAATATTGAGGATAGAGAGGAAATATAATTAACTCATCAACCCCTCTCTCTAATAAGCGATCGATCCCCGACTCAATTGATGGCGATCCGTAACGCATAGCGATCTCAACCTCATAATTATTGGGCAACTTTTGGCGCATCGCCTCCGCTTGCTCCTCTGTAATTAAGAGAAGCGGTGAACCCTTCTCTGTCCAGATGGTGGCATATTTCTCTGCCGACTTTTTAGGACGTGTGCGCAGAATAATTCCATGCAGAATAATATTCCAGATCCAACGCGGCGTCTCAATCACTCGTGGATCACTCAAAAATTCTGCTAAATAGGTGCGTAATGCCTCTGTTGTTGGTGCATCTGGCGTTCCTAAATTAACGAGCAACAGCCCTTTTTTCTCCCCATGATTCATCTCTCTACCCTTCTACAATTAATTTAACTGATAAAAAAGAGGCTATATCAAAATATAGCCTCTCTCTATTTTAGTCGCTCTTTAAATTATGCAAAGAGTCCTTTTACTGCTTCAGCCTCTTCTCTGAGCTCTTTCTCTGTTGCATCAAACTTCTCTTGTGAGAATTCTGACACCTCAAGCCCTTGAACGATCTCATACTCACCATCTTTACAGATACAGGGATAAGAGAAGATTACTCCCTTTTCAATACCATATGAGCCATCTGATGGAATCGCCATGCTCACCCAATCACCCTCTTTAGTACCGAGTGCCCATGAGCGCATATGATCGATCGCACCAGAAGCGGCTGACGCTGCTGATGACGCTCCACGCGCCTGAATAATCGCAGCACCACGTTGCTGAACTTGGGGAATAAACTCATTCTCATACCAATCACGATCTACAAGCTCTAATGCAGGCTTACCATTTACGAGTGTATCGCTTAAATCGGGATATTGTGTTGATGAGTGGTTACCCCAGATCGTCATCTTCTGAATATCATTCACATGCACATTGAGCTTCTCTGCAAGGAGGCTAAGACCACGATTGTGATCTAAACGGGTCAATGCTGTAAATTGTTTAGGATTGATATCGGGCGCATTCTTCATCGCAATGAGTGCGTTTGTATTTGCAGGGTTACCTACAACCACAACTTTTACATCACGGCTTGCGTAATCGTTAATCGCCTTACCTTGTGGGCCGAAGATCGCTCCATTCGCTTCAAGAAGATCTTTACGCTCCATACCAGGACCACGAGGACGAGCTCCAACTAAAAGTGCATAGTCGGTCTCTTTAAACGCAACTGAAAGATCATCCGTTGCAATGACATCTTGAAGAAGGGGGAACGCACAGTCGTTAAGCTCCATCACAACCCCTTTTAATGCATCAAGTGCGGGGGTGATCTCAAGTAACTGCAGGATAACAGGCTGATCAGGGCCGAGCATATCGCCAGCAGCAATTCTAAAGGCCATGGCATAACCGATATTTCCAGCTGCGCCAGTAATGGTAACTCGTACAGGTTTCTTCATTGCTAAAAACTCCTACTTCTTCAGGATTAAAATGTGCCAATCCTCCCCTTTTCATCAAAAATAGCAGGGGAAAATTCTGCACTACAAAAATACTACCTCAGATTATACGCTCTTTATCTTTGAATCACTAACCAAAAAGTTGAGATCCCACTCTGAGCTATTAACCCTCTGATATTAACGTATTTTTAGGGAAGCGAGCCCAATGAGAACGAGAATAACAGTAAAGATCCAGAAACGTACAATTACCCGCGGTTCAGGCCATCCCTTCAACTCATAATGGTGGTGAATCGGCGCCATTCTAAAGACACGTCGCCCCGTCATCTTAAAATAACCCACCTGAATGATTACTGAGAGGGTCTCAATCACAAAGAGCCCCGCCATAATAAAGAAGACAAGCTCTTGACGCACAACCACCGCCATCGCTCCTAAAACGCCCCCTAATGCAAGGGAGCCCACATCCCCCATAAAAATTTGAGCAGGATAGGTATTGAACCAGAGGAATCCAAGCCCTGCGCCAAAGATTGCTGCGCCAAAGATCACCATCTCTTCTGCACCTGGAACAGAGGGGATATTGAGATACTCCGCATAGTGGTGATGCCCTGCTACATAAGCGAAGACAGAGAGCGCTCCAGCGATCATAACCGTAGGCATAATCGCCAATCCATCTAAACCATCTGTAATATTGACCGCATTACTTGAGCCAACAAGCACGCAATAGACAAAGGGGATGAAGAGCAATCCAAGAGGGAGCGCTAAATCTTTAAAATAGGGGATTAAGAGGGAATGATCCTCTGTTGTAAAGTAGAGCCCAAGGGTCGCTAATAACCCTGCGATACTTAAATAGAGGTACTTCTCTTTAGCACGCAAGCCAAGTGATTGCTTCTTTACCACTTTACGGTAATCATCAATAAAACCGATATACCCAAAACTTAAAAGAACGAAGAGAACAATCCAGACTCTAAAACTGGTTAAATCGCTCCAGAGCAGAACTGAAAGGGTGATTCCAAAGATAATGAGAACACCCCCCATTGTAGGCGTCCCCTGCTTTGAGAGGTGAGACTCAGGCCCATCATCACGGACAAACTGCCCAATCTGTTGCGCCTGTAAACGACGAATAAAGAGTGGCCCAAAGAGAAGCGTAACAATCAATCCTGTTAAAGCAGCGGTGATCGCTCGCATCGTCACATAATCAAAAACGCGCAGAAAGCTGTACGAATCTGCCAACATCTGCGTAAGTGCATAAAGCATTCAATTTTCCTTTTCATCAACAACAAGGGCGCTATTAAACCATTTAAGGGCGCAATTGCTCAATCACCGATTGCATATTCATACTATTTGAGCCCTTCACTAAGATGGAGAGCGAATCCCCTTCATACTGAGAGATCGCCCCTTTTAGCGCCTCAATCAATTGAGTATGCGTCTCAAAATGGTATCCCCCCTCACCAAAAGAGTGGGTGCTCTCTTCTGAAAGAGTACCGATCGTGAAGAGGCGACTCACCCCCTCACTCTTGGCATAAATTCCACACTCTCGATGAATCGCCCGCTCCTCCGCTCCAAGCTCCCGCATATCCCCTAGAACAACCCAACGATCATCGCTCGTTAAAGCATCAATTCCCGCTTTTAGAGAGTTAGGATTGGCATTGTAGCCATCATTGATCAAGGTGATATGATCGCTCAATGGGATCTGTTCAAGGCGACCCGCTACCGATTGTAACGCCTCTAATCCCGCCTTAACCTCCTCCATCGTAATACCCAATGCTAAGGTTGCCGCTGCGGCTGCGGTTGCATTCTGAATGTTGTGGCGCCCAATTAAATTGAGCGTAATCGCAATCGTTTGGGGCTCTTTTGGAGTCATCTTTTGATGGAGCTGAAAAGTACTCCCCTCAATTGAATCTGCATAGACGGTATGGTGAGATGCTAAGCCGAAAGTGTACGCAGGATGCCCCTGCTCTGCTAAAAGCTTCAGCCAGTAATCGGAGTGGGCATCATCTCCATTGATGATTGCTGTTCCTTTAAGCGCATTGAAGATCTCCCCTTTAGCTCTCGCAACCCCTTCAACCGAACCAAATCCCTCAAGATGGCACGCACCTGCGTTATTGATAATTGCGATATCGGGTTGAGCAAGATGTGTGAGATAATCGATCTCACCAAAATCATTCGCCCCCATCTCAATCACTCCGTAGTGATCCTCCGCTCTTAGACGGAGAAGCGTTAGCGGACACCCCACATGATTATTGTAATTTCCATCTGTTGCTAATGTTTGACGCCGCTGATTGAGAATCGAGGCACACATCTCTTTTAAGGTTGTTTTACCATTTGAGCCCGTTAGCGCGATCAATGTGCCGTGCCACGCCTCTCGCCACGCTTTAGCAAGCAGACCAAGCGCTTTTTGAGAATCTTTAACCACAATTTGGGGAAGATCACTCTCTACCACATGCTCTTCAACAACAGCTGCAACCGCCCCCTTCCCCGCCGCTTCCGCTAAGTAGCGATGCCCATCAAAATTCGCCCCTCGCCATGCAAAGAAGAGCCCCCCTTCAACAATCGTACGGGTATCGCTACTCGCTCCTAAAAATTTGAGGTCCGCTCCAATCAACTCACCCTGCATAATGGTGGCCGCTTCCATTAAATTCATGCTCTACTCCTCATTATATTGGGTGAAGATCTCACTATCAGAAAAGTGCAGCACCTTATCCCCTACTATCTGATAATCTTCATGCCCCTTTCCTGCTACTAAAATGATATCGCCCGCTCGACTCAACTCGATCGCTTCTAAAATCGCCTCTTTTCGATCCTCTTTCCGCCGCTTATTGGGGGCATCTGGCTCGATAAAACCGCTATAGATCTCATCAATAATCGCTTCGGAAGATTCTGTTCTTGGATTATCACTCGTTACGATAACGTAATCCGATTCTGCTTCAGCAATTTTTGCCATTAGTGGGCGCTTTCCACGATCTCGATCCCCACCACATCCAAAAAGAGTGATCAATCGCCCCCCGCTTAAATGCTCTTTAAGGGAGATTAACGCCTCTTTTAGAGCGTTCGGCTTATGTGCATAATCAACAACACCAACCGCGCCATTCTTTAGCGGAATCATCTCCATGCGCCCCTTTACATGGGTGATTTTGGGGATAATGCTCACAATCTCCTCCATAGGGATCTCGAAAGCTAAGAGCGCCCCAATCATCGCCGTTAAATTGTAAGCGTTAAATCCTCCATAAAGAGCGCTCTCAATAGGGTATTTTTCACCACGATAGTGGAGCGTAAAACTCAATCCTTGATGATGCAATCTCAATTGGTCAATTAAGAGATGATTCTCATAATTCGCCTCTCTCTGCCCATAACTGATTAAACGGCGATGAGGATCACTCTTTGAAAGCTCTGATAAGATCTTTCGCCCCTCTAAATCATCATGATTAATGACAGAGCTCGCTGCTCGATACTCAAAGAAGAGTCGGCGCTTCGCCTCTGCGTACGCCTCCATCGTTTTATGGTAATCGAGATGATCTCGGTTTAGATTATTAAAAAGCGTCACCGCAAAAGAGAGCCCCTCAACCCGCTTCTGATCGAGTGCATGGGAGGTGACTTCAAGGGCGACAGGGTGGGGTTGATCTTGATTAATCGATCGTGTTTGAAACTCCGCCTCAATCTCCGCTAGCGATTGGTAGAGCGCAAGAAGATCGGGGGTTGTATGTGTATTCTCGGTAAGATTATCTAAAAACCCGATCCCATTTGTCCCAATCACTGCACACTCTTTTGCTAAAGCATTAAATGCTTTGGCAATAAATTGGCTTACTGAGGTCTTCCCCTCTGTCCCTGTAATCCCAATAAGATTGAGCGATTCTAAAGCTTTTCCATAAAAAGCGGCGGCTAATTGTGGAATATAGGAGGCAATATTGGGGAGTGTGATCAGCGGAATCTCACTCTCTGGAATCTCTCTTTCAGAGTCAGAGAAAGGCTCTGCAATAATGAGAGAGACAGATGCCTTCTCCAGCACCTTAAGATAATCGAGCCCATGATGATTCGCCCCTTGAAGGGCAAAAAAGAGGGTACCTCTCTTCAAAAAACGGCTATCGAGTGCGAGAGATCCAATCTCAATCTGGTGTAGCTCCTGAGGAATATCAGCTAATAGAGTATTAAGCTCTGCCCGCTCAAAGAGTGAGCGGAGAGTAAGATTTAAATGGGTCATATCTATCCTTACTATTGTGAATGATCGATCAGAGTGGCTCGGTTAAATCGTCAGGACGAACTCCTAAAATCCGCAATGTATTCCCCATCACTTCCGAGATAACGGGGCCTGCAACTGCTCCCCCATAGTACGCATCCCCTCTCGGCTCATCAATCACAACAGAGACGATATAACGGGGTGCTGTTACAGGAGCGACTGCCACAAAGAAGCTCTGGTGACGCTGGTCACTATACCCTGCACGCCCCCCACTTTTACGAACGGTTCCCGATTTTCCTGCCACACGATATTTAGGCACACGCGCACGCCATCCACCCCCTCCTAAGGAGCGGTCGAGCGATTTCTCCATCATCAAGAGCACTTCATGAGTCGCCCATTCACTAAAGATTCTCTTTTCAGGTTGAATCGGCTCATGCATCGCAATCCGTAGAGGGCGGTAGACACCACCATTGGTAAAGACAGTATAGATCTGCGCAAGTTTGACAGAGTTGATACTCAAGCCGTAACCGTACGATTTTGTTGCATACTCAAAATCATTTAGTTGCCATTGGCGAAGATCCCCCTTCGTCCCTCGAGGCTCCCCAATTAGCCCAAGATGGCTCCGCTCGCCAATCTCTAAATCGGTAAAGATATTCCACAACACCTCAGGATCGATAGAGAGCGCAACTTTCGCAACTCCAATATTACTTGAACGGATGATCACTTCCGTAAGCGACATCTGATCCCGCTTCGATACATCCGTAATCGGATGCCCTTTTACCCGAAAACTGCGAGTCGCTAACATACTATCAGGGTGCCATTTTCCAGAGTCGAGCCCCATCGCCACAATAAAGGGTTTGATGGTTGATCCTGGTTCAAAGAGATCGGTGAGCGCCTTATTTTTTAGAAGAATCGCTTTACGATCGGCAATACGATTTGGGTTTCCTGCAGGTTGATTCACCATCGCTAAAATATCCCCTGTATGCCCATCAGCAACGATGACGCTCCCCCCTTTTGCATTATGGAGATCTACCGCTTTTTTAAGCGCATCGTAAGCGATAATCTGAATGCGATGATCGATTGTTAAGGTTAAATCTTGCCCCACTTTTTCAGGAGGATGCTCCTCCAATACCCGCACAATTCGCCCGCGACTATCCTTAATCACTCGGCGGCGCGCGCTATCCCCTACTAACCAATCTTGATAGGACTTCTCAATCCCCTCAATGCCTTGATCATCAATATCGGTAAACCCTAAAAGGTGGGACATAATCTCAGTGTGAGGATAGTAACGGCGATACTCCCTTTGCACTTCAACCCCAGGAATTTTCAGCTGCTGAATTGCGAGCCCCTCATTTGGGGGAAGCTGACGCTTTAACCAGATAAAACGCTGTTTACGGAGCCGTTCTAAACGAGCGGTTAACTCATTTAGGGGGACTCCTAACACTTGGGCAAGTTGTGGGAATTGATCACGATGATCGATTAAAATAGAGGGGTCTGCCCAGACAGAGTGAACCTCTGCCGAGCTTGCAATTGTCTCCCCATTTCGATCATAGATGGTGCCTCGAGCAGACGGCGTTTGAAGATTACGAATATAACGCTTTCCCCCCTCTGCTTGGAGGAATTGCGTATCGTAAAACTGAAGAAAGAAGGCTTGTAAAATTAAGATAGAGGCGCAGAGCAGCAAAAATCCAAAGAGATAATATTGACGCCAATTGGGTGGAAATAATTTTCGATGTAACTTTTGCAACATAAAGGGGACAAACTCTCAAAGCAGCTAAAATAGGAGTCGCTATTTTAGTTCTTTGCGCTCTCTAAGAGAAGTCGTTCCACCATCTGAATTTCATCAGGGCGCTCAATCACATAGACGATGGCGTTATAGTCAGGAATCACCATCTCTAAATTTTCACGAGTTTGACGATCAAGAAGAGCGCCTGTAATCAACATGCTCTCTTCAAGGCGCATCTTTTTACGCTCCTCTAGGAGATTGAAATTATCCTCTTCAAGAAGGGCGATCTCCATACTGATCTCATACCGTTTATGTACATTAAAAACGGTAATCAACCCAACAACTAAGATCCCCATACTCGCAAGTAGTGAAACAATGGCTGAAAATCTCATCTATAACTTCTCCGCGATCCGCAATACTGCACTGCGGGCTCTAATATTCTCTCTACACTCTTCAGGGCTCGCTTTAATTGCGCGCCCCACCAACTTCAATTCTGCCGCTTTCCCTTCAATCAGGATCGGTAAATCTGGATAGAGATCAACAGTTGTTGATTGCTCTTTCATAAAATTTTTCACAATCCGATCTTCAAGCGAATGGAATGTGATGACAACAAGGCGTCCGCCACTTTTAAGAAGGGTTAAAGAGGCCTCTAAAATCTCTTCAAGCTCTTTTAACTCCTCGTTAACAGCGATTCTAATCGCCTGAAACACACGAGTTGCAGGATGTTTTTTAGGATCTTCAAAAGGGATCGCTTCCCGTATAATCTCCACAAGTTTTGCTGTGGTGTCGATCGGCGCTTCTGCACGTTTTTCCACAATTTTACGAGCGATGCGTGTTGAGAAGCGCTCCTCTCCGTAACTTTTAAAGATACGAATCATCTCATCGAGCTCTGTATTCATCACCCAATCGGTTGCTGTGAAGGGGCGACTCTGATCCATTCTCATATCGAGCGGACCATCATTCATAAAGCTAAACCCCCGCTCCGCTTCATCAAGTTGTGGTGATGAGACACCGATATCCATCAAAATTCCAGAGATCTTCTCAACACCAATCTTTGCCAGATGCTCCTTAATAGCCCCCATTCGCCCACGAATGAAGGTGAAATTTGGCTCATCTGAGAAGTGCTTTTTTGCATGCTCCTCAGCGGTATGATCACGATCGATCGCAATGAGCCTTCCTTCTCCTTCAAGTTGAGAGAGAATTGCACGGGAGTGTCCGCCACGCCCAAAAGTCGCATCTACATAAATTCCCTTTTCAGATAGCTTTAATCCTTCTAAAGACTCCTCTAAAAGAACACTTTTGTGCAAATTTTGGCTCACCCTAGCTCCTTGCGTTAGATCTCTATTAATCCTGCTAATTGTTTGGAAAAAACCTCTATCCAATCGCTCTAAGGATACCGCTTTTTTATGCTTTTTACTACAAAAATCGTTCAATAATAGGGCATTATCACTTATTTCGTATCATATAGGAGACAAAAAGAGAGTGTTATTCTCAAAAAAGAGAAAAGCGCCTCCTCTTTCGAGGAGACGCTTCCAATTTTTATCAAAAAATTTAATTTAAGGGGTTATATTGCCACGGCAATTAGAGGGGAGATACTTCTGTTCCACATTGGTTCCCAAAAGTCCGCAAGTCCACTTTACTGAACCAGATTCAGCAGTAGCGCCAAGCACTAATCTTCCGCTATCTTTCACTTTTGCATTATATTCAATATGAATTTTATTCCCCTCTTTGGGGTCAGCACTATTAGCAACGGGGATTAGCTCAACACGCTCAACTGCATTACCCTTAATATCTCTTGGATTTGCAATACCCGCTTCCTCTGGAGTTGCTGGCCATGTGCCATTTGTTGCGTAACTCTCAGTAATTGCATTTTTTACAGCGCCTGCTAATTGTAACCCTTCAGCCACATGTGTGCGCTTTGTGTAATCTTGATAGGCGGGCAGTGCGAACATCGCTAAAATACCGATGATTGCCACTACAATCATCAATTCAATAAGGGTAAAACCTGATATATTGCGTCTCATCTCTCACTCTTAAATGTTTATGATTTAAAAAAGATAGACAGGGAATGCGCAAAATACT